>NZ_JAVRCS010000038.1:0-56228 GCF_034530635.1 Nostoc sp. EspVER01
CGTCGAGAACGTCAAACCACCCTCTACTAGGGGCGCGTCCAACTGCGATGGTCATCGGACTAAAATCCTCTGTTTTTACTAAAATTGCAACGTTTCGAGGGCATTACGGAAAGCCAATGTAACCGACTGCCATGAGGAATTAACGTTTTTTTTGACAATCTCAACTGCTTTTAAGTAACTGAGATTCTGAGAGCTTACTGACTAGTTAAGTCATTATTTCTCAGGGTTATGACATTACACGTACCATCGGCTAGTAATCTAGCTTGTGGTAACTTAATGATTCTTAACTTATCACACTACTCAGGGTTTTTGCCTGATACACAGAAGCAAATTAGGCATGAAACACGAACCTTATAAATAATATGAATATCAGAAATTTTACAATTTGACACAACTTTTCTCAGAAATCTGAAAAAATTTAATGTAGATAGACGTAGGTAGGTAACTCATTTCAAGAGGTCAAAAAGAGGCAGAGAGAGGGTAGCAGGGAATAAGGGGGGCAGAATGGCAGGGAGAAAGAATTTTTATCAGCCATTGAGTAAAAAAATAGTACAACATTCCCTAAAAAATTATATCGGTAGCAGGAACATGGAAGGGCGCAGTTGAGTTTTTGTCAACGATGTTTGGTAAAATGCGGATAGTCACTTCGCCGCCACGGTCGTTGATACACCTCTGGAAAACCTATGTGAAACGTTAGACAAGGAGAAAGGAAGTTGGCATATCTTGACTAATACAAATAGCCTCAGTGGTTTGTCCCGTAGTACAAGTAAGCCAGCATTATCCGGGACAGTAAAATTTGTAAGGTACAAAGTGAAAAATTTATAGTCTGCGGCAGGGTTCCCGTGGACTTCAAACATAGCTCTGGGTGCCTCCTAAGCAATAGCCGGATTGGCACAGGAACCCACCACTCTATGCAAAAGCATTCAGTGTGCGAGTATATGACAGCGAGTATCTCACGGGCAATGGTAGTTCAATGACGACATCAACAACGATTAACAAAGGCGATCGCCTCCTGCACCAAAATGTTCTCGGTTCTCGTCGGTTCAGTAACTACTGGTGGGCAACTATCGTTACCTTGGGAGCAAGCGGCTTTTTATTGTCTGGAATATCCAGTTATTTAAAAGTTAATTTACTCATAGTTTCCGATCCCACTCAACTGGTATTCGTCCCCCAAGGATTAGTGATGGGGTTATATGGTGCTGCTGGCTTGCTATTAGCCACATACCTGTGGCTAGTGATTTTATTGGATGTTGGAGGCGGTTACAACGAATTTAATCAGGAAACTGGCGCAATCAAAATCTTCCGCTGGGGGTTTCCTGGTAAAAACCGCCGAATTCAGATTGATAGCCGCATAGAAGATGTCCAATCTGTACTAATAGACGTAAAAGAAGGTCTTAACCCCCGTCGCGCCCTCTATCTACGCATTAAGGGACGGCGAGATATACCCTTAACACGGGTTGGACAACCCTTATCTTTAACAGAGTTGGAAACAGAAGGCGCAAAGTTAGCCCGCTTTTTGGGAGTGTCGTTAGAAGGACTTTAAGAAATTAGGGTATAGGGTAGAGGTTACAGGGTACAGATTATTCCCTATCACCTGTTAGCTGTCACCTCTCCCCTAATCCCAATGCCCCTGAAAACGATAAGATACTCTGGTTAAATCGGTAACAGGCAATGCGGTTAAAAATTTCACAATTTTTGCTTTCTCTTGTGGTTATTAGTGCCTTGATGTTGGGAGGATGTTCAACACAGCAAGTCGCTTCTAATAGCTCTTCTCCAAACTCGACTGCTACCTCGGCAACAAGCGAGGCAAGCACCAAGGCAACTACTGAAGCAACTTCTGTATCTCAAACTATTAGTGAGAGTATTCCTGGAATAACAGATTTACCAAGACTAGAAGGCAAGGCTACTGTGGTAATTACGGTTAAAGGTTCGCCGATTACTATCGAAGTAGACGGCACTAATGCCCCAATCACAGCTGGCAACTTCGTAGATTTAGTGCAAAAGGGTGTGTACGATGGTTTAGCTTTCCATCGAGTTGTGCGCGAACCCCAACCGTTTGTAGTTCAAGGGGGTGATCCGCAAAGCAAAGACCCAAAAGTTCCAGCAGATAGACTGGGAACAGGTAGCTATATTGACCCAAAAACGGGAAATGCTCGTTATATACCTTTAGAAGTTAAGCCCAAAGGTTCAGATACTCCGATTTACAATAAACCATTTGATGCTACTGCTCAAGCTGTCGTATTGCCCCATAAACAGGGTGCAGTAGCGATGGCGCGATCGCAATCACCAGATTCCGCTTCTGCCCAGTTTTACTTTACTTTAGCGGATCTAGCATTTTTGGATGGTAACTACGCCGTATTTGGCAATGTCACTCAAGGCTTCGATGTAGTAAACAAAATTCAGCAAGGCGATCGCATTGACTCCGCTAAAGTTACTCAAGGTGCTGAAAATCTGAAAACACCAGGACAGTAGGAGGAAGAGGCAGAGGAGCAGGGGAGCAGGGGAGCAGGGGGGCGAGGAAGGTAGTAAAAAAACTCTTAACTCTTAACTCCTCACTTTTAACTCCTAACTCATAAATTGGTCAAAATTGTTGTTACTGGTATTGGTCTAGTTTCTGCCTTGGGTGGAAGCTTAGAGGATAGCTGGCAAAATTTAATCGCAGGTAAATCTGGAATTCGGTTACATCAACCATTTCCAGCATTTACACCATTTCCTCTAGGTTTGATTGCTCAACAACCATCTGAGTTGACAATGTTAACTCGGATGGTTGTTGCTTCTGCTTTACAAGATTCTGGGTTAGTTGCACCTTTAGCTGATTGTGCTGTAGTTATTGGATCGAGTCGCTCTTATCAAGCGTCTTGGGAAATGCTAGCGCGGCAAATGTATAGTGACGCGAAAAATTTTCCTGTATCCTCTTTGGGAAATTGGCTAAATACATTACCTCATATCAATGCGATCGCAGCTGCAAGACAAATCGGTGCATCAGGTATAGTTTTAGCACCGATGGCAGCTTGTGCGACTGGAATTTGGTCTATTGCCCAAGCTGCTATGCTTATCCAAACTGGGCAATGTCAACAAGCGATCGCAGGTGCAGTGGAAGCACCAATTACACCCTTAACTTTAGCTGGGTTTCAGCAGATGGGTGCTTTGGCGAAAACTGGGGCTTATCCCTTTGATTTTCATCGGGAAGGCTTAGTGTTGGGTGAAGGCGCAGCTGTGTTTGTCTTAGAATCAGCAGAGTTTGCAAAGCAGCGTCAAGCAAAAGTGTATGGTGAAATTCTCGGTTTTGGCTTAACTAACGATGCATATCATAGTAATTCACCAGAACCAGAAGGGAAAAGTGCGATCGCTGCCATCAAACAATGTCTAGAACGTAGTTGTCTATTACCAGGCGATATCGATTACATTCATGCTCATGGCACAGCTACCCAGTTAAATGACCAAATGGAGAGTATCGTAATCCAGCGTATGTTTTCCCAAGGTGTGGCAGTTAGTTCCACCAAGGGAAGCACAGGTCATGCACTAGGGGCATCTGGAGCAATAGGAGTAGCTTTTTCTCTCATGGCATTAAGGCATCAAATATTACCGCCTTGTGTGGGATTGCGGCAGCCAGGGTTTAATTTGGATTTAGTTACAGCAGCACGTCTCAGTAGAATTCGTCAGGTATTATGTTTGAGTTTTGGCTTTGGGGGACAGAATGCCGCGATCGCCTTAGCAAGGTAAAAACTTGTGGGTTTAACTATCTGACCAACATAATATATTAATTTTTATTAAGGTACACACAGCTGCGCGTCTTTAGGAAAGGTGATTTTTGAAGAATTTTTACATATCAGAATATAAAATATAAAACTGTAACAAAAACTACAGAAAACTTGTTTTTCCAAAAAAAAAGGATAAGCTTAGGTACAGATGATATCCGGTTCGCAAAGATACCGTGATTAGGAGAAAATTTATGATTTCAAAATCCTCGTTGCTGTCAGAACCTGCTTCTCCAGCACATATATGCCCCTTTGACCAAGCCTGTAGTTACTTAGAAGCGGCAGCTAAAGAATTAAATTTAAATCAGGGTTTGGTGGAAATTCTCAGCCACCCGCGTAAGGTTGTCACGGTTTCCATTCCCGTGAAACTAGATGATGGGGAAATACAAGTTCTCGCTGGACATCGGGTACAGCACTGTGATGTCTTAGGCCCATACAAGGGGGGAATCCGTTACCATCCGGCTGTGACATTGCGGGAAGTATCCGCTCTAGCAATGCTGATGACCTGGAAATGTGCCTTGTTAGGTATTCCTTACGGTGGTGGGAAGGGTGGCATTGCTATAGATCCCAAACGCTATAGTGTTGGCGAATTAGAGCGAATCAGTCGCCGTTATATCAGCGAGTTGATTAAAGATATTGGGCCTTCCGTAGATATTCCTGCGCCAGATATGGGTACTTCTGCCCGTGAAATGGCTTGGATGATGGACACTTACTCTGTGAATGTCGGCAATGCTGTACCAGGAGTTGTAACTGGGAAACCCCTTTCGATTGGTGGTTCTCTGGGACGGGAAATGGCAACCGGACGTGGCACGATGATTATTGTCCGTGAGGCGCTAGCAGATAAAGGTAAATCCTTAGCAGGAGTGCGAGTAGCTATTCAAGGTTTCGGTAACGTCGGCTGTGCCGCAGCAGAATTACTATATGAAGCAGGTGCGAAAATCATCGCTGTTTCAACTGGTGCTGGGGGCATATTCTCTGAAGTTGGTCTTGATATTCCCAAGTTAAAGGTCTACGCGGCTGAAAATCGTAAGAGTATTGTGGGTTTCCCGCAATCTGTACCAATTAGCAATGCAGATTTATTAACTTTACCCTGCGATGTCTTAATACCAGCGGCTTTGGAGAACCAAATCACTGAAGAAAATGTGAACCAAGTGCAGGCGCAGATTGTGGCAGAAGCGGCTAACGGCCCGGTTACTCTTGAGGCTAATTTGGCGTTAGAGGCACGGGGTGTGACAGTGCTACCGGACATCTTGGCGAATGCTGGCGGTGTAGTAGTCAGTTATTTAGAGTGGGTGCAGGGTCTTTCTTACGTATTTTGGGATGAAGAGCGCGTCAACCGCGAAATGGAACATTTGATGGTGCAAGCATACCGTAAGGTAATTCATCAGTCGGAGGTGCGCCAAATTTCTTTAAGGTTAGCGGCTTATACACTGGGGGTAGGTAGAGTGGCTCAGGCACTGACTGACAGAGGTCTTTACCCTTAAGATTGACGAAAGTTTTTGATTGAAGAATAATGCAGAATTCAGAATTGAATTCTAAATTCTGAATTCTGTTTTGTTAAATCCCAGCCTCAGTCAATGCCCGACTCAACGTATCAACCAAATTTAAACTTTCCGCCCACTCTATAAGGTAGGTATAGTCTAAACTTTGTGCTTGCAATTTGAGTATCCCCAATACATCACGCCACTGTTTTTCAGATTGACTACTTTGCCTCCACCATAACTTCTGTAAAATCGTATCCTCTGGCGAAGCCAACCAAAATTGAGGTATCCCATCTAAATCGGGTAATATCCGACGTGCCATCTGCGATAGTGCAAATGGTGAACTATCAGTAATGTAAAGGTCAGCGTTAGCTATGGTTTCGGTATGTGTGATGTTAAGCATTCGCTCGTATCCTCGCTTCAAATCTTCAACCGCTCCTGCTGGACAATAGTATCCAGCTGTTTCAAGTGTCGTTACCAACAAATCGATTTGGTCAGGTTGAACTGAAATCACTAAATCTAAATCGCGAGTCGAGCGAGGTTCCCCGTGAATTGAACTAGCAACACCTCCACTAACGTAATAAGGTATATTTATTGACTCAAAAATTCGGTGTAGTTCACCTGCTAGTGAGATGGAATCTTGAATCCACATACTTTCATCAATACCAATTGATTGGAAGTTTGGAGAAAATTTTTCTGCCAACACAGCACGGGCAAATATACAACGAATTTCTTCCTGAGAAACACCGCGATGTCGTGATTTAATCCCTGCAAGACAAAGTTTTTTTATCCCACGTTCATGAGCCGCGAACATTTTTATCCGTTGTGCAAGTGAGAGTTTTTGCAACTGGATAAACAGATAAGTATCGGCTTCGATGCTGGTATCGGCGGCTTGCGGTCGATAATTCAGTTTTGTACTTATCTGTGAGGATGCAGTTGCAGTATCAAAAATTATTAATCCTTGTTCTGCGGTCATACTACGCTGTCATACATAAGGCGATGCGGGAATTGATATCTTTTTGCTCAACTTCATCGATACCTAATTTTACTTTGAGGTGTTGGATATGATTTTGAACAGCCCTGAGCGATATGTGAAGACGATGAGCGATCGCTTGATCTGTTAAGGATTCTTAACATAAGAGTTTGAGAATTTCCAACTCTTTCTTGTTCAAATTTAATTCTTGACGTAACTCTCTAGGCAGTTTCAATTCTCCATTCAGCGCACTTTCAACCCCCTCTAAAAAAGCTTTGCGCCGTTCCACCCCAAGATCCCCGACTTCTTAGAGAAGTCGGGGATCTGAATATACTAGGAAGTGCGATCGCTCTTAGTTTTTGGTTCATTCAAAAAGAGCGATCGCCAACAATGCCTCAACCCTCAACCATACCGCTTGTGAACGTCCCAAAGGTGGCTATGGCAGTAAGATGATGAATGCGATGCCTGCGGCGGGCTACGCCTACGCTTCTGAACTTCCAGATGGTGCATGGGAAATGTCAACTGTGCCTGATGGACAAGTGCAAGTGACACTGAGTTGGCGTTTACCCTAAGTCGATCTGGCTAAATTAAAAAAATACTACGAATGCGGCTAGTGTATGGTTAAACCAATAATCCAACCAGTAACTCAAACCTTATACGACGAAGATTATTACCTGTGGCTGAGGACAACCATAAACCAACTTCGCACTGGACAGTTTTCTGCTGTTGATTTGGAGAATTTGTTAGAAGAGTTAGAAACTATGGGTAGAAGGGAGAAGCGAACAATTGAAAGTTTATTAATTAAGCTTCTTCAACATCTACTAAAACTCAAGTGTTGGGATGAAGAACGAGAACGTAATCAAGGACATTGGAAAGGGGAAATTAGGACTTTTCGTAGAGAGATTAAAAAATCTCTTAAAGATAGTCCTAGCTTAAAACCTTACATTTTAGAAATATTTGATGAATGTTATCAAGATGCAAGGACAGAAGCAAGCGATCGCTCTCAACTTGCCATTGACATATTCCCCTCTATACCAATTGGCTCTTTAGAACAAATCTTAGATGAAAATTGGTTTCCTGAATATAACCACAATCATCACGGTAAACCCGATTAAAATGAATACGCAACTTGGGTTTCCATAGGAGTATGCAGACGTGCAGCCGGACTTAATAGGCTTGGAAATTAGTAAGGGTGAACTAAGACGTTTGACTGGGTTCGATCCAGAAGACGTTTTTCGACCCTCGGTTTTGCGAGATGGCAAAAAGCGATTAGGGTTTTTTATCAGTGAAATGCTGGTGACGCTGGCACTAACGCCAATCATTGTGGGCTTTGTTTACGCGTTTATTATTCTGCCAACTATTGGTTCTTCAATTCGACTAGGAATTCTTTTACTAATTTTAGTGCCAATGCCGATATTAGTGGGGCGATGGCTATGGCGACAATTAACCTGTCCTGAAGGACTGACAATACTTTTAGACGAAGTTGATAAATATCATGACCTGGTTGCTGCCATCGATATCAATGACCAATTGGCAGCATCAGGAAACATAGAAAGCAGTATCCACGATCGAGATAAAGTAACCTCCGCCCTACAACTAATTAGAGAAGATTTAGTCCGCGCTCTGAAAACGGAACGAATTTTGCGGGATAATAAAAAATTGCTTGCTAATAACCAAGAGTTATTTGTGAATAATTTAGCCAGTCTGCGAGCTTTAGAAGTTAGTAGTCAAGCAGGCGAATATGCTCAACTGCTAAATCAATCATTGCAAATTGCGATCGATGTGCAAGCAGAAATCAGAAAATTGCAGAAAGGCTAAGAGAATGTTTGTAAAAGTGGCTACACGAGACTTTACCTGCCTCCACAGGTTAGAAAACCCTTGATTTTGATAGTCCACCTCCGTGAATTAAGCTTTGTGTAATAGTGATTTCTACTCGCCCAACACTTTCCCAGAAAACAATCGCCCCGTTGACTTAAATGAGCAACAAACCCAAAATAATTGTCCTGGATGATGACCCTACAGGTTCTCAAACAGTCCACAGCTGCTTGCTGCTAATGCACTGGGATGTGGAGACTTTACGCCGTGGGTTGCAGGATGATTCGCCGATTTTCTTTGTGTTGACTAATACTAGAGCGCTAACGCCAGAGTCAGCGGCATCTGTCATCAAAGAAGTTTGCCAGAACCTGAAAATCGCTTTGAAGGCTGAAGAAATTGACGATTTTCTAATTGTCAGCCGTTCTGATTCTACTTTGCGGGGACATTATCCGATTGAAACAGATGCGATCGCCCAAGAACTTGGCCCCTTTGATGCTCATTTTCTCGTACCAGCATTTTTTGAGGGGGGACGCATCACCCGCGATAGCGTGCATTACTTGATTATTGGCGGTGTACCCACCCCAGTCCATGAAACTGAATTTGCCCGTGATTCAGTCTTCAGCTACCATCACAGTTACTTACCCAAGTATGTTGAAGAAAAGACTCAAGGACGAATTAGTGCCGAAGTTGTAGAAAGGTTTCTCCTGGCCGATATTCGCGCTGGTAGTTTGGAACGATTGTTACAATTTAAAGGTAATCAGTGCGCTGTTGTAGATGGTGAAACTCAAGCCGATCTCAACCGCTTTGCAGTCGATATATTAGCAGCTGCAAGTCAAGGCAAACGCTTTCTATTTCGCAGTGCAGCAAGCATTTTAACGGCTTTAGCTGCTTTACCACCCCAACCCATTGCCGCCGAAAACATGGCGCAGTATGTGCGCCAAGGCAAACCAGGTGCGGTGATTGTTGGTTCCCATGTGAAAAAGACTACCCAGCAATTAGAGGCGCTGTTGCAAGTAGAAGGAACTGTAGGAATCGAAGTGAATGTGGCGCGATTACTTGATGAGACAAATCAATCTGCGGCATTATTAAGTGAAATCCAAGAAAGCACACGGGCGGCACACGAAGCTGGCAAAACACCAGTGGTTTATACTAGCCGTCAGGAACTAAATTTTAAAGATGTCAAGACACGATTGGAGTTTGGGGAAAAAGTTTCAAGTTTATTAATGGATATTGTGCGCGGTTTACCATCTGATATAGGATTCTTAATCAGCAAGGGTGGCATTACCTCAAACGATGTCTTGAGTACTGGACTAGCTTTAACTTCAGCCCGTTTACTCGGTCAAATTTTAGCTGGTTGTTCAATGGTGTTAACGTCATCCGATCATCCCCAGTTTCCTGATTTGCCTGTGGTGCTGTTTCCAGGTAATGTCGGCGATGCTGATGCCTTGGGGACAGTTTATCAGAGGTTGACGATGCCAATTTGAGATTTTAGACTTCGGCTACGCTCAGTCGAACGATTTTAGATTAAAGAGTTTTTTGGTTAATGTCGGACTAATATTCCGCTACGCCAACACCCCTTGTGGTCACTGAGTCGGTCGTTGTGTGAGTGACACAAATCCAAAATCCCAGTTGCGCTGTCAGCGCACCAAAGGTGCGACCCAAAATTGAAAATCTGTTGTCTTTTGGCTAGTACTGCATGACTTCTGATTCTGCGATTCCCAATCTAAAGTCAAATTCTGCACTTCCTAATGCAGAATCAAACTCTATCCTTTCAGAGGTAGAGGTAAATCCTACTATTTCTGATGTAGAGTCAGATTCTATCCTCCCGGATGCGGAGTTAAAATCTGTCCTTCTTTATTTAAAATCAAATACTGTTCTTGGAAATGTAGAGTCAAATCCTGCTAACCCAGATGTAGAGTCAAGTCCTGATGCCGGATCGGATTTTATCCTGACTGACTTAAATCCTGATGAGTTAGCATTACCAGGGCATCGTGTAAATGACAATAGTCAAGTCCAGTTAAAAAGTAAGGAGGGACGACTTTTATTAATTTTGCCTTCAGAATCTCAAGTATCTGCCTCAGAACTTACTTGGTCTGATATTTGGCAGCAAATCAGGCAACGTCTGAGTGCAGGCGATCGCTTCCGGGTATCTAATACACCTGTGCATTTAATGGCACAAGACCGTTTGGTAGATACCAGACAACTCCAAGAACTCGCCGAAGCTTTGAGTGAAGTCCAACTCCGACTGATATCTGTCTCGACGAGTCGGCGGCAAACTGCGATCGCTGCTGTCACATCTGGGTATTCAGTAGAACAATTACAGCCCGTAACTTCCCTGAGTACAGAGCCAACAGCTACAGCGATCCCCCAAGAAGATGCCCTGTATTTAGAAATGACAGTCCGCTCTGGAGTAGAAATTCGTCATCCTGGGACAGTAATTCTCTTGGGAGATTTAAACCCAGGTGGTATTGTAATTGCAGATGGAGATATTATTATCTGGGGTCGTCTGCGTGGAATCGCTCATGCTGGGGCTGGAGGCAATAGTGAGTGTCTGATTATGGCCTTGCAAATGGAACCAACCCAACTGCGGATTGCAGATGCTGTCGCTAGAGCACCAGAAAAACCGCCAATGCAGTTTTCTCCAGAGGTGGCACATATTACGCCCCAAGGAATTCGGATCGCTAGGGCAACTGATTTTTCTAGAAACCAATTTACCAAAAGCAATCAAGAGCCATAAATATTTACTTAAAGAATGAAGTATATAGGTAAGGATGAAATAAGACAAATATTCATGCCTCGCCCTCATCAGGGAGAACAGATATTTCTTCATACTTGATACGATACTTCATACTTTATACTGCAATTTACTGTTTTATATTTCCTGAACCCTCATTGACCGCATTTCTATCATGACTCGCATTATTGTGATTACCTCCGGTAAAGGAGGAGTGGGTAAAACCACAGTTTCAGCAAATTTGGGTATGGCTTTAGCCAAAATGGGGCGTCAAGTTGCTTTGGTTGATGCGGATTTTGGTCTGAGAAATTTGGATTTGCTCTTAGGGCTGGAAAACCGCATCGTTTATACTGCGGTAGAAGTTTTAGCCAGAGAGTGTCGATTAGAACAAGCCTTGGTGAAAGATAAACGCCAACCCAATCTCGTACTCCTGCCGGCAGCCCAAAATCGCTCTAAAGATGCAGTCACACCCGAACAGATGAAGTTATTGGTGAATGCACTAGCACAAAAATATCAGTATGTGATTATTGATAGCCCTGCCGGGATTGAAAATGGGTTTAAAAATGCGATCGGCCCGGCCAAAGAAGCGCTAGTTGTCAGCACACCCGAAATTTCCTCAGTTCGTGACGCTGACCGAGTAGTGGGGTTACTAGAAGCACAAGGTATCAAGCGTGTTCATTTAATAATTAACCGCATCAGACCCTCAATGGTGCAAGCAAATGATATGATGTCAGTGCAAGATGTTCAAGAACTTCTCGCCATTCCCTTGATCGGGGTAATCCCTGACGACGAGCGTGTTATTGTATCTACCAATCGCGGCGAACCCTTAGTGTTAGCGGAAAATCCATCTTTAGCTGCCACAGCCTTTGAGAACATTGCTCGTAGATTAGAAGGGGAAAGTGTCGAATTTCTGGAGATCGACTCGTCCCAAGACAGCATCTTCGCCCGCCTACGAAGGTTGTTCAGGACAAAGATTGTCTAACTTACTTTTCCAGTCTCCGCGCCAGACCTATTCGTAATGATTGAACTTCTAGAAAAACTTTTTTTTCGCGGCCCTGATAGCAGTCGAACTCAAGTTAAACGTCGCCTGCAATTGGTGATTGCTCACGATCGCGCTGACTTAGATCCTCAAACGTTGGAAAAAATGCGGAAGGAAATCCTAGATGTAGTCTGTCGCTATGTAGAAATTGAGACAGAGGGCTTGGAGTTCTCCTTAGAAAGCAACCAACGAACCACAGCTTTAATCGCCAACTTGCCCATCCGCCGGGTGAAGGGTGCTATACCTGAATGGGAAAGAGGTGATAAGCCTCTCTAGCTTTAATTTTAAGTATTTCTATTTATGATGTAGTCAAATTATTCGTTCGTAGTCAGGACTAAAGTCCTGGCTTGAGGACTTTAGTCCCCACTACAAACTACTTTTTATAGACGGTTTGGCAAATATTATATTGCAGATTGAAAATATGAATTTGTCTCACCAAAACAGTAAAAATTGAAGATATCCAATCTCTGTCACTCTCCGAAAACACAGATAAAAAATCCCGTTGTCAGCAGTGACGACAACGGGAGTATGTAGGGTTTTTTATAATCTATCGGTAGGCAACTTGTGGCCCTGCCCAAATTTCTGTGACCTTTTTACCAAAAGTAATCGGGCGGTCGTTGTCTGTTGTAGTGATAGTCTTACCATCATTAGCAACTTGCATTAATGGCCAGTTTTCCTCGCCCAATTCCCCCGCACGGAATAACACACGATCTGGTTGGCTTTTACTCCAGCCTAACAATACGGCAATTTTTTCATGTTCTTCCTCACTAACAGGAGCGACTGTGTTAGCGTGATTTTTTTGCCGATCCCAAATCACTGCACTATCTGTAGAATCACCTGTGTTAAATATACCATCAAACTTGCGTGCTAAGAAGCGATCGCCTTTTTCTGACCAGCTAACTGGAACTAATACCCCAATTTTACCGCTCGGATCATTTTCTTCTGACGATTCCCCCTTTACAGCCTTTACCTTTAATAAAGGATCACTAACTGGAGTCGTTGAAGCCATCACCCACAATTTCTTAGTGTGCATATCTTGGACAAACATCATGCTGGTGACACGGCTGTTGTACATTTGGGGTTTTACTTCCAGTTGCACTCGACTATAAACAGCATATTTACCATCTGGAGAAATCACGGGTACGCTGCGATAGTGACGTACTCCAGAACCACCATTAGAAGCAATAGCTTCTTGAGTTGCTGTAATCCATTTCCAAGGAATCGGATGAGGACTGTTGATGGGATCTATTTGTTCTGCTTGGGACTCATTAGCTGTTTCCACAACAGGTATTTCCATCGTTGTGGTTGATTGAGATTCTCTAATAGCTGGTGCTACTTGAGTTGCTGTCAATGATTCTGTAAAAGACTTTTCTCTAGAGAGATAATTTTCTTGTCCCCTCAAAGACTTGACATTAGCAGCTTTAAGTTTGCGTACTAAATTAAGTTGACTAACAGGAACATCTGTTGATGGTGCGAGTTCAACTGCTGCCAAAGAATCGGGAACAGTTACATCACTTAAATCTAAATCGCTGCTTGAGAGATAATTATCTACTTCAGTTGAAGACTCAATTTTATTTTCTGGTAATACTTGCGGTTCCTGAACAGCAGTACTTTGTGTTGGCACAGAGTCAAATTCTTCTGTTATCGATTTGATTTGATCTGTTTTTAATGTTTCAGCTATCTCAGGTTCCCCAACTAAAGCTATTTCCTTTGATACAGAGTCAGATTCTCCAGGCATCGAAGTTAGTTTATGTACTTCGGATCTTACTGGGATCGAGTGAGCCGATGCTCCTAATAAAGGTGCAATTAGGATCGCAACGACAACATAATTGAGAAATGGTTGGGTGCGGAACCATCCTGACAGCAAAAGGGGTTTAAGCATTTGTAGACTCTCTAGAGGGGGCAATTGCTATGTAAGAAGCAATACATCAACAGCAATGGGGCAGGTGGTAGTTATATGTATAACAAGAAACTAAAACTAATGACGAAATAATATCTTCAAAGTTTGCAGAGGTTTACAAAAATTAAGTATCATTGTCTACACCTTTTCTTAATTAGGTACGGAATATTTTTTTGCAAAAATATGCGAGTATAGTAAATATGCTGAGAACTCAGTAATTACTACACGATATATAATGTTCCTATACCCAAACACACCAAAAATAAGTCTTGGTTAAGGAATATTTAGGATATAGTTTGGGGAATGACGCTGGCGAACAAGAGTTAGATAACTCAGCTATCGGGGAGCGTACTAACGATCGCTAGTACACAGCAAATAAGCTACGTTACACACTAAATATAACAGCGCAAACCCTCATGATGGTAAACGTGAGGCGTTAATTAAAAACCTGGGAAAGCAGACGCATAATACATCATACTCAGAAGATATTGCTATCAGCAACCCAAAGTTATAAATTGCTATCTAAACTACAGAAGTAGTTAGAAGACTCAATAGTTTTTCGGAAATTCAACTACATTTAAAGTTAATTTCGGGAAGACGATTGGGAACACAACAAAATTCACTCGGTAGATGCTCTAGCGACTCGCAAAGAAAAACCACTAAGTGATTAGTTTCACTAGAGGCAAATGCGGCTAATACTAGCTTTTACCCTTGTCAACTTAACTATTAAGTTAATCAAGCAGCCTTTGGTTTCATGAATACGAAAATATTGTACCACCAAACAGCCAATATTATTTACAGCTAACAACTGTATTTTGCAACTGCGTCCTGAATACAGAAACCTGCTAGATGCTGGCTTAATGAATTCTGTTTCAACATGCAACTTAAATGTTGTCAGTTATGAGGGGCGCACTTACGATTAACTAATAGACCTCTTGCACAAATGCAAAATTCGCCCTCATCCCCCAACCCCTTCTCCCAATTTTGGGAGAAGGGGAGCCAAATTCAAAGTCCCTCTCCCAAGCTTGGGAGAGGGATTTAGGGTGAAAGCTCATTGATTGATGCAAGAAGTCTAATGACTAACGACTAACAACTACTAAATTATTAATGAAAATTGTATTTTTTGGTACACCTCAATTTGCTGTACCCACCTTGGAAAAATTATTGAATCATTCAGAATTTGAGGTGCTAGCGGTTGTCACCCAACCAGATAAACGCCGGGAACGCGGAAATAAACTTACGCCAACACCAGTAAAAGCGATCGCAACTGCTCACAACTTACCAGTATGGCAACCCGAACGGGTGAAAAAAGACACTGAAACTTTAACCAAACTTAAACAATTAGATGCAGATGTGTTTGTTGTTGTCGCTTATGGACAGATTTTATCGGCAAAAATCTTGAAGATGCCAAAATTAGCTTGCATTAATGTGCATGGCTCGATTTTACCCAAATATCGCGGTGCAGCCCCGATTCAGTGGTGTTTGTATAACGGTGAAAAGGAAACGGGGATCACCACCATGTTGATGGATGTGGGGATGGATACCGGCGCAATGCTCCAAATAGCCACTACACCGATTGGATTACTGGATAATGCCCAAGATTTAGCCGACAAACTAGCAGAAATCGGTGGGGATTTGTTGGTGGAAACTCTGTTGAAGTTAGAACGTAAAGAAATTCAACCAATTCCCCAAGATAATTTAGCAGCTACTTACGCCTCTCTGATTCAAAAACAAGATTATGCTTTGGATTGGTCGAAAAGCGCGCTCCAATTACACAATCAAATCAGAGGCTTTTACCCTAACTGCACGGCTACCTTTCGTAACAACCTGTTGAAAATCACCGCTTCGGTTCCTCTTGGTTCTGTAAGCGATGTCTGGCGACAAGCCGCTCCGCGTCTACGCGATCTCCCACCAGAATTGCAAGAATTGGTTAATAGATTGCCTGATTTGTCAAACGTATCAGATAAACCGGGAGTTGTAGTGAGCATTGTCAAAGGAATTGGTGCGATCGTCCAGACTGGGGAAGGTTTATTGCTGTTGCGAGAAGTTCAGCTAGCCGGTAAACGTCCCCAGTCGGGATGGGATTTTGTTAATGGTACCCGCTTAACTGTAGGAGAAGTTTTTGGTGCCGGAAGCTGATGGGGATGGAGGAAATGAGGGAGAATAACTTTTAACTCCTCACTCCTAACTCCTAAGACTTTTCATAAAAACGGCAAGATTCGCAAGGGCCATCTGGGTTGACTGCACAGCGAATGAGTTCTGAATGAGCATTGTAGCAGCAGGTGGCATCACCGATTACCCAACGTCCCGCTACCAAACTTTTCTCAGATGGTCGTTTAGCAGACTGTACATAAATGACAATATTATGCAAACGGTAGCGCCCAGCTTGAAGTTTATATCTATGACGGCGCTCTAAAACCGCGTAGGTTTTACCTTCAAAATCGAGATAGTTTCCGGGTTGGGGTGTCCAATCAAGTTGCACCCTACCGAGGGACTCACGTGGGTGAGTCAGAATCACCTCGGTTGGTAAAGAGTCTGGCTCCATAAGCTGATGTTATTTGATTTACATTATAAGGATAGTATCGCGATCGCTTTCTTTAGCTTACCGAATTTAAATTACAATTATTGATTCACTCTTCGCGTCCCTAAAGATTATGGCAACCAAAAGTTAGGTAGGATAGATTTGCCCAAGTCACGCAAAGTTTGATTGAGCGATCGCGCCACTTGGATATGCGCTTCATCCTCTTCTACAGCTAAAATCTCAGATGGCTGACCTTCTCCCAAATAAGACACTACCAAATTCGCTGCCTCCAAACCAGTAACATAAGCTTTTTCCTGCGACCAGGAACCATGACGGTTCACAATCCAATCCCCACTCATAAATACATTCTCAAAGCTTGTCTTCGCGGGCAACATATAACGATAGCTGCCAGGTGCAAAGTGAGTCACCGCTTGAGGTAGCCGAATTACACTACTATCAATAATCTTTGCTTCCCGAAAGGCTGGTACACAAGTTGCTAAATAACCCTGAACGATTGCTAAAATCTCCTCATCACTCAAATTGAGGAACTGATTCGCATGATAAAAATCAGCTTCAATCACTGTTCCCAGCTCATCCCGATATTCATCATGTAGAGCATTCAAATCAAAAAACGTCCAACCTATACTTGCGTCGAATCCAAAACAAGCATTAGAAGGACGAGGAATATCAATTTTACGGTCAAACCATATTCGCGTGGCTAAAACATCAATTGCTCCTAAATTGCTCAAATTACGGAATTCTTCACGACTTTGTAAGCTAGGGCTAGTTGAGACAATTTTCTTCATCCCGGTGATTCCAACGGCAAAAATTACGGCATCTGCTTCAATTACTTCATCACCACAAACCACACCCTTGACTTGATTACTATCAACAATTAAGTCTGTAACCCGACGCTTCGGCAACACTCGCGCCCCAGCTTTTTCAATACGTTCCACCCAAGGACGAAATATCTTTTCTCCCACAGTTCCCCGACACCAAACCACATCAAAATCGGGTTGATGAGCAAGAATAAAAAAGTAAAGCATCCCTAAAGTTGCGGCGGCTGAACACTGTTCGCCAGGGGCAAATAAGCCCACTAATAACATCGGTTCAAAAGCCTCGCGGTAAAGTCGTGCAGAAACGTTAAAGTCTTTGAACAATTCACGGGCAGTTACAAAATCATAGCGCCGCCAAGCTGCATCGGAATTATCAAAATCAACAACCGCATAAAGTAAAGGCAAGGCACTGAGACGGTCAATTAGTGGCAGCCGCTTAAACTGAGTGTAGAGAAAAGTTCCTAGTGGGGAGGGTAGTCGCGGTAAATCTTGAAAAATCGGTGATTCAACTTCCAAACCTGCTGGCGAATATTGCGAAGAACGAGTCCAAGTAGTAAAAGGATTAATTTCTAATTCATTAATTAAGGAAAAAATATTTTTGTAAGGATACCAGAACCCATGAATGCCAGCTTCAACAGATTTTCCGGCTGCCGTTTGCCAACCTGCCACCAATCCACCGGGATAGGGGCCTGCTTCGAGAAGTGTCACATCATAACCTTGTTTTGCCAAATGATAGGTTGCTCCTAAACCAGCCCAACCAGCACCTACAACTACCACACGTTTTTGTTGTAACCCTCCTACCATCGCCGCCTCCAATTGTTGCAGTCCATCAACTAATGTATACGAAGTTGTGTTTTGATCGAGCAAGGGTTGTCATTATAGCGGTTTTCACTTGGATGCAATAGGCGCTTTGCTCGCACATTCCATCGAATTTAAAATAGTTATAGACTTTAAAAAAGGCTTAGGGAAAGCGGTTCAGTAAAAATCACTTGCGGTTAATGCTGAGTTAAGAGTATAACAGAAAACAGACTTCACTATTGATGAGGATAATCATAATGTCTCAATTAGCAAATGTAAAATCCAGTCTAAATGACTTTGAATTACGAGATGGAATTTATTTCCCTAGCGACTATGAACAATTAACTAATACTCAACATAAAAAAACATGGGATGCAATTGGTAAAACATACTATGGTTCCCAAAAAATTGAAAAAATTGCCGCGACATCACCCATTAAACAAGATTACACTCTGCTAACTGGTACGCCTGGAGGTACTTGGAACAAATTTCCGTTGAATAAATCTGTCGGTTCTATTCTAGAAATTGGTTCTGGTTATGGTCGCGCACCTTTACATCTCTCGAAAGCGAAAAATCTGAAATGTGAGAAATATTACGGTATTGATATTTCTGAACCTTTATTGCGGCGGCTAATCAAAGTTAAACAAGAATACAATTTTTTCCCAGAAGCGGAATTTAACTTGATTTGCACTTCTGCTGAAACATTGCCTTTAGAAGATAATTCTATAGATTTGGTAATTTCTAATTGCGTCTTTATGCATATCCCAGATGCCCAATTAAGAAATTTATTGGCTGATATTTCTCGTGTGTTAAAACCTGGTGGAATTTTTGTGTTTAATCATTCTTTTCACAATAAGTCTTGTCCTTCTCATATCATCCATAATTTTATCAGAAGGCTGAACCCATTTGTGAGAAATCCAGTTTATCTCAAGCAATACTCAGCTGTTGAAATAGAAGAAATGTTAGCTACTGCTGGGATGAAAACGAAGTGTCCAGAATACATTGTCGAACCAACAGCAGAGTATGCAATTTTGCCGGAAACCATCAAAGGGATTCCCGTGCCGTTTGCTAATGCTATCAACAGAAGTCTCAAGCCATCAGATAATTTAAAAGAAACTTTGGCTTACGGTTTTAGTGCCTACAGTACTCAACTGGACTAATTAATCAATTCTCTGGTTGTCACAATGAACTGAATACTAATAATCTACAAAAGCACAACATTGTTGTGCTTTTACTTTTACAATAAATGCCTATGAACTCCAATCATATTAGGGACTTCCAGAAAATAAATTATCCAATTTACTCAGATAATATTTTTCTTTCTCCCCCTGCCCCCTGCCCCCCGGTTACTGAGCGTAGTCGTTGGCGCAGCCTCTCGTAGAGAAGTATGCTCCCCTGCCTAGACAGCGATGGGATATTTTTTTAGTTGGAAGTCCCTTATGTCCGCTTGATTGCTTATTAAATCCGAAGAACCTCACCCCCCCTCCCCGCAAGCGAGGAGGGCTTTCTGGGGCAGGTTTTTTTGATTAGACAAATTTTTGGGATTTTAAAACCAAAACCATTGTCTGAGAACTTAAAACTACGTTCAATAATTGAGAACATTCTCAACTATTTATCGAAAGCCTAAAAGCCTGCCCTTGAAAGAGCGAGGAGGGGGGGGTGGGGTATAATGACTGTGGTTAGCATAACTAATTATGCGGACATGATATCATTATCAGTAAATGGTATGACTTATAGTTACGGAAGATTCAAGGTTGCCCAATGTAGATAACATTCGCCAAAACTTGTACTTTTGTTAACTCGCGCACAAGACGTTGAGCTTGATATTTATAAAGTGGTATTGGCAATACTCTAGGCAAATTATTCATCCATTGCCTTGCATCAGAAGAACTACATCCTGTAATTAAAACTATCTCTTCAGCGCCATACATAATGGCATTTGTAGTTAGAGCTTTTTCAATCTGCACGCTCCATTGGCGAGGCAGCATTTCACCCCATTCAATTCGCTGCAAACTACTACTTGTGGCTAAAACAATCAAGCGATCGCCAGCATCAAGCTTAACATCATACCAGGGCATTAAAGAGTAATTGTCTTGCTGATATTTTTGGTAGAGAATCGGTACAACACTGTAGCCAGATGCTATTTCAGATAAAAGCAACCCATTCAGGGTATCGCCATCTTCAATTTTGTATTCCGTCACCATGACTATTTGCTCATTCAAGTGAAACAAGCTCAGAACATTTTCTCCAAAAGCAGCACAAGCAAAGACTTCTGCCGACAAAGCCGCACCACATATAACTTGAGCATAAGGAAACAGAGGGGCGACATTATCACTAAATTGGCGGTCTTGAGAGCGGATAATCAAGGTAGTGGTGGGGTTCATTGCATGAGCCATCAAACCAATTTCCAGATTTTCCATGTTATCGTCCCCAACTAAGATGATGCTTTTGGCATGGGAGAGATTCACCTTAGTGAGTGCTTCGCTAGTATTACCAACGATAAGGGGCATATCGGGTAAAGTTTCTTGGTCGAGAGTGGTAGGATGAATTCCTACTAAGGGTTGGTTGAGTTCTTGCAATAGAGCAGCCACTTTCTGCCCCAAGCGATTTAAGCCAATAATTATCAGATGGTTGCGTTGTGGTACAGGAGGGCGGGAATTGAAAAAATGAAATCTTGAAGTGACCAGAGCATCAGTCAGCAGCGCATATAATACTCCCACGAAAGCTTGACCTGTCAACGTCATTCCCAGGCTAAAAAACCGCAACCACCAAGGGATAGCGTCTGAAGGCTTTGATTGCGCTGCAAACTCAACACCACCAAATAAATCTCCGTATCCTCCCAAAAGCAAAACTGCTGTTGCATAGAAAGCTTCTTGGATGGTGATGTCAGGATAATATAAGCGGTAAAGAATTATTCCAACAAGCCATAGGATAAGTACAGTAATCGCATAGATTGTTGCAATTCGCCGGATTTGATTTTGGCTTTGGTAGTAAGATTGCCAAAATTGCACCATTTTATCCTTGAGATTTTTCGCTGTGATGCCTTGAATAAACTTTTGCCACTGCCACTTTTGGGTATGAGATTGTCGATGTTGCTCAGAGAAAGCTAAATCGTATGCCACATCAATGTAAACTAGAGTGTCTCCTACCTGCACTTCTGCCTCTGGGTTCCAGCCAAACAATTCTTTGAGTGGTTTAGATGAAACAGGTTTGTGGCTCAAGATGCGGCGAGTTGTCAGATTGAGTCTATGTACTGGCTTGCCATTACACCAGCTATCCTTCGCTTGTACCTGGTGCTTTATCACTTGCAATAGTTGCCCTTCTAAGGTGAAATATCCAATAGCTTCAGAACCAAGGGCTGTCAGAGCAAAGGCGTGAGCTGAAAGATGAGTAGGTTCAAAGGCAACAAAATTGCCGAGATTTTCCCACAAGAGTTTGTTGAAATTTTGTTTGTCAGAACGTACAATCAAGCGGACATGCGGATTAAGACGGCGTGCTGCAAAGGCAGCTTCTATATTTATCCGCTCATTTCTGGTTACTAAAAGTATTGAACGACACTGGCATATACCTGCCCGCTCTAAAACACTTGACTGGCGACAGTCTCCTACAATCAACTTTTCTAGTAAGTTAGGTACTTCCGGGACTTCCCAATGTTCGGGCTGTACATCCTCTATAGCGCTGACTTTAACATCGTATTCCTTGAGGATTGCAACGCAATGTTGTCCTAAACTTTTAAGTCCGCATACTAAGAAAAGGTCTTGGGGTTTTTTTTGATTGCTGGTAGGAGGGGGATGCACTTTCTGTTGACGGTAGCATTAGATACTGCTAACAGTATGTGTTTGCAAGGATTTTTACACTTCGGTAAGAAAACTCCAAGAAATAAATTATCCAATCTTGTGGGGTGGGCAACATGAGCGCAATATAAACTGGGCTCTCGTGTCGCCCACCCCACAAGAGTTAATTAGAGATTTTTTATTTGGAAGTGCCTAATTCCCAATAATTTTAACAGTTGGTTTCAAGATAAGGATCAAATGATCACAAACCGTATCGAATTCTGATATTTGATACCCAACTGAACGCGAGTTTTGTTGAAAGCTTGGCTAGTTTTTGGGATTTTCCTGATTGATTGTGATGTAATTTACCAACTTTTCCCGACATATTCAAGCTAAAGTTGGTAAATTAGGGATTAGTTGAGCTAATTCTTCCCTACGCAACTATGCCATTGGATTTATCGCCTCTTTGGATATCACTTAAAACTTCATTACTTGCCACATTTATCACCTTCTTCTTAGGTATCGCTGCTGCCTACTGGATGCTGGGATATTGTGGTAAAGGTAAATCGTTGATTGAGGGTATCTTTATTGCGCCTCTGATTTTACCGCCCACAGTTGTCGGGTTCTTGTTGCTGCTATTTTTTGGCAAAAATGGCCCTGTAGGGAAATTTATGGGGGCTTTTGACTTCAGCATCGTCTTTACTTGGTATGGTGCGGCGATCGCAGCTACAGTAGTTTCTTTCCCTTTAATGTATAAAACTGCACTGGGAGCCTTTGAACAAATAGATGGTAATCTGCTGCGAGTTGCTAGAACTCTTGGTGCAACTGAAACTACAATCTTTTGGCGCATCAGTTTACCCTTAGCACTACCCGGCATTGTCGCCGCCACAATGTTAGCTTTTGCCCGTGCTTTAGGAGAATTCGGCGCAACGTTGATGTTGGCTGGTAACATTCCAGGACAAACGCAGACAATCCCAATGGCGATTTATTTTGCAGTGGAAGCGGGAGCAATAAACGAGGCTTGGTTTTGGGCGATCGCAATTATGGTGATTTCTCTCTCTGGAATTATTGCAGTCAACTTCTGGCAAGAATTGAGGGAAAAGGGGAGGGGGGCGGGGAGCGGGCTTGCCGTGAGCGTAGTCGAACGGGAGTGGGGAGCAGGGGGAGAAATTCTTTATACTCCGCAATCTAGCTTTGAATCTGGGGGATTGTTTGTCAACATTGAAAAAATACTTCCTAGCTTTGATTTAAAAGTTGCTTTTACTACTGATGAGCAACCCTTGGGATTATTGGGGGGTTCTGGTGCAGGTAAGAGTATGATTTTGCGCTGCCTTGCGGGGATAGAAACGCCCACAAATGGCCGCATAGTTTTAAATGACAGAGTTCTGTTTGACTCAGAACAAGGAATTAATGTACCCAGCCGCGATCGCCGCATCGGTTTTTTAGTGCAGAATTATGCGCTGTTTCCGCACATGAATGTGGCGCAAAATATCGCTTTCGGCTTGGCCAAAAAATTATCTGCTGGGAGTATTCGGGTACAGGTAGAGGAGCAACTAATCGCGATGCAATTGCAGGGATTAGGCGATCGCTATCCGCACCAACTCTCTGGGGGACAACAACAACGAGTAGCCTTAGCAAGAGCATTGGCAAGTCAACCGGAAGCATTACTTTTAGATGAGCCGTTCTCGGCACTTGATACACATCTGCGTAGTCAATTAGAACAGCAAATGACAGAAACTCTTGCTGACTACCAAGGTGTGACTTTATTTGTCACCCATAATATGGAAGAAGCTTATCGGATTTGTCCGAATCTATTGGTATTGGAGCATGGCAGAGCCGTTCATTATGGTAGCAAACATGAGATTTTCCAGCATCCTGCTACTGTGAGTGTTGCTCAACTCACTGGATGCAAAAACTTCTCCCATGCTGTTCTCCAGTCATCACAACAGTTGGAAGCGATTGATTGGGGTTGTACTTTGCAAGTAATTGAACCAGTCAAGAGCGAATTATCTCACGTCGGCATTCGTGCCCATCAGTTTATTTTTACCAACGACTCATCACAGGAAAATACCTTTCCTTGCTGGGTAGTACGAACTAGTGAAACACCCCATAGAATGACATTATTTCTCAAATTACATTCGGCTGGCAAGAATTCTCAAGATTACCATCTGCAAGCTGAAGTCTTTAAAGAAAAATGGGCGACGATGAAAGACCAGCCTTTTCCTTGGTATGTGCGTTTAGATCCTCTGCGGTTAATTTTGATGGAGTGAACGCAGAGATAGAGGTAATATGATATCCTGATGGAATCGTTAGCTTATCGGATAGCAAAGCCTATTCTCTCTATTTTATTTTATCGATTCTATCCGTTTGCAGCAAGATTTAGACTCGGAGGTGGGATTGGGTTCTCCTTTATTTGGCTCCACCAGGATTGATTGTCATACCAGAGTAAAGCACAAGTGCAATGGAAAATGCGATCGCTCTCTCCACAACTTCTACATTGTCTTAATTCAAATAAAAATAGAGGGGCGATCGCTTTTTTGCTGACATCTTAATGCTTAATGAGACTCGATAAACTGTTCAATTGCAGACCGAACTTCAATGTTTTGCTTTTTAAAGGCAACTTCTCCGTACTCAAGATAGCATTCAGCTGCCTCTATCAGGTCTTGACATTTTTCGGGATTGTCCATCTCTTCGGTGATGCATTTATAATTCTTGTCGTCCTTTTTTAAAACGTACTTGTTATAGGGCTTCTTTAACTTTTTCTTCGGTCTACCTGATTGTCTTGGTTCAAACTGTTCGTTTAGATCGAAATCCAAACGCAGATAATTTTCACTACCTATGCTATTAAATATGCGCCGAGAAATATAGTTGGAATTTTCCGCAGAAGGGTCTAGGAAAATATTTGGTATATTCTTTGCCCAATCCAGGAGTCCCCATTTTTTGATCTCGGAATATTCATATGGACGAGTTGTTCGACCAGTTCCAATGGAGAGAACAGCAATTTCCTCTATCTTGGGTCTGGTTTTACCTTGGTCATTTATTTGCATAGATAAAGCATGGGCGATCGCAGCCAACTCTGGGTTATTAGCCGCTACTCCACCATCAATGTGCGGAAGAAACTCCTCGGAGTTGCGGCGGAGTTCGTAAGGAGGGAAAAATGTTGGTGCTGAAGCTGAAGCTGTGCATATTTTCCATAGTTCAGTCTTGTTCTTATAGTACCATTCTTTATCGTCGTCATTCGCAAACCACGTTGTGTTTCGGGATAAAACGTCATACGCAAGGATCAAGAGATTTGGCTGCTTGATATCTGCAATTGTCGGGCATTTTCCCTGATGAATTAAGTTTCTTTTTAAGACCTGAGCCAACCCCTGTTCTCCCCGCTCGTGGGGATATAACACATAACCTCCGAGAATTTGACTCAACCACCGCCATTTTCGCTGCTGACGTACCGACTCTAGGAAGATATCTTTTCCTTGTTCTTTGTAGACGTTAATCAGTTGTTGAGCTTCCATCTGACAGGCAATTCCCGCAGCCAGAATTGAACCAGTGGATGTCCCAGCAATCAAGTCGAAATATTCATGTAATTTCTGCCCATTTTTCTTTTCTTTCAGTGTTGTCTCTATCTTCTTTAAAATTGTTGCGGATATAACTCCACGGATGCCACCCCCATCTAAGCTGAGAATTTTAAACGTCTTTGACATATCCAATTCCTTGTTAATTTAGTTTGTTCTGTATCTCTGACGATATCCAAAATCAATTTCTGAACTTTTTGAGTTCGAGACATTTTTTCCCAACCCAATCCACCCCACCAGCATCAAACACAAGAAGCATTTCGTACACTCTGATGCAACCACTGATTGACAATTTGACATAACTTTTGACCTGGTAGTGTATCCAATTGGTGCAAAATTAATGCCTTTAATTCCTTATATCGCTAGGCGTTTAAGCATAAAATGTGGTCTGAAAGTCAAATTATGAGGTACTGGTGGATGCCGCAAATATAACATCTACATCTAGGCACATCCCCAGTAAAATCACTTGCCTTAATTCCAGAATATTAAATTAATGTGAGTTCGATAGTTACAAAAAGGCAAAGAGTTTGCTAGATATGAAGCGCGAGAAACTAGGCAGGTAATAACGTATTCACAGTTAGTCCGGCGACTGACAGATTCCTTGACAACATCAGTGCTGCTTTTAATCGCTCTGCTATTGGTCTAAATACTATTACTGACTTTAACAAATCCTAAGGTACTGGATAAAACTACCTTTAGGTGATCGCTTCTAATTCCGAAACTATTTTAAGTAATATTAATTATTTCTCAAGTATTGGTTTAGACTTGCATCAACTGGTAATTTTAGAAGTCCTTACTTCAAGCGCCCAGACCCCAAGGAGTCTGAGCGCTTGAATATTAGGTTGCAGAGAAACTTCTGCTAGTTAGGGAAATTATGCGGGCATCATGTGCATACTTCTGCAAGACTCTGCACACTTGCGGCAAGCGGCAGCACATTCCATCATCTTCGCGTCATCGCTCATCATCTCACACGCCATTGCAGTGCGATCGCACATTTCCGCGCAAAGCATACAAGTGCGTTCCATGAACTCAGAACCGCTCATCATCATATTCATGCACATCATGCACATTTCAGAGCAATCGCGCATCATACTCATCATGCTCATCATATTCTTGTCCATGTGCTGACCACCTTTACTCATGCAATGAGTCATGGTTTCCATGCACATTTTATGACAATCCATACAAACATCCATGCAAGTCTGCATTTTTGGAGTCATGGTTTCATTCATCATCATCATCATCATCGGAAATACCTCCTGATTTTTTGATGCATAAATAGTGTCCTTTTAAGGACTACTCATCACATTAGTCCTATCCTTTTAAAGAGTCAATGGGGTTTTTAATCCAGAATTTTTAAGCCTACTATCCCGATATAATTACCGGAAAATTGAAGGAATTCTACAGTCGTTTAGTGTTGTTTTTCTGGGGAATACTATACATTAAGCCTTAGAAACCCTCGCTTTAGAGTGGGGTTTAATTTGACAATTCAAATTTACGTCGGGGATCAAAAGTTAGAGTTAAATTTAACTCGAAAATAATGTTATTTTTTTTAACAAATGAATGCCTAGACTAAGCATTTGTAAATTTATATTAACCTGTATTTTATTAACTTATATTAATTTGAAGAGATATGTCCTGGAAAATTCGTAATTCATAATGGAATTTCAACTGCACTTCAAATAAACTTTCCTCAAAAAAGTAATTTTCACAACTTACATAAGATATGATGTCGGTTATAGATTTGATTCTAATTTGAGTAAGCGATCGCTAGCTGCTTTTAATGTCTCAGGTCTTTTGCTAAAGCAAAATCTGATCAATGAATGTCCTTTTTCTGGTTGGCTAAAAAAGCTGGAACCGGGAACTACAGCGACACCAATATTTTTAATCAGATGGTAAGTGAATTCAACATCTGTTTTATAGCCAAATTTGGAAATATCTGCAAGAACGTAATAGGCTCCTTTGGGAACGAAATAGGGAATCCCAACTTGGTCTAGAATTTGTAAAATGCTGTCTCGCTTCTGGTGATAAAGTTTGGCTAGTTCTTCATAATAGGATGGTGGCAGTTGCATGGCGGCAACTCCGGCTCGTTGCAATGGTGCAGGTGCGCCAACGGTGAGAAAATCATGAACTTTGCGAATTGCTCCTGTCAATTCAGGGTTTGCTAGAATGTAGCCGACTCGCCATCCAGTGACGCTGTAAGTTTTGGATAAACCATTAATAGTAACGGTACGTTCTTCCATTCCAGGAAGAGTCGCTAGGGCAATATGTTGAGTGCCATCATAGAGAATATGTTCATAAATTTCATCAGTGAACGCTAACACATCCCATTTTTGACAAAGTTCAGCAATTAGGGTGAGTTCTTCACGGGTAAAGACTTTACCTGTGGGGTTATGGGGTGTGTTGATAATAATCGCTTTGGTATTGGCATTGAAAGCTTGACGCAACTGTGATTCATCAAATGTCCAATGAGGAGGATGCAGTGTCACGTAGCGGGGTATAGCACCAGCTAAAATCGCATCGGGGCCGTAGTTTTCATAATATGGCTCAAATACAATTACTTCGTCACCCGGATTGACTGTCGCTAGCATCACAGATGCCATTGCTTCTGTAGAACCACAGGTAACGGTGATTTGGGTTTCGGGATTGATATCTAAGCCGAGATACCAACGGACTTTATTAGCGATCGCATGACGAAATGGGCGATCGCCCCAAGTAATGGCATACTGATTAACATCTGCCTCTATCGCCTGATATGCTGCCTGTTTCAATTCTAGTGGACAGGGAAAATCAGGGAAACCCTGCGCTAGATTCACTGCATCATGTTGCAGTGCTACCCGCGTCATTTCTCGAATCACCGACTCTGTAAACTGTTCTGCCTTCGCTGATATCTTTTGCCGCCCAATCTTACTCACCACCATACCTCCGTATTGCCGTTAACCGAGAATTTCTACAAACCCGATAAAAACCATAATGCTGATAGATTTATCGTAGTATACTCAAATTTCCGATCTAGAGGGAATACAACCTCATAATCTATATACTTAATTATTGAGATTAATAGTCAATTATTGAAGTAACGATCCAGAATCATCATGAAATCTTTGCACCGTCCCGATCTGTATAGCTGGTCTAATTTCAATCCGGCAAGAAATATTGATTTCAATGGGATTGCCTGGATTCGCCCAGATGGCAACATCTTGATTGACCCAGTAGCCCTATCAAACCATGATTGGAATCATCTAAAATCCCTCGGCGGTGTGGTTTGGATTGTGCTGACGAATTCTGAGCATGTCAGAGCAAGTAAAGAAATTGCCGATCAAACTTATGCCAAGATTGCTGGCCCCATTGCAGAAAAAGACACTTTTCCTATACCTTGCGATCGCTGGCTATCTGATGGTGAAGAATTTGTGCCAGGACTGGAGGTGATTGAACTCAATGGTTCTAAAACTCCCGGTGAGTTGGCTTTGTTACTGGAAGAGACAACTTTAATTACAGGGGATTTAGTCCGGGCACGTAAAGCAGGTAGCTTAACGATTTTACCAGATGACAAACTGCTGAATCGAGAAGAGGCTGTAGCTTCTGTTCGCAGGTTGGCTCAACTAAGTCGGGTAGAAGCAGTGTTGGTGGGGGATGGTTGGCCAGTCTTTCGGGATGGACGCGATCGCTTAAAGGATCTTGTAGCAACGCTTTAAATAATTAGGGTAGCACAGCTAGCTATGCTACCCTACAGGCGATTATGGTTCAAATAGATAAAAAGGCTCTCAGACGAAAATCAAACAACACCGTATCATGGTAGTTAGTAGCATTTATGTCTGATAGTTTCTTTTTTGCCATAAAAGAATATCAGGTAAGTAATATCCTGATTTCCTGACGGCAGAATGCGAAGGCTTTTAACGATCAATCTAGTTGGAGAACGCTGATGTCTAAGGAAAGAAAAAGTAATAAAGAAGCTAAAAAACCTAAAAAAGATCCTAAAGACAAAAAGGAGAAAAAAGAGCCAAACAAATAGGCTAATTTAGGTAAATATCTTTAGCGAAGACCAAGAGTTGCACTTTCCTAAATTGACAATATTTCGTCCAGTAGCACTGAGTAGGAGAAGTTATTGTCAAAAGTTTGTTCACCCTTGGTCAAGCTCCAAAATCTGATGATTTAGGTTGTGTATGCGATGTCACGAGGGTCTACGCCTACGCAACTTAATCAAGCAGGAGTAAACTTTAGCGAAACACCGTTCATACAATAGCGCTTGCCAGTGGGTGCAGGACCATCATCAAAAACATGACCCAGATGACCACCACAGCGACTACAATGCACTTCAGTTCTGGTCATAAACAATGACTTGTCTACAGTAGTAGCGATCGCACCTTCAATTGGATTAAAGAAGCTAGGCCAGCCAGTACCACTGTTAAATTTGGTGTCAGATGTAAACAGTGGTAGTTCACACGCAGCACAATAATAAGTACCCTTGTCGTATTCCTTATCCAATGGACTGGTGTAAGGGCGTTCAGTCCCATGTTTACGCAATACATTAAACTGTTCTGGCGTTAAAATTGTGCGCCATTCTGACTCTGGTTTGGTAACTTCAAATCCACTCTGAGAAGTTGTCATTGCTTGTGACCCCCAATTGATATACCTTGATAAAAATGCTGTGCCGACTATGACTGCACCAGCCTGTAAAAAATAGCGTTTGTCCATATATCTATTATTTTCTATTTTCCGGTTCACTGGCCAATCAATTCCAGTACGGGATTCCCTACATGAATGACTATAATCAGCGATCGCTCTGAATTAGCCCTGATAAACTGATTAAAATTAGCTAAGAAACAACAAATTATTTTTTAGCCAAATACTAGGTGGAAATCCGATCTATTTGACCTGATTTTTGGACAATAGCAAGTATAGTTTTCAATTGGAGCATAAACTACGGTCAATCATCATCTTCATCAGAGGTGGTGAAATGCTGAGTAGTCCCGTGTTTACCATGACTCGTCATAAATACAAATGCGCGATTGAGCCGCTTTACCCCACTGAGGGTAATCAGAGTCAGTAAACCTCCCAATAATCCCATTTGCCATAGACCACAACCAATTGCAGCCCCCAAGCCGGCAGCAGTCCAGACACAGGCGGCTGTAGTTAAACCCTTTACTTTTGGCGTTGCAGATTTTCTCGGAGACTCTTGTAAAATCAATCCGGCTCCAAGAAATCCAACCCCGGTAGCTACACCTTGAATTGTGCGACTCAGTGCATTGGTAGCAGCATAAGGACTCTCGCCCTCAGCCTGCAAAGGAATCATCACAAATAATGCTGCTCCCATACTCACGAGCATGAACGTTCTCATCCCTGCTGGTCTACCTCCTTGCTGACGGTTAAATCCAATCAAGCAACCAACCAGGAGTGCCAAAGACAATCTAAACGCTATATGTGGCCAATCGTTGGCACTAATAAACATCGGCCCCATTGCCTTATTTCTCCTAGAGATAGAACACAATTTTGCACCTATTGGCAGTGGGCTGGATGGCTACCCACTTTTGTAGCTGAAAAGTTAAGCACAGCAAATCAATAGGTTTTTAGTACGTTAAAGTTAATTTAACAAAAGGTTATGAATAAGTAAATAAGTATACACAAACCCACCATTCCTGGATTCTTCCTAGAGACAGAAAGAGGGTAAGGGAGCAGAGGAGCAGGGGAGAAGTTGCAGTAAGTTTTTCCCCTCTGCACCTCTGCCTCTTGTGCCTAATGCCAATACCCAACGCTAGTTTTTTGACTAATATACATTGGTCTGATAGGAATACCGGAGTTTTCTGAAAACTTCTTGCTTACTTAAATAGAATATGTGATACTCTAAAAACTACAAATAAAGTACGGTATTTCTATCAAATTACCGGAGTTTAAAAGGACAGGATTCATGCAGCTACTATGGTTCATCCCAACTCATGGCGACGGACGTTACCTTGCAACTGCTACAGGCGGACGGGCAGTAGGCTTTCCTTATCTGCGGCAGATTGCCCAAGCGGTGGATGACCTTGGTTATACAGGGGCATTGCTGCCTACAGGTCGCTCTTGCGAAGATGCTTGGATTGTCGCGTCAACCTTGGTATCACTAACCCGACAGATGCGTTTTTTGGTGGCAATTCGTCCCGGCTTGGTATCACCTGGAGTAGCAGCACGGATGGCGGCAACTTTTGATCGCCTCTCTGGAGGACGCTTGCTGATTAATGTCGTGACCGGTGGCGATCCCGTGGAGTTAGCGGGAGATGGCTTGCATTTGGATCACGATCGCCGCTATGAATTAACAGATGAATTTTTGACAGTATGGCGAGCGATCGCTAGTGGAGAACAAGCCAATCTTCAGGGTGATTATCTCAATATTCAAGATGGTAAACTGCTTTTTCCACCTGTTCAAAAGCCATATCCGCCCTTGTGGTTTGGCGGTTCCTCTCCTGTTGCTCAAAAAATTGCTGCCAAGCATGTAGATGTTTATCTAACTTGGGGCGAACCACCGGCACAAGTAGCCGAGAAGATTGCAGCAGTTCGCAGACTTGCAGAAGCAGAAGGCCGGACTTTGCGGTTTGGAATTCGCCTACATGTGATTGTGCGCGAAACCGAGAGTGAAGCTTGGGATGCGGCGAATCAATTGATTAAGTATGTGGATGATGAGGCGATCGCTAAAGCCCAAAAAGCTTACGCCCGGATGGATTCAGTTGGGCAACAGCGAATGACTCAATTACACCACGGTAATCGTGAGGCATTAGAGATTAGCCCGAACCTGTGGGCGGGAGTCGGTTTAGTGCGGGGTGGTGCAGGAACAGCCTTAGTCGGCGATCCCCAAACCGTAGCTGCCAGGATATTAGAATATGGAGATTTAGGTATTGAGTCCTTTATCCTCTCTGGCTATCCCCACCTAGAGGAAGCTTATCGAGTTGCAGAACTTCTATTTCCCCATTTGCCATTAGAAAATTTACCCACAATGGAGAAGCAACACGTCTTAAGTCCATTCGGCGAGATTGTGGCAAATGAAGATTTCCCTAAGCAAAAGCTTCAAGAAAGAGCAACGTCCATATCCTAGTAGTTATGAACTAGGAGATTAATAGCTATGCTGCACCAACAAATCGACCAAAAAATCTCAGAAAAAGAAGCGTGTGTATTGCGTCGTCAGTTGGGAATACCTAACAATAAACGCTTGTGGGTGCTAGCTTGCATGGATGAACGTTTACCAGTGGAGAAAGCATTAGGAATTGGTGAAGGAGATGCTCATATTTTCCGTAATGCTGGGGGGTTAGTGACGGATGATGCAATTCGATCAGCGATGTTAACTACACAGTTTTTTGGCACAAAAGAAATCATCGTTATTAATCATACCGAATGTGGCATGATGACAGCATCAGTTATGAATACCAAAACCACAAAACATACTGAACCCGTTTTAGAAATTGGGAGTTTAATTGAATGACAAATATTCTAGCGATCGCAGGTAGTCCAACCCATCCATCTAGAACCTATGGTTTGGTCGAGTACACTGCCAAGCTTTTACAACAAGAAGGCTTGCATGTAGATATTATTTCAGTTCGGGATTTGCCTGCTGAAGATTTAGTTTTTGGACGATACGACAGCCCTGCATTAGAACAGCCGAAAGCTTTATTAGCAAAGGCAGATGGTGTGATTATTGCCACCCCAATTTACAAAGCAGCTTATACAGGAGTGCTAAAAACATTTCTAGATTTGCTACCACAAAAATCATTAACAGGTAAACCCGTGTTACCAATTGCTTTGGGTGGAACAATCGCTCATTTATTGGCAATTGAATATGCCCTAAAACCTGTGTTATCTGAATTAGGAGCGCGGCATATCCTAGCTACTATTTATGCGGTAGACAAACAAATTCAACGCCAAGCTGATAATAGTGTCTTGTTAGATGAGGAAATTGAGCAAAGACTCAAAGACGTTCTCAAGGAATTTGTGAAAGCTGTAGAATATGATGCCGCAGCGCCTCAAGAATTGGTTCATGCCAATTAAATAATCAAGTTTATACCTCCGTTTGCTTGTAGCAGAGGGGTAATTTTTACCCATCTGTTACTTTTTTTTAAAGTTAATCAAAGCTACATAACTTTACTTTCATAAATTGCACTTTTATTGCAATATTACAATTATTTATAGACTATGCTCATACTTATCTCACAACTTCTATAGTCTATTCAACTAACACCGCTATAATTTATTATTTTTTCTATAAAATATCTTGTATATATGCAAAATGTCTCCTAACTCTACTTGTAGTAGATGAGTTAAATTTACTCATCTACTACTTTCTCCACTTAAATTTAAAAGTTTATCACCAAATTCACAAAATTATAGATTGAATAAGGCTAATACCTTAACTAACCAAAGCGCGATCGCTCTTAAGACAAGAGATCACAACTTTATTCAGCTTTAACAAAGCTCAACTTTTTACCCAATAGATTATTAGTCATAAACGTTAAAGTTGCAGACTGCGGTAAAAAGTTTATTGTAAATGAGTAGCGATCGCCTGAAAAACAAACTTTCTTTTATTTGGCACTAATTACAAGCTGTCGTTGGTGCAACCAGCCGTAGGAATCTAAAGCCACCGATTAATGGCAATGCGCTTTTTTGGTCAGGTTAGCCAGTAAATTAGAAGTAGGGCGTAAAAAAATAAACTCAATGAAAGCGATGTCTAACGACAAGCCGCAAGGCGTCTGCGCTTCTGAACTTGCATCTATCGTCGGTGAAGAAAATGCTATTTGCCTTTGGGAAAATATCGAACTCAGTCAGCAAAAACGTATCCAACAGGCTATAGCTTCTGGAAATTCACCCAGTTGTATTGTCTATCCCAGCAGCCAAGAACAGCTAGCCGCAGTCATTACCACGGCTCACGCAAATAACTGGCGTGTCCTTCCCTGTGGTAGTGGCAGTAAACTTAGCTGGGGTGGTTTAGCGAAAAGCATTGATGTTGTAGTTAGTACAGAACGCATCAACCAATTGATTGAACACGCTGTTGGCGATTTGACTGTCACCGTAGAAGCTGGGATGAAGTTCTCCGATTTGCAAGCACTTTTGGCAAAATCGCGGCAATTTCTCGCCCTTGACCCCACAGCACCAGAGTCGGCAACCATTGGCGGTATTGTTGCCACAGGTGATACAGGTTCTCTGCGGCAACGCTATGGTAGTGTGCGCGACCAGTTATTAGGTATTACCTTTGTCCGTGCTGATGGAGAAATCGCCAAAGCTGGCGGAAGAGTAGTTAAAAACGTCGCCGGATATGACTTGATGAAGTTGCTTACTGGGTCTTATGGCACATTAGGCTTTATTAGTCAACTAACTTTTCGCCTGTATCCGTTAGCCGAGGCATCAGGGACGGTGCTACTAACTGGTAAAGCTGAGGCTGTATCTCAAGCGGCTGATATCCTTCGAGGTTCGGCATTAACACCAGTTCAGGCTGATTTGCTATCAGCTAAATTGGTGTCTAGTTTAGGATTGGGTGAAGGGCTGGGATTAATTGCTCGGTTTCAAAGTATTAGTGAGAGTGTTAAAGAACAATCAAACCGAGTTTTGGAAGTTGGGCAAAAGTTGGGTTTAAATGGAGCAATTTTTGCCGATGGTGACGAAGCTAATCTATGGCAGAGATTGCAAGAACGAATCCATACTACTGCTACAGAATCGGTAATTAGCTGCAAAATAGGAGTGTTACCTACTGCTGCTGTGGAGATTTTAACTCAAGTGGAGTTGGGTTTAATTCATATTAGTAGTGGTTTAGGTTTGTTACAATTAGAGAGTAAAAATCAAGTTTTGAAGGTGCGCGATTCCACTCAAGCGAATAAAGGTTTTTTAACAATTCTGTCAGCACCAGTTGGGGTTAAAGAACAAATAGATGTTTGGGGTTATACGGGGAATGCTTTGCCGTTGATGCGCCGTATTAAGGAACAGTTTGATAGTAAGAATATTTTAAGTCCTGGTCGCTTTGTGGGTGGGATTTAGTTTTAAGAAAACGAACCGCAGAGACACAGCTGACGCTGAGATAGAGAGGGGAAAAAGAGAAATATGCAAGTTTCAAAAAATTCTGTTAATAATACGGCTAGTTTAAAGAATTTGAAGGGATTTGATGAGAGTCATCCGCCTGATCCGAAGTTAATTGATAGTTGTGTACATTGTGGATTTTGTCTTTCGACTTGTCCCAGTTATCGGGTGCTGGGTAAGGAGATGGATTCTCCTAGAGGACGCATCTATTTAATGGATGCAATTAATGAGGGTGAAATTGCCCTCAATACGGCAACAGTAGAACATTTTGATTCTTGTTTGGGCTGTCTTGCTTGTGTGAGTACTTGTCCTTCGGGGGTGCAATATGACAAGTTAATTTCTGCAACTCGTCATCAAGTTGAACGAAATTATCCCCGCAGTTTACCAGATCAGTTTTTTCGTAAACTGATATTTTCTCTGTTTCCTTATCCCCATCTTTTACGGGTTTTATTAGTTCCATTATTGGTTTATCAAAAGTTAGGATTTGCTAAGTTATTTCGGGCTACGGGTTTACTGAATAAAATATCGCCCCGTTTGGCAGCAATGGAATCAATTCTGCCAGAAATTACTCTCAAATCTTTTCAAGATAATTTGCCTAGTGTGATTCCTGCTAAAGGTGAAAAGCGGTATCGAGTTGGGGTAATTTTGGGTTGCGTTCAACGGCTGTTTTTCTCACCTGTAAATGAAGCCACAGTGCGCGTTTTAACAGCGAATGGTTGTGAAGTTGTGATTCCCAAATCTCAAGGTTGTTGTGCGGCGCTTCCCGAACACCAAGGACAAACAGAACAGGCAAAAGCTTTAGCAAGGCAGATGATTGATAGTTTTGCCAAGACGGATGTCGATTTTGTAATTATCAATGCTGCTGGTTGCGGTCATACTTTGAAAGAGTACGGTCACATTTTAGAAGACGACCTCGAATATCGGGAAAAGGCAAAGGATTTTGCAGCTAAAGTTAAAGATGCTCAAGAATTTTTGGCAACTGTTGGATTAACAGCGAAACTTTCACCACTGACTGATAAACCATTGAATTTAGTTTATCAAGATGCTTGCCATTTATTACATGGGCAAAAGATTAGCGTCCAACCACGTCAGGTGTTGCGACAAATTCCAGGGGTGAAGTTAAGAGAACCAATAGATGCAGCTTTATGTTGTGGCAGTGCTGGGGTTTATAATATGTTGCAACCAGAAGTGTCTGAAGAATTGGGTCGGCAAAAAGTAGAGAATTTGTTGAATACTGGTGCTGAGTTAATTGCTTCTGCTAATCCTGGATGTACTTTGCAAATTACTAAACATTTGCAGTTGCAAGGTAAGAAGATTTCAGTTATTCACCCGATGGAGTTGTTAGATTATTCGATTCGCGGTGAGAAGTTGAAATTGTAGACGTTTGCTAGCTGCGTTGTGCATTTACTTTTGTCCTCTCCTGTTAAAGGCAGAAAATCACAGGTAGGGGCGCACAGCTCTCATTGATGTCAACTTAGTTTAACAGAACGTTCTCATTTCTACTTACAGCCTGAGCAGTCATGGTTGCTAAGACAGACCAATTGCAAAAATACATCTTGAGGTAAATTACTAGAAGGAGTCCTTTTAAGGTGAGTAAAAATCTTGGTCAACAAATCCTTTTGGATTTTTATTCTGTGTGTTCTTTGGCAAAATTGGTAAAAAAATATGGCGTTGATAGATGCGGTATGAAACCATTGATAATTCGTTCAAAATAGGGCGAAATCATCCCATTATTCAGCAAACCAAAAAAAATTATTTCAAACCGGAGCTGTGCAGAGAACACAAAGAGAAAAAAGATTTTTGAAGTTACCTTGAAAGGGGTAGTTCTAGTAATTACAGTCTCAGCTTTTTTGTACCTTTTTAACCCGTCGAACTACTAGGAAACTAGATTGTTGATCTTAAGGCATAACGAATGCCGTTGGTTGTCAGATCACGTGAAATTAATTGAATTCTGCACTGAACCATAGTTTGACAAGGAGTGATGGACATGGCATCTATTAACGGTACCCTTGGTAACGACAATCTGATTGGGACTCTAGAAAATGATTCCATTTTCGGCGATCTAGGTGATGACATTCTTGATGGTGGTGGTGGTGGTGGTGATGAGTTTGTTTTCAACAATGTAATTGATGTCCTCGTTTTTGATCGTGGACTGTACGTCTATAGTACTGATGGTTTTGACATCATTAAAAACTTCTCTCAAACTGGTAATAGTGTTGATGATAGTGTTATTAGTATTGACCCTGTGAATCACAACCAGAACCATGTAAATATAACTACATTTACAGTTGCCCCAGCACCCGATGTATTTCGTTCAGGAGAAACCGAATCCATCTACGGCACGACAGGTTCTGACACAATCCAAGGGACCTCGGCAGACGAGATTATTTATGGTTTGGAAGGCAACGATGTACTGTATGGCAACGATGGTTACGATATGCTGTATGGTGATTTTGGCAATGACAGCCTTGATGGTGGTGCAAATGCTGACGAACTGTACGGTGGTTTGGGCAACGATTATTTGAATGGCGGAGAAGACAAAGGTGGCAATGTACTGTATGGCGAGGAAGGCAATGACATTCTTGATGGCGGTGAGGGGCTTGATACCCTAATTGGTGGAACTGGCAACGACACTTATATTACTTTTGCATTCGGGAATCAGGTGCATTCTGAGGACAATGTATCTCTTGCTCCGTTGACGTTGATCGATAAGATTAAAGAATACTTGAATGAAGGAACCGATACGGTTGAGTCTTCGTTTAGCTACAAATTGGGTGACAACCTAGAGAATTTGGTTCTCACAGGTAGCAAGAATATTAATGGCATAGGCAACGCCCTAGACAATCGAATTGAGGGGAATGTCGGTCACAACTTTTTGGTTGGCGACGATGGCAATGACTACTTGCTTGGCTATGGGGACTACGACATTTTGGTTGGTGGGGCTGGTAACGACACACTCGAAGGCGGTGCTGGTAACGACTTTTTAAATGGGGGTTCTGGTAGCGATACACTCGTTGGTGCTGCTGGTAACAACACACTCACAGGCGATACTGGTGCTGATACATTTGTCTTCAACTTCCGGTTCCAAGGCATTGACATCATCAAGGACTTCAGCTACACGCAGAGCGACAAAATTCAGATTTCCACAATTGGGTTTAGCGCTACTTCGACTAACGAGTTTACTTACAACAGCAACACTGGTGCTTTGTCATTCCAGGGAACCGAATTCGCCACTCTTGAGAACAAGCCTTATTTCATACCTAGTCTCGAAATTGAGCTTGTCTCCGACGGTCTAACCTCTTCAATTAGCTTGGTCTTGTAGTGCCTAACCAAACCCAAATTTAGACACTACATTCCCAATACTGTTCGGTTAAGCATTTTTAACTTGGAGTTGGGTTTTGGGAAAAGGTTAAAGATGTTTCTTTCTTCTTTTCTCCTTAACCGAAAAGTATTGACTACACTCTAAAAACAATGATCCCACTTAGAGAATTTCTAGGCTGGATATTAATTGAGCATGGCTATTAAGTTACTACGCTGTCGAAAATTTCCTCAGTTTCATCAATAATTATCTAGTCACTTGATAAAACCTTTACAAATCTCCTTTAAGGCGACTTTTACCGTGTTCTCTCAAAGCTTATTTCATCAGTGGTGGCAGTTGAGGTTGGCAAGTTTATTAACTTTAGTTACAGCGATCGCAGCAGCCAACGAGTGTGCTTTAGCCCAGATAGTACCCGATAACACATTAGGTCAGGAAAGTTCTGTTGTTACACCTTCTCCTAACTTTGACCGGATAAATGGTGGAGCAATTCGGGGGGTCAATCTATTCCACAGTTTTGAGCAGTTCAACGTTAAAGAAGGAGGACGAGCTATTTTCATTAATCCGAATGGGATTGAGAATATTATTAGTCGAGTGACAGGGGGTAAACGCTCCGAGATTTTCGGCAGGCTCGGTGTCTTAGGTAGTGCTAACTTATTTCTGATTAATCCATCGGGGATTATCTTTGGGCCGAATGCCCAACTTAATATAGGAGGTTCGTTTGTAGCAACAACAGCAAATGCCATCGGGTTTGGTGAGCAAGGCTTGTTCAGTGCCTCAGTTCCTAATTCTCCTCCACTCCTAACGGTCAATCCTTCAGCTTTGCTATTCAATCAAATTACCAAATCGATTACCAATCAATCTACAGCAGGTCTGCAACTTTCTGCCAATCAAAGTTTGTTGTTGATAGGTGGTGATGTGAACTTAGAAGGGGGGAAATTGTCCGTTCTCAATGGTCGAGTCGAATTGGGAGGATTAGCAGGAGAAGGAACGGTAGGGCTGAATATAGATGACAAAAATCTGCGTTTGAGTTTTCCTGATAATGTAGCGTTAGCAGACATATCCCTCACCAAAGGAGCTACAGTCCAAACCAGTTTTGAACGAGGTGTCGGTTCTCAACTAGGCACTGGCGATATCCAGATACAAGGTAGACGTGTCACAATCGCTGATGGTTCACAGATTGTAGCTAATAACACAGGAGCCGAACCCGGAGGGACACTTATCGTCCGCGCCTCCGAGTTGGTAGAAGTCCTTGGAGCAAGCCGTCTGTTAGCTGAAACTTATGGTGCCGAAACTGGTGGAAGTTTGACGATTGACACTGGGAAGTTGATTATCCGGGATGGGTCAGAGATAGCAGCTGGTACTTTTAACTCCGGACAGGGGGGGACTGTGACTGTAAGAGCCTTTGATTCTGTGGAACTGAGTGGAACATCGGCTGATGGTGCTAATTTTAGCAGAATCATAACTCAGACTGATGGTGTCGGAAATGCCGGTTCGGTAAACATTGAAACTGGGCAATTGATTGTTCAGGGTGGGGCACAAATCTCAACTGCTAGTGCTAAGACTAGTTCCGGACAAGGAGGACTGTTGTTTGTAAAAGCCTCTGATTCGGTGCAACTAATTGGAACATCAACATCAGCTGATAACCCGACACCTAGTGGTCTGTTTGCTTTGGGGGAAGGTTCCGGCAAACCTGGAGACTTGACGATTGAAACTGGCTTATTTATTGTCCGGGATGGGGCGAGAGCCTCAGCTTCCAATTTAGGCTCGGCTCAGTCGGGAGGGAGGTTGAGTGTGACCGCTTCTGAATTAGTGCAACTGATTGGAACATCGGCAAATAGTCAGGACAGAAGCGGCTTGCTTGTTGGAAGCGCAGGTACCGGATCTGCCGGAGAATTGACAATTAAAACTGCGAAATTGCAAATCCTGGATGGAGCATTTGTGTCTGCCCGTACTGTCGGCGAGGGGCGAGGAGGAAGCGTAATAGTGAATGCTTCTGACTCTATAGAGCTAAATGGCACCTCAGCCGACGGTCAGATGCCCAGCCTCTTGACAACTGAAACCGCAGGCGTGGGAGATGCCGGAAATTTAACGATTGAAACTGGGCAGTTAACTATCAAAGATAGCGCACAGATAACCAGTAGCAGCACAGGACTTGGAAAAGCAGGTGATTCTAAAATACAAGCAAGCTCTTTGAGTCTTAACCAGGGAAGTATTACCTCGCAAACGACATCGGGTAATGGAGGAAACATCACTCTATCAGTAAAAGACTTCTTACTGCTGCGGCGTGGTAGTGAAATATCCACTACCGCAGGCACAGACCAGAAGGGTGGCGATGGTGGCAACATCAATATTAACTCCCCCTTTATTGTCGCCGTACCAAAGGAAGATAGTAACATCAGCGCCAACGCCTTTACTGGTAGGGGCGGTAGAGTTGACATCAAAGCTAGAAGTCTCTTTGGCATTGAATCCTGGCCCCATCCAACTTTACTCTCAGACATTACCGCCAGTTCTGAACGTGGCATAGCTGGTGTCGTAGAAATCAACACACCCGATCTAGACCCTTCTCGTGGCTTGATTGAACTACCCACAAATTTTGTTGATTCGTCCACGAAAATTGCTCAAGGTTGTTCTAATAGAGGGCGACAAACAGCTAGTCGCTTTATTGCCACCGGACGCGGAGGATTGCCCGAAAGCCCCAATGAACTATTACTGGGGCGGGCAGTGCTCGTGCCGTGGGTAACGCTTGACTCGACTTTGGGAAATCACTCTCAAGAGGTTTCTGCATCTACTGTGTCTTCTGTGACTATTGAGCAACCGATAATCGAAGCTCAAAAATGGGTTGCAGATGGCAAAGGTAATATTCACTTGATTGCCGAGGTTTGGGCAAACATCCCTGTTGCTTTTTCTTCGCCATTCACTGCCTGTGCCCAGTAGTAAACCAATTTGAAACTTATCAAAGCAACTACCAAGGCATCCACAGCAAAGTGTGACCTTAAAACTTACACTCTGTTTTTATTGGTAGCAATCTTTGTATCCAGGTTGCACACGTTTAGCAGAGATTATTAAAGATTTGTCACATGATAGTGTCAACAGATTTTTTCTGTCAATACGTAGGGGTTCTATTTTGGTCGAACTTATTGAGCATCAATGCCGCAGCCGTAAGCCATTTTGACATAACGAGGTTTTGTAGAGCGACACCAAGTCCTATCGTTACCAGCAACGGGATTAGTTGCCAGAGATTGAGTATTGAGGGCTGTTTCTGGCAATAGCAGGTAATTATCTTTCCCGCCTCCATCAACAAATAAGCCTAATGTCAGCATCAACTCTCGCAAACCACTAACACCCTCTAACCGGGATTGTCCGTAAGCTGGTTCTAATAAAGATAGATAAGTGTCATCGCCGTGCTTATCCCAGAAAACTCCGATACCGTTAATATCTCCCGTACCGAAGGTCATTAAGCTGCCGTTATACCAATCGTTTCCGGCACTATCTTCAAACCAGCCAATGCTCCAGTCGCGACCATTGCCTAAACTTTGCATAATGATACCTGTATAGCGATCGCTTCCTCCATCATCTTGATAAACTCCCACACCAAAATGCGGCGAACTTCCCAAGCTGTACCAGCCGGCATCGTGGTAGTCATCACCAGCCTTGTCTACCAAAAAGCCCAAGCTATACCAGTAAGCTGTACCTTGACCGTAAACCTCACATTCGTAGCGATCGCTTCCTGCGCCATCGACTAACATCCCTACACCTCCAGCCCAACTGTGACCTTCTGTATAGTCTGCACGTCTTCCCAACCCTGCACCTTGGATAAAATGGACGTGCCTTTTAGCTCCAAATGGGCCGCCGTTGGGATATTTGTCTTCTAGTCCAATGTATTTATCGTCACCTACACTATCTAATAGCAGCCCCACTCCTTTAGTAAAGCCATAGCCTTGACCGTACCTGTAGAGAGAATAGCGATCGCTGCCTTGATTATCGATTAGCAGTCCTGAACCAAAAGTACCACTACCTTGTAAATTACTAATGCCTTGATAAGTGTCTTGACCTTGGGCATCGTAGAGAATGCCAGTACCAAAAATACCTACGCCTTGACTGGCGTATTCGGCCTCATAACTGTCATCACCTTGTAAATCTACCAGCAATGCGTAGCCGAAGATACCAGCCCCAAAGCTGGGAATTTTCCCCGGTGGGCTAGAGTAGCGGTCTTTGCCAGCTAAATCTAAGGTGACGCTGACACCATGAGCAATATTTTTAGTAGCAGCACCGCCAGAGTAAGTATCATTACCTTCAACATCTACAATCAACAGGTAATCGTCAGGGGAATAGACTCGATCGCCTTTACCACTGAGAATAATTCGACCTTGGGGTGTATTTATGCTGTAGTTGTAATTTCCTTGCAACAAATTAACTGGGATTTGGCTTAATTGACTTTGCATTTCACCAACAGCGGCCGCTGTTAAAATTGCTCCTGTGTTGAGTATTTTAAAATCAACGTTGTCTAAAAGAGATTCAATTAACAGTACCTTTTCTGGGCTAGCATCTACTTCTTCTGCGGCTTCTTCTTGCACAGTTTTAATTGCGTAGTTAAATACTTCGGTGTAGGTACGATCGGCATCTAGTTGTAATTTAGCTAGCGATCGCAACAATCCCACTTGTCTGTAATGCAGTGCATCTGGTACTGTGAATAAAAACTGTGCTACCGCAGAACGTAGCTGTGGTGGCAAAGCTTTGTATTCAGTAGTTTTAAAATTATCAGCAGGTTGAGTGCTTAGTTTGCTAAGAGCAACAGCTAAGGCATCATCACCCAGCTTTTGTACTTGCTGTTTGTATTTTGTCAGCAAATCTCTGTTTAATTGGAGACTCACACCCCCTTCGATTCTTTTGTAGGCACTGGCAGCGAGTTGTGCTAAATCAGATTTAGCTGCAAGTAAATCTTGAGTAATGGTGCGGGTGTAAGGACTGATTTTCCAAGGGTTATCGAAAAACACATCTAGCAACTTGACTCGATATTTATCACTGCCCCAGAGATTCATGTCTTTCATCTCCAAACGGACATCCTCTGGAGTTAACTTAGCAGCAGCTAGGGCTTGGCGAAATAGTCCTCCTTGTTCGCTTAAGTATCCTATAGTTGTAGCGTTAACAGGGGATAGGTAAAATACAAGCAAACAAGTCAAGGTAAATTGAGCAATTGCAAAAAAAGACTTTGGTAGCGATCGCCCAAATTGTTGCACAATTTTTAGTATCATGAAAATCTTTCTATATGGCGTAAATACCAAATTTTATACTCAAAAACTCCGCAATTTACCAGATAACAAAACCTCCATAGTCCGATTGCTACCATCTACTGTTAATAGCTCGATCTAGTTGCTTTTGCTTGACAAGCGTCACTCCCAGGTTAAACCGTAAAGACTGCGATCGCTCTTGAGCAAAACTTTGCGATTTACTAACTCTCTGGAATCACGGTTGCCATAGATATTTAGGACTTATGCACTTAGCTGAGATATTGAAACTAAGAATGAAAAATAGGACAACGCCTCATGCTCAATGACAAAATTCCCAAAAAATGGTTAATTTTGCTGACAGTGGCTTTGATATCTGCCTTGTTGGTAGCGATCGCTTCTTCTGCCTCAAGTATTTATTTATATGGTAGCAGTAATAATAATATCAAGGCAGATGCAGCAATTGTTTTAGGAGCGGCAGTTTGGAAAGAAGAACCATCTCCTGTTTTCAGAGAGCGAATTAACCACGCCATTAACTTATATAAAAATGGATTTGTTAAGACAATCATTTTTACTGGCGGAGTTGGCGAGATTAATGAACCAGCTGAAGCTATAGTTGGGAAAAATTATGCGATCGCACAACAGGTTAAAGCTACTGATATCCTAATTGAAACTCAATCTCGCACAACTCACCAGAACCTCAAAAATGCTTTGGAAGTAGCGAATGCTCACCAATTAACCAAGTTTCTTATTGTCAGCGATCCATTGCATATGAAACGAGCCGTATTGATGGCACGAGGCTTAGGCATGGATGCACATTCGTCTCCTACACCTACTACCCGCTATCGCAGTTTTCGCAGTCAGATGGAATTTTTGAGCCGAGAAACCTATTTTTACTTGGTCTACTTAGTGTTTAAAATATAGCCTTAGCGGACTGCAAATAAAAATGCCCAAAATTAGAAAATAAAGCTGTAACCTTTTACCTGTATAAATTAACTAACATTACCAACCCTTGTAATTAGATAGTTTCGAGGCGAAAACGCTTAAATGCTCTAGCTGCTTCAGGAATTAGCTCAATGTACCAATACCCATTCGTTTCATCTGCAAACCAATTAACTATTGCAAGTGCTGGTTGACCAAATTCCTCATCTTTTACTCCAAAAAATTTGCAAAAACTTGCACCTAAATGACCAATTTGTCCAGGAGAATCACCATCATATCCAGCAGCTTCAGATAACTCCCAAGTACGTAATCTGCGATTATCTTTCATAAAGTAACAATGCTGATACAACTTATCCAAGATAGCTTTATGTCCTAGAGTTAATCCCTGATAAATTGAGTAGAATGCCTCTAAATATTCTTCTTCTGAAAAAATACAACGTTCAGCATATTTAACCACTTTATTATTCCCCTTTTAATTTGCCAGAATACCAACATTAACTTTGACAATCTCAGGTTTGAAATTGTCAAATCGCAGCAAGAGGTTTATAGTCCCTTTGCTGCGATCTGAACCTTAATTGCGTGTGGCTTCCAGTAGGCGAGAAAAATAGAAGCGAGTCTTCGTCATTGCCCGTCTTTGCAATGAAAAGCCATTACTTTCCAAGATTTTCACCACATCAGCCTCACGATGCAGATATGCACGAGTGGCTTTACTTGGACCAGGAAAGAAACTGCCAATTTTCTTGAGTATACTCAGGGCGCAGGTCTTCGGCGCAAAACTGAGAATTATCCGCGACTGTGCCAAAGAGCAGAGGTGAGATATCATCTCATCGGCTTTTTCTTGAGGGTAATGGATGAGAACATCTAGGCAAATAACGGTATGGTAGCTACCACTCAATGATTCCAAATCCTGCACGGCAAAAGTAGGATTTTCGGTATTTCCCAAAGTTTGCTTTGCTCTATCTCTGCCTTCTTCTACCATTTTTTCCGAAATATCGGTGGCATAGACTTTGGCACCATCTACTGCCAGGGGAATGCTGAGACTACCGACACCACAGCCAGCATCACAGATTGATAGCTCTGGTAAATTGTTATCAGCCTTCAGCCAACCGAGAACTGTATCCACAGTTTGCTGGTGTCCATTGCGGATGTCTAATTGGACTTTGTTGACTTCGCCATCGCCGTAGATTCGCTTCCAACGGTCAAACCCTGTGGAATTGAAATACTCGCGAACAATTGTTTTGTCGTCGGCTGCGTTCATAAACTTCGATTTTTAGGGGTTCCCAATGCTTAAAATTATCATTGATAGGAACCCATAAGAGCGGTCTTCCAGATTTTTCCAGATGATAGTTGGCCGATAAGCAAGGATACTTACGTACATAAAGTAACTCAGGCTATCGAATTCCAGTCCAGAGGCGCAAAATTGAAGCTGTACTAGCTTAACAAGCAAAAGACTGAATTTAAGGGTTTTATGGCTTTTAGATATACCTTTTGCCCATAACAGCGATTTACTTTTAAATAAATCAGCAAATCGCGATATTTATATAATTACTTTGGATTAGTCTATATTACCAAATTGGATGTTGTAATAGCACAAGCTGTTAGCATTATTTTTCCGTTTAAATAATTGTTTAGGTTATATTTGTTTATTTAAATTAAAACTTCTATTTTTCTATGGTTTCACAATTCATAATCGCTAAATACTATTTATAGCTATTTAAATACTCATAATTTTTGCAACCTCAAATCTCATCGAGATTTATATCTATGGATATAAAAAATACCTCCTTAAGATAGAATTGAACTGCGATCGCAACAATTATACTATTAAAGATTTAATTATATGTAACCAATAAAACGGAACTATACAAGAAAATTAAGTAAAATTTCGTATGCCTCTTGTACATCTACTATCTAGGCTGATTTATTACACATGACACTGAACTCGCTCACAGACAGTCCTATTGTTGCATTTACAATTCTTCTAACAGTAATCTTTACTGTCCCTCCGATATTTGAGCGACTGCGACTACCTGGATTAGTGGGTTTGTTAGTAGCAGGCGTAGTCTTGGGGCAAAATGGATTAAAGTTGTTGAATTCTGAGTCTGAAACAATCAATCTACTCTCGGATATTGGCAAGATTTATTTGATGTTCGTGGCGGGTTTAGAAATTGACTTAGAGCAGTTCCGTAAAACTAAAAATCGCTCAATTGGGTTTGGCATCCTAACATTCTTAGTACCATTAATTGCTGGCATTGCTGTTGGACGTTTATTCAATTTTGGCTGGAATACCTCCTTCTTAATTGGTTCTCTACTAGCATCTCATACACTCTTAGCATATCCAATTGTGAGTCGTTTGGGAGTAGTAACAAATGAAGCTGTAACCGTCACCATTGGGGCAACAATTTTTACTGACACAGGTGCTTTGTTAGTGTTGGCAATTTGTGTGGGAATTCATGGAGGGCAATTCTCCGCCTTGAGTTTAGCAACTTTGTTAGGAGGATTAGCAATTTACTCTGTTGTTGTTCTGTTTGGCTTTGACTGGGCAGGAAAAGAGTTTTTTCGCCGATCTGGAGATGAACAAAGTAACCAGTTTTTGTTTATATTACTAGCATTATTTTTGGCATCTGTCGGAGCGCAGGTAATTGGAATTGAAAAAATTGTTGGTGCTTTTTTAGCAGGTTTAGCAGTCAATGACGTTCTAGGACGTAGCCCAGTCAAAGAAAAGGTTGAGTTTATTGGCAGTGTTTTATTTATTCCTTGTTTCTTTGTGGATATGGGATTATTGATTGATATTCCTGCATTTATAAGAACTCTCAGTTCAGTTTGGCTGACTGTGGTAATTGTAGTAGCTTTGATTGGCAGCAAATTTATCGCGGCATTCTTAGCCAAACTGTTATACCGCTATAATACGGCGGAGTTGCTAACAATGTGGTCGTTGTCACTACCACAGGTAGCAGCCACACTAGCAGCAGCCTTAGTTGCATATCAAACTAAAAACCCTGCCGGTGAGCGATTAATCAATGAAGGTGTTTTAAACAGTGTGATTGTTCTCATGCTGGTGACTGCAATTTTGGGGCCCATAATAACAGCACGCTTTGCTTCTTCGTTACAGCTTTCTCAGACAGATTTTGAAACAGATAGTTTGACAACTTGGTGGGAAGGTAATGAAACTCAACTAGTAGAGCAAAAACCGTATCCATTTACTGTAGTAGTACCAATATACAATCCTCAAACGCAACGCTATCTAATAGAAATGGCAGCACTGCTGGCTAGTCATGAATCTGGAAAAATTGTGCCATTAGCTATTACTAGGGCACATATTCACATGGACGACCCACAATTAGTAACAGCACTCGACCAGAGTCAGCAAAGATTAAGTTTAGCTAGAGAAATCAGTCAAGAATTTGATGTAGAAGTTTCACCTGCAAATCGGATTGACGATGATATAGCTTTGGCAATTAGCCGCACAAGTCGAGAACAAAACGCTAGTTTAGTAGTGATGGGTTGGTCGCGGACAACAGGTTTACGTGCCCGTTTATTTGGTAATGTCATTGATAGCGTGTTTTGGTCTTCTCACTGTCCAGTTGCAGTTACACGCCTCTTGAGCAGTCCCAAGAAAATCCAAAGAATTCTTGTACCAGTTGGAGACTTAACGCGCCAAACTATTGGTGCTTTAAGGTTTGCCCAGATTTTGGCTGATGTCAATCAGGCGGAAGTTGTGCTGTTACACGTATGCGATCGCAAATCACCCCCAAACCGAGTAGAAAGATTTGTATCTCAATTGTCTGATATCGCTTCTAAAAGCCAGTTACAGGTGAATACGAATATCCAAACAATCAGGGGTGATGATGTCGCTAGAGTCGTAATTCGGGAAGCTCAGGCGTTTGATTTAGCAGTATTACGTTCCGTTCGTTATCGCACAGCCGGAGGATTAGCAGTCAGCGAAGTGACAACGCAGATGATTCAAGAATTGAAATGCTCAATTGTGTTATTGGGAGAGCCGAATTCGTAATGTGCGAGTCAACGCCAGTAAAAAGGGAAAAGTAAAAATACTTGCGATCGCTTTTGTCTGTGTGATGGGAATCGACAAGAGCGATCGCACAACCCAGGAATTATTCTGGCGGCGGCATTTTTAACTTTATTGTCCATTGGGGGAATTGCCACTGTGATTGTGGCGATTACAGGTTTAGTTAAAATAAATACTCTATTCCTCCTGCCCCCTGCCTCATAATACTAAGGTGATTGATTTAACACCCACTTCAACCATTGTCTAAAAGAACTTACAACATTCAACCTTTGGACTCCAGGCGCACGAACTGCGGCCAGTCCATCAACAGCGACTAATGCGGCGTACTGCAAACCCAAAAAACTATCAACTGCGGCATAAGGGCCACCTAAAGTGATAGCTCCCGCAGCATACATTTGACCTCGATCGCTACGCATTTCTACCAATTCAAAATTGTTCGCTACAGTCAATCGCCCCAGGTGATTGACTGGGAGATTGTAATGTTTCACCAAATCCGCTAAGAGGGGATTGGTATCTACTTTGGCATCTAGTCCAGTAGCATCAACAATAAAGTCGGCTAGCAATTTCATTTCCCCAAAGCTTTGTTCTCGGATACGGGTAATAGTCCGGTTTTGGGCATCTCGTTCTACATCCAGAACCTCTCCGAAGGTAATTTGATACCAGCCTTCGCTTAACCCTTGGGCAGTAATTTGCTGCCAGTCTTGGCGGTCGGCGGTGGTAGTTCCACCCCAGTCTGCTAGTAAACGCTTGCGTTCATCGGGACTGGCCTTTTCTAACATTGCCCGGAGTTCGCCGCCCCAACAGGCTTTCGGCCAGTTAAAGGGTTGAAATTCGTAATGATTTTTGACTAGGCGCTGAGTATTTTGAAATTTGTTACCTTGAGGTTTAGGCGATCGCATTAAGTGCAAAACTGCAATATTCCGATTTCGTTTTCTGGCTTCATAAATCCGCTGCACAATCCGCGAAGCCACAATTCCCCGCCCCCGAATCAATACCGTACCACCATGTTGCTCTAGTTGCTCATAAACATGATCGTGAGCTTCGTAAGCATTAACTACAGATTTAAAATCTTGATATTTTTCTCTATAAGCTTGCAAATCTGGCAAAAACTGAATTGCTGGATATCCAGTAGCTAAATGTAAATAACGACTAACTAAAAAAGCATAATTTCCTGGACCGCGAGAATAGGCTACGCAATATCTGCCATCATCGGTTTTGCGAATTACCCTAACTCGCCCATAACGATAAATTTGATTCCAGTCAATGCGCTTCGTCTCCCTGTCTATGGAATCAAAGACATTACCCGCACGGGGAGTATAAGTTTCTGCAAATGTTGGTTCAGCAAACACTTGCCATAAATACTTGAATGCTGACTTTATCTCTCCCTTGCTTAAGTCTCCCCAAGCTTCCCGCAAGGCATAACTAGGCCAACCCCAAATATTATCGGGACAAGAATCAGAATTAGAACGCAGTCTTTCATATAAGGGAATTTGCGAATTCAGACAGAGGCGCTTGTAACGGGCATAAGGTTCCGCCTCTAATCCCAAAGCCACAATTTTGTCAGCACGCACACCACTAATTCGCAGCAAATCAGCCCAAACAAAGCTACCCAATCCCGCCCCGATCGCTAGATAATCAGATTCATCTACCGGTAATCCCGTAGCATGAAGTGCTTGCACAGAGACTTTTTGCGCCTGAAACGCCAATGGCGGGAAATTACTTGCCACGGGCGCTAGCGGCTGAACTACAGGCAAACTGGGGTCTGGGCGATTGGTATTTGCGTTGAAGTGAATCGTTGAAGGGGCGCTAGTATCTGGTTCAGCGGCGTTAGCACCAAATGTCACTGCAATCAAATACGGGCCAATTTGCAACGTATCGCCATTAACTAGAACACTGCGCGTTTGTGGTTGACCATTGACATAGACACCGTTAACGCTACCTTGATCAATCACTACTAAATGATCTTGTTCCCAGTCAATTAGGGCATGGTAGCGAGAAACTTCATTACTGTTAAGTAGCATCCGAGAAACCCGCACTCCCCTGAGTTCAGCAGGTAAGCGAGCAAATTCTCGACCAAAAGCGATTGGCATATTCAACAGTGGTTCTCGCCGTTCACCCGTCGCCGGTTCGTCCCAACTCAATTGGATTTGTAAGTCATTTGTCATTTGTCATTTGTCATTTGTCATTGGCTTTAATAGTCACCGTTCGTTCTCCTCTGCTCCCCTGCTCCCCTGCTCCCCATTCCCTAACTCCTAACTACCAACACACTCACAGCCGCAGCTAAAGATGTCCCACACCAATGACAGCCAATTTGTAGATTCTCTCCTGGGGAAACTTTATGACATTTGGGGCATTCTAAGCCATAAATTCCTAGCGGTGGTGCGGGGGGTGTTTGTGGGTGATGGTGATGTCCGAGATTTACTGCTGGATTGGGTGGTAGCAAAATCGTTGCTGGAATGCTACCTGTGGAAATGCTTGTAACATTGAGTTTTATTTGTCCCAAATTGATACTAGTGCCCTCAGTTAACGGCATTTCACCTTGGACTAATTGCCGTCCATCGATAACGGGGGGATTTTGCGATCGCAAATTCCTGATATAAAAGCGTTGTTGCTGGTGATGAAAAAAGATTTCAACGTGGAGTCCAGACACAGTAGGATGACTCAGAACAATATCGCACCGGTGGGGATCGCGACCGATGCGGACAGTGCCATGATTTTGACTTGGCTGTTGTTCGTAAATATTCTGAGTTTTATCTTGACCCGCATCGTGCCACTGTAAAGTTAGTGCGTTCATGGTTCTAACTTCGTAAATCGTATTTAGCTACTTCAACATCTTCCTGTGCGATTCCTAACATGATTGAGTAGGTGCAAGCAAGCATTTAGAAAAAACTTCAACAAGCTTTATCTATCCGACGCTAATTTATCAGCAATGCGTGTAGTTTCTGGTAGCCGATATTTGGGCGTACAGCGCAATACATAGTCAATCGCTGTCGGTAAACTAATTCGATGACCACTGGAGATGTAAAGAGGTTTTACTCCTGTGCGCGATCGCAAAACTGCCCCAATGGTTTCACCGTTATAGATCAGTGGTTGCGTACTACCTTTGGTTTCTGCCAATTCCTCATGCTTACCTACCAATCTGGACTTAGCTACACCAATTGTCGGCATATCTATAAGTAACCCTAAATGGCTAGCTATACCTAATCTGCGGGGATGAGCAATTCCTTGACCATCACACAGAATGATATCTGGTGTTGTTTTAATCTTTTCCAAGGCATCGAGGACGGCTGGAATTTCCCGAAATGAGAGAAACCCAGGAACATAAGGAAAGGTTGTAGGACGATGTGCTAGGCTTGTCTCGATTACTTGCAAATCAGGAAAACTCAGCACTGCAACAGCAGCACGGCTAATTGTTCCATCAGCTTCAAAACCCATATCCACTCCAGCAACGTACTGGATGGGTTCTTGCAGTTGATCCTCAGTAATTACTTGATTTTGCAGCGTTTCTTGGATAACTATGGCTTCTTCTAGCGTTGAAGGCCAAGCATGATCTCGGTAAAATTTCATATTGAAAATTGGAATTAACTGATTAATATTAATCCTGTTAATTTGGCAAGCACAAAAACAAGAGTTTTTGATGTTGATACAGGGAAAATATATTTTTGTAAAAGTCTGTAAATGACTATCTTTATACTAAATATTTTAGCCCAGGTTAGCTGATATCTTGCATCACAATGTTACTTAAGGCTGTCAAGAGGGAATCCTGAGAATATAAGTGTATTTTTCTAGATTTTCTCTTTTACTGGTTATGACACAGCCAAATATTCTAAAACTTGCAAAACAGGGAGATGCAGAAGCGATCGCATCTCTGATGAACCGTCACCTACACCCCAAAAGGATCAACGCAAAAGTTGCCTTACAAGATGCTTGCTTAGAGGTAACGCTAGAATCTGCCCAAGTACCAAATCAGCAAATTTTAGTTGCATTTATCCGCAAAGGGTTAACAGCTTTAGGGGCTGCATCTATTGAAAGAGTCAAAGTTTATGGACAACAAACATATAAGGAGTTTCCAGCTTGGAGTAAAGAGTTTGATTTGGGCATGGTAGAAGATGATTTAGAACCAGTAGATAATGAACATTCTTCTAACAATCCTCAAATTCTAACTATTTGTATTAACTTCAGTGGCGATACGGCACAGGGATTAACAAACCAAGATTTTGAATTTATTGCTAATCAAATCAGTACTGATATTTTATCCTCTTGTACTGACGTTTTTATTCAAAAAGTAAGTATTAGTAATGGTAGTTCTGTGATTACAAAGGAACGTTAGTATTTAATTCACTTTACATAATCATGTAGGAAACAGTCTCCAATGTGGTTTTTTACAAGAGATATGACAAATCCAGCTCAACTAACTTTAAATATAGGAAGATAAAAGTTCCGATAATGTTGCTTATAAGTGTAAATAGGGAATCATAAGATAGACAATAATTTATTTTTTACATTTATAGGTTATGACGCAGCCGAATAATCAGGAAGTTATTAAGCAAAAATTACGAAAATTTTACTGGCCTTTATGGTTTCCTTATCCTAGCTCTTGGTTAAAAGCATTGATTTTAAACTTATTGTTGAGCACTATTATATTTGTACTCAAGAACCCTGGAAAGTTAGGCTACCATATCACATATATTGTAAAAAGCTCGGAATTATTTGCTATATTTACAATACTGTTAATGCTATCTCCAATTCCTATTATTTCTTTTACTCACCACTTATTACACTTGCTCATAAGTCGGTTTATATCAGTAATTCAGGCACCCGAAATAGGTAGAACAAAAGGGTTATTACCAGGAATAATGAGTTGGTGGGAAGGATTGTACGCTTGGCTTGTAATTACAATTTCTACACTGGTAGCAGCTTTTTTTTGTACAATGCTTCTACCATTATTTTATCAGAGCTACGACAGACAAATTGAATACTATACACAAATACAAAATATCAATAATAGTATAGTATTAATGTTTGGGCTATTCTACATTTCTACTGGCGCACTGATTTATCAAATTGAATATTTGGTAAGACATCGAATAATATCTGCTTATTCTGGCAATAAAGAAAAAGATACAAGTAAATCAAATATTAATTTAAATTCAGAGGAAGAAGTTGATAGATTGCACCAAGAAATGGGTTTGCACAAAATAAAATCGAATATTTTATCGAATAATGAACAAAATATAATTATCGAGACTCGACGGAAGGATCGTAGTTTAAATAAAAAGTTGTTGTTCGTTTTTATAATATTTTCAATTTCTCTAGGAATCTACTTTTATTCAAGATTTTCAGAAAGACTCCCCCTAACTTCTAAAAGTTCAACACAAATACCATCAAAGCCTGTATTAGTTACACCCTCACCAGTAGCTTCAGAATCGCCGACTGTGTTACTCCAAACTAATACATTCCGAGAGGCAGTAAGTAAAGCAATTAATGCAGCTAACCTGACTCAATCAGCAAAATCTCCAGATGAGTGGAAGACAGTTGTGAGTCAGTGGGAAGCTGCGATCGCACTTCTGAAAACTGTGCCATCTTCTAGCCCAAATTATGTAGTAGCCCAACAAAAAATTAAAGAATATCAAATAAATCTCAACTACGCTGAAAAAAATTCCCTTGGTAACAAGTAATGCGATCGCACCTCAAAGCTAAACTAGAAAAAGGAGTCTTAAAGAAGCTACAAGGCTATATCTAGAAGAATGTCCTTTGCTCGACACTGAATCTATGCTTTAGAAGGATATCCGATTAATTCTCCCTAGCTAAAATTTTATAATAAAAGTTATTTCGCCCCCGAAGCCAATCATGACAGAAGGAAAAACGCGGCGTAATTTCCTAATTACTAGCATTGCTGTAACTGGAGGTATTGTGGCAACTAATGCTTTTGAGCAAAACACTACCAACACTGCCACACCGCCATCAACTATGCCAGAACGGGTACTGGGACGCACGAAAGTAAATCTGCCTATCTTCGGGTTTGGAGCAGGACAAATGCCACTATCCGGCGGCGAAGGAAAAGAGAGTGATGCGACAGCAATTATTCAAAGAGCGCTGGAACTTGGCATTCGCTACTTTGATACAGCAGCTACTTATGGGCCGAGTGAAGATTATTTAGGCAAAGTGCTACCACCCCATCGCTCAAAGCTGTTTCTAGCAAGCAAGACCGATCAAAGAGATCGGGATGGTGCATGGCGAGAATTGGAGCGATCGCTTAAACGTCTCAATACAGATTATCTCGATTTGTGGCAGTTGCATCGTGTCTCTTTTTCGGAAGAACTCGACACCATTTTTAGTCCATCTGGTGCAATTAAAGCTTTAGAAGAAGCTATAGAACAAAAATTGGTGCGTTTTGCTGGGATCACCGGACATCACGACCCTCAAGTAATTGCTGAAGGGTTACGTCGCTACCCTTTCCACACTACACTGATTCCTGTGAATGCCGCCGACAAACACCACCCACGTCCATTTATCCCAGTGGTTCTACCAGTTGCTCAAGAAAAAAATGTTGGTGTGATTGCGATGAAAGTCCCGGCTTATGGTCGGCTGTTTAAATCAGGTGCGTTGACAGGTATGGAGGAAGCTTTAGGTTACACACTGTCTCAGCCTGGGGTTCATTGTTGCGTGGTTGCGGCACAGACAGTTCCACAATTAGAAAATAATGTCAAGATAGCGCGGGCTTTTGTACCTCTCAAAAAGGAAGAATTGACAGCGATCGCAGGGCGGGCTGCTAATGTCTGGGAAGATAGTACATTCTTCCGTGCTTGGACTTAGCCCGACTAAAAAATGTCCAAATCAAGCCGCAAACTATCAAATAAAGCCAAATTTTATAGTGTACAATGCCCAAATTCATTTTCCGATGGTCAATGAGGGTTTAACGATGACGAAGCCCAACTTTAGCAAAATGTCCCGACAAGAACTTAGAGCGTATATTTTAGCTCATCGTGAAGATGATGAAGCGATTGAAGCATTGATCGGGCGGAGAAATCCTAATAATATCATGTCCGCCAAATTACCCATAATAAAATAACCCCACCCCCAACCCCCTCCCGAAGAGCGGGGAGCAGGGTGGATTAATTGTCGAGAGAGAAAATATAACATAGAAGGATGATTCCTTAAGAAAAACACGGTTCTCCCAGAGGAAAGTTAGGAATGAATTTAATCGAAGCAATCCAAGGGGTTCCCGATTATCGACATGCTAGAGGTATTAGACATAGACTTTGGATAATACTAACTATAGTTTTGTTAGGTAGTTGTACAGGATATTGGGGGTATAAACCTTTAGCTGAGTTCACAAAAAATCATCGATTATCTCTAATCAAATTATTAGATTTATCTCCAGATATTCAATTTCCGTCAGCATCAACATTCAGAAATATTATGATGTCAATCAGAAATGTTGAATCCTAATACAAAACTTTACATATCTAGTTACACTAACTCT
>NZ_JAVRCS010000039.1:0-55922 GCF_034530635.1 Nostoc sp. EspVER01
GCTAACCACAGTCATTGCACCCCACACGCCAGATGCTCCACTTGGGGAGACCCCAAGACCGCACTGGCTCCCCTTAATCCCCTCCCCGCTTGCGGGGAGGGGAGACAAAGCGTAGCTTTGGCGGGGGTGGGGTTCTTCGGGTTTAATAAGCAATCAAGCGGACATGATATAAGAAGTAATAAGTAATAAGTAATAAGTAAGAAGTAAGAAGTAAGAAGTAATAAGTAATAAGTAATAAGTAATAACTTCTTACTCATTACTCATTACTCATTACTTCTCCTCTACTCCATCAAACGCCTTGAGCTAGTGAGAAATGCGGCTTTAGTCCTTATTTTCTAAGCACTAAAGTGCTTACTACAAACTGAGGTGTTAATTACTGCCGAAAAATTTCTACTTTTTGTAACACCACTTCTTGATTTGGACGATCTCTAGTTGTAGGCACATTAGCAATTTTGCTAACTATATCTAGACCTTGGACAACTTCACCAAAAACACTGTGTTTGTTGTCAAGGTGAGGTGTTGGTGCTTCTGTAATGAACCATTGCGAACCATTAGTACCGCGTCCGGCATTCGCCATCGACAAGATACCTGCACGAGTGTGTCTCAATTCAGGATGAAACTCATCTTCAAATTGATATCCTGGCCCACCAGTACCCCATCGGTTAGCTGTATCTAGATAACGACTCAGAGGATCGCCACACTGAATCATAAAATCAGGGATGACCCGGTGAAAGCGAACTCCATCGTAAGCTGGAGTTCCCTTACCAGATTGACCCGTTTTAGGGTCTTTCCAGTCGATTGTTCCGGTTGCTAGACCGACAAAATTTTTGACAGTGTTAGGAGTTCGCTCTTCTTCTAAACGAACTACAATTTCACCCAAGGAAGTAATTAAACGAGCGTGCAGTGTTCCATCACCGGGAATATTAATTTCTGGAAAGTTCATTAGATATCCTATTTTAACTAGTGCCAGTATTTGAACTATATAAGTCTATCAGCATTCAAGTTACCGCCTTTAGACATGAAAAAAACCTGAATTCAGGAAGCAGGAGGTCGAAGGCAGGAGGAACCCACCCTTATAGTGGGATTGAAGCAAGGATGCTTTATACTTTTCTGCGAGACGCTGTGCGAACGCGCTGCACGTCTGAGTATAATTTTTTCTTTAAACGTGGCTCTAAACCCAGAACTAAAGTTTTAATTGATACTCCTAACCTCCTGCCCCCTGCCTCCTAACTCCTGCCTTTTAGTAAGGAAACTTGAGCCAACAAATATTTTACTCTGGCAAATTTATCGCTGGATTCCGGCTAAAGAATCCTCTAGGGACTAGCTTAAAGCCAACTCGGTGAACAGGCATCACAGGCCAATCTTCCGATCGCGGAATATGAGTTACGCCCATTGTGTACCACAGTACAATATCTTCACCCATCAAGGCTTCATCGTCTGCAATATATTTTGGTAAACCCTGTCCGGGTTGAGTTTGGTTGGGATAATCGCCGCCAGCATAAAGTTCAGTAGGTTTATATTTTGTTACCCATACGTGATGAGTCGCAAATTCTGCCCTTTGGCGGATTTTTGAGCCTTCCACAGGGAAAAATATCGAGTTTCCTTCAGGCATCAGCATATATCCAGGTGCAGCACCGAGAGCATTTTTTTTGTCTGCGCTAACAATCATCCATTCGCGACTGCTTTTCATATCCAAATCGCGCACAGCAGCCGTTTCTTTGGCTAGTGGGGTTTCTGAAAGTGCGATCGCATTTCCTAAAGGATTTTTCTCATCCATCGGTAAAGCTTTCACATTCATTTCCATCACAGAATTCGCCTGACCATCGACATCGAAATCTAGGCGATAATTGAAAAAGTGCTGATGATTTACTCCAAAGATATTCTGAGCAATTAATCGACCATAGGAATCATCATCAGATTGCTTTTGGGCAGCCGTTCCCTGCGTCAATACGATACCCGTTAATTCATTTTGGACTTCCAAAGTCCCATCCTGGTGAAAGATCCAATTGATGCTGTAATCATAGTTATCAATGGCTACCGTCATCTTCATCACTAATTCTCGACCGCGACGGACATCATTACGCTGAGTATTATACTCATAGTGTTTCCACAGCATTCCGCGATCGCGCTCATAGATACCGATAACCCCTGGTATTTGATAAGGTTCTCCCTGCTCATTCGCAAATACAGCATTTAGTAACAAGCCATTTTCAGGAATTTCTTTACCTAATTCCATCGTATTTGCTAGTAAACCTAAGTTGTATTCCCCTACATCAAAGGCATTTCTAAACGACCAAGTAGGCTTAGGGTCGCCATAAGGTACTACCATTTCGGAGAGGCTAGCGCGGTATAAAACTGGTCGAATATTTTCCCCGTCTTTATGCGTCACTTGATAAAGCATTAATCCATTACGAGGATGCATTGAATAGCGAAACTTCCAACCTTGCCAGCTAATTTCATTGTCTTTGATCTGGAAACTTCTACCATTAGCTTGGAGAATCTTCAATGCTTTAAGTGGTGACAGTAATTTACCCAAGGATTTGGTATCATAATTCCAATTTTCTTTAGAGAAAGGGACGTTTCCTCTATCAATAAAACTGGCAACTTTACCTGTGTTCAAATTGACTGTTGCTAAGACTCCTTCAATGGGACTACCGTAATAGTTCCAGCCTTTACCTTTGTAGTAAGATAAGCCGCGACAAAGACGATTGCCTGTTGCTTCTTCCTGCTGACTGAGGATTCCTGGAGACCACCAACTAATTTTGACCTGATTAAAATCGTTAATTCCCCGCTTTTGCATCGCTTTTTGCCATCGGGGATCGGCTTTAACGATCTGAGTTGCTAGTTCATATTCTGAATTAACGATCGCAGGTTGCACAGACGCTATTTCTTTCCAAGAACTTAAGGTTTTGCTTGTCAGGTCAACGATACCCTCAAAGGTTTTGTTTTCTGAACGTTCATAGACTACCAAAAAAGCTTTTCGCCCAAAAGTTTTACCCGGTGTAAAATTTAGAACTTCTTTTTTATCTGGTTCTTGTAAAGCAATAAGTGGAAAAGCTGCCATTTCGCTCAAAGTTTTTTCTTTTTGAATGACTAAAACAGCTGTGCTAATTTCTACCTCAGTTAGCGAAGTGAGAGGATGTGAAATAGAAGGCTGTTGAGCTATCAATGTTTCCATTAATCCGATTGAGATAGAAATGATGGAAACGATCGCAATAGATAGCCATAAAAAACGCTTTAGCCGCTTAATCATCTTTTACATTTTTACAAAAGACTTATAGTTATCTATTTCCAAGCCTAAGATTGAAAACCGATAAATTAAGCGGCTAAAGCGAAATTAATTATAATAAAATAACCCCACCCTGCTAAAGCACAGCTATGGCGGGGTGGGGTTCCGGGTATTATGCTTAATTACCTGGACATTATCTTACGCAGAAACCAAACGGCGTAAAGATTCAGCACGACGTTTAGCAATAGGGTTATTTGGAGCCAATTTGAGTGCTTCTTCGTAACTTTGTAACGCCTGAGTCGTTAATTTTTTCTTCTCGTAGGCGTGACCGAGATTATTTAATCCTGTTACGTAATCTGGTTTAGATTTGAGAGCTTCTTTGTACTGACGAATTGCTAAGTCATATTGCTCTTGGGTAAAATAAATATAGCCGAGTCCGTTGTAAATGGGGGCGATATCTTCTTCTCCCTCTTCTTCAGCAGCTTTGAGAGCTTTTTGAAGTAGCGCGATCGCTTGAGAGTACATTTTTTTTTCTGAATAAATACTGCCTAACTCATAATATTCTTGAGTCGTACCCTTTTCTTTCTCTAATTTCTTTCGCAATCTTGCAAAAGAGCCTTCAACCTTGCGAGTTTTGAAAATCTGGCGAAACACACTCACGGCTGCAATTGTGAGTATAACCACCAAAATTGAGAGATAAACAACGGCTAGACTGTTATCCATTGCTGCAAATACAAATATTATAAAGTTTGTTATTTGTCTTTTGTCATTTGTTATTCACTAATGACTAATGACCAATTTACGGTAAACCCCAATATTGAGAGCGTTGCTGGAGCCAACCTTTTTCTAAATAACGAGCGATCGCTTGATTCACATTTCGTCTAAACTCATCGTACTGCAATCCCTTGGGCATTACTACACATAAGGGTTCAGTTGATAACTTAGTTGGCAGTAACCGATATTGAGGATATTGTTGCACCCAACCGCTTAGAACACTAGCATCTGCGGCAAAGGCTACAGCAGCATTATTTTCTATTTCCTCTCGCGCTTCTTTATAGGAATCCACTCCTACTAACTCGGCGTTTGGCAGATAGTACCGCACTTGAGCAATGGTACTGGAGTTGTTGAGTACAGCAATTTTTTGTTTTGCCAAATCATTCAACTGCTGCACAGAGGCATCTTTTGTAACTAATACAGTGCCATCCAAATAGTAGGGAACACTGAAGCTAACTATGCGGGCGCGTGACTCGGTTGCTGTGACTCTAGCGATCGCAAAATCAACTTTCTTGTCTAAAACTACAGACAGGCGATCGCGATTCGCTACAGGTTGAAATTTTACAGCTTCGGCTTTACCAACCAAGTCAACTGCCAAACGCTTGGCCAAGTCAATTTCTAAGCCTTGTAAATTCCCGTTGGCATCTTTAAATCCCAAGGGACGCAAGTTATCTTTAACGGCAACATTTAAATAGCCCCGCTGCTGAATTTCTGACATTTCGGCAGCAGATGCAGTTAATCCCGTCCCTACTAAAGAAAAGCAAAAAATCCAAAAGATAGTGGCGGATAATACCAGATGTAACCGAGTAATTGCTTGCCGTCTGTTACATCTGTTATACATCCCTCACCACCTTTATCCTTTAGCTTGAAGTGCCAATTCAGCAACTTTGCCGAAACTAGCTGGATCGAGGACTGCCAATTGCGCCAACATCTTGCGATTTAGTTGGATATCAGCTTTTTTCAAGTTACCGATCAACTGGCTGTAACTCAAGCCGTGTTGCCTGGAAGCAGCGTTGATGCGGGTAATCCAGAGGCGACGAAAATCGCGCTTTTTCTTTTTGCGATCGCGGTAGGCACTCCGTAGCGCCTTCATCACTTGTTGGTTGGCAGTTCTAAACAGAGTTGAATGGGAACCGCGAAAACCTTTAGCTAGTTTGAGAATTTTATTGCGGCGTTTGCGAGCTACATTACCGCGTTTTACCCGAGTCATAACTTATTTCCTAAAATACTTACAAATATGGGAGCATCAAGCGCACGTTAAGTTCGTCGCGTTCGTGTACAAGCGCACTCTTACGCATACCACGTTTTTTGTCAGAAGATTTGTGTTCTAAAAGGTGGCTTTTGAACGCTTTACGACGGACGATTTTACCGCTACCGGTGGCACGGAATCGTTTTGCCGCGGCTTTACGAGTCTTTAGTTTAGGCATGGTCTGGCTTTGATTCGACACGATCCATTATTATATACTATTAAAATTGCTATAACTGCAATTAAATAAAGGATTTAGCCAACGGCGATCGCTACGAAGTTCTAAAACGCGACTTGGCTACAAGTTTTCGGAGCGATCGCGAAGCTTATACCAATGGTAAAAATGACTATATCCGTGCTTTGATGGTCAAAGCACGGAATGAGGATATGGAAAAAAGCCAAAGCCATTGATTTATTTAACTTTTTTCAGTGGCGTTAGCTTTGGGATCTAAAATTATTTGCGAAGTGGATTTATTCACATGATAAGTCCAAGATTGCTCTTTAACCTTAACAATCACTTCCCAACCTTCCACGGGGTCGTACTGCTGGGTGCAGACTTCGCCAAAGTTGAATTGGCAGAGATTTCCAAAGGTTTTTGGTGTAGCCTGAGTAATTTTTACATCAGTAATTCCCACCCCAGAACGGCTTGAGGCATCGCTCAAAATTGCATCTGCGATCGCCTTCGGCAATGTTTGTGAAGTACTCACTTTGGGATCTAAAATGATTTGTCTTCCAGATTTATCGACATGGTAAGTCCACGAATCTTGGCGGACTTTGACAACTACTTCCCAGCCTTCAATGGGGTTGTATTCCCTAGTACAAACTTCTCCAAATTTGAACAGACAGGGATTACTAAAGGTTTTTGATGTGACTTGGGTAATCTCTAATTCCCGTTTACGCAAGCCGGAATTCCTGGACGCATTTCGTAAAATTTTATTAGCGATCGCTTTCGGTAACTCGTTTGCTTGGGATTGGGATACTTGAGTGCCTTCTGGGTAAGGAATAGCACCAGCGGAATTATTTTCAATGAGTCCGAACCCACAAGATAGCAAGCTTGTCAACACCAGCGTCAAGAAAATTCCTCTGGGTGACTTGAAGGTGCTTTTAATTACGGCAGATGCTTGGGTGATTGATTTCATAATATATATTGATTGTTAAAAATTGAACGGATAATATCCCATACTTCTCGGTTAAGGGGGAAAGAGAAAAGAAAAAAGCTTTAACCCAAACCCAGTAACCTTTTCCCAAAACCCAATTCCAAATTAAAGATGCCTAACCAAGAAGTATTGGATAATATCGCAATTGAATCATAATTTGTTTGACGTTGCACTCTTAATTCAGTTTCCTTATAGAGAGTGGGGGAGAGGAAAGCATAACTTCGGCTACGCTCAGCAACCGGGGGAGCAGAGGAGAAGTTGCAGTAAGTTTTTTCCCTCTGCCTCTTGTGCCCAATATCCAATGTCCCATCCCTTATACTTGTTTGCTCATTGCCGCTAAATTCACCACACATTCAGGAAATTGGCGTTTTAATGCTGGAAACACCGGACAAGGCGCTTGTTCTTGTAAATTGTCCGGTTTACTCCAAGTAAAGGGGGCTTTCTGCGCCGCAGACATCCACAACAGCAGCTTTGCTCGTGTCATGGCAACATAGAGTAAACGATACTCTTCAGATGTTTTCAAATTCTTTGCCACCTCCCATGCCTGACTAACATCCGGTATGGTAGATTCTTCGTGGAGAGTAGCGCGAATTTGAGCGCGGGCTACTTCTGATAAGGTAAAGTCGCCTAAAAACTGGCTTTGGGGAGGAACCCAAAATCTGCCAGGAATCAAGTTTTCGTGGAGAAAGGGAAGAAACACATAGTCCCAATCTAGCCCTTTAGCCTTGTGCATAGTGATAATCGTCAGTTGACCACGACGGGTGTAACGTTCTTCCGAATCCTCGGTTTCCACTGGTTCAAACCGTTCAGAACTGACGATTTCACTTAAGGCTGAAAGCATCCCACTCATTGAACTATTGCCAGCTATCTGCTGGTTAACCCGTTCTGCGAGTTTGTCAGCAGTTGCCAATTCTGCTTGATCGTAATTTAAGGTCAAGGCGAGAAAGGAAATTAGCTGATAAAGAGGCAGTTCTAAGCGGGCACGAAGTAAATTGCGACACAAACGAGCAGCTTTTTGTACTGTTTCTGATTGGGGTGCTGCTAGTGGACTAGGATACAAAAATTCTTCTGGTAGACTAGCAAGGGCGTTGAGGTCTTGAGTAGGAATTAATTGGCGCTGGACTAAGGCTTCTAGGGCGGCTTTGAGATAATCGGGGGAGTGGGGGCGATCGCAAAATTGCAATAATGCCAAAATTTCTTGGGGAACATGGGAACGGCGATCGCGTTCTCCCACATCATAAAGTGTAATTTTATGCTCTTTGCACACAGGTGTCAGAGCTTCTGCTAACCATCGTCCTTGACGATTTTCTCGGACTAAAATCGCTGCGCTATTTTTTGTTGGATCTTCACCAAATAACTCAATCACCCTTTGAGATAACAATTCAACGGTGTGATGAATATCGCGCGGTGTATAAAGTTCTAATCCTTGTCCTACGGGTGCGGGGTTAGCGTTAGCTTGCGGATCGCCAACTTCCACAGGGCGAATTGTCTGCAAGCGAAATGGTACTTGTCGGTTATCAGGAATCTGTTGTTTGTTGTTGGTTTTGGTTTTTGCTAACCACTGATTATTGATCCACTTGAGGGAAAAGTTAGCGGCTTCAATGATAATTTTAGTACTGCGACCAGCTCGATCCATCGTTGCCAATCGTTCGATGCGATCGCACTCTTCACAAAATTGCCGGAAATAAATCGGATCGGCTGGAGTAAAGGTAGAGTTAATTGCTTGATTAGGATCGCCAACTCGCACTAAATTGAGTGTTGACTGATGACTGATGACTGATGATTGAGGAGTTATTATTCTCTCCCTGCCCCCTGCCCCCTGCCCCCTGCCCCCTGCCTCTCCCCCATTACTTGCCAAAATTTCTAATAGCTGCGTCTGAAGAGGGCTAGAATCTTGGGCTTCGTCTTCAAAGACCGCGAATATTTGGTTTTGCTCAACGTGACGGGCACTGTCGTTTTCTAAAACGCGTAGTGCGGCTAAAATCATATCGTCGTAATCGATAAAATCACGCGATCGCATCAAGTTTTGATATTGCTCGTACAACCCCGCCGCTACACTTAAAATTGCATATTCGTCTGTGGTTTGTTTACTCCACTCCCGCAACAATTCTGGCGATATCCCAGAACTTTTTGCTTCATGAATTACCGTATTAGCCAACTCTGGTAATACTTCTGTTCGCAGCACCGATTGACGACGCAACCTTTCTGTCTCTTCTCCATCAAATTGATGACCTTCCAATAACCGCAAATATACATCTGGATTATTTACAATCCATTGTTCTACAGCAGTTCTGATAAAGCGGTGACTTTGGGTTGGTGTAATTAATATGACATTTTCTAACTGCAAACCCGATAAATCAGAATGGCGGTTGGCAATGTTCAACGCTAGACCGTGTAGGGTATAGACAAAAAAGCCCGTCTGGGGTAGACGTAAATCATCTCTTAAAAATTTCCGAATCTTCGCTTTAATATTGGCAGCAGCGGAGCGAGTAAAAGTAACGACTACCAACTGACGGCGGGAAGATGAACGTTCATATTGACGGGCGATCGCGATCGCCGCCGCCGCCGCCATCCCAGTAGATTTGCCTGCACCTGGAACGGCTGAAATAGCCAAAGGCCCAGATTGCCAATCAGCCATTTGCTGCTGTCCAGGGCGAAGACTGTTGCGGATTTTGAGAATCTTTTCCTGCAAAGAAGGAATAGGCGATCGCTCAGACAATTCTGAGTCAAGTAATTCTTGAACAACAGGAATAGTAAATTTAGAGTCGGACATATAAAAAGGAGTCAGAATTCAGAATTCAGAATACTCTACCCATGAAGGGATAGAGTTTTAAATTAGTGAAAAAAATTTCATCCTAGTTTCGCCCACCAGGGGCGAGGTTTTAACCAATATTCATCACCCACTCGTACAGAATTCATACTGAATTCTGACTCCTGAGTTCTGAATTCTTCTTATAAAATTTGAGATTTGAGATTTTGGATTTAATTCAAAATCACATATATAAATAATTTTATAGCAATTTAATGTGAAGTTGCACATATCTTGATCCCCCTCTAAATCCCCCTTAAAAAGGGGGACTTTGATAGATGTTTTTCCGGTTCCCCCTTTATTAAGGGGAGCCAGCGCGGTCTTGGGGTCTCCCCAAGTGGAGCGACTGGCGTGGGCTAGGGGGGATCGAATTCTATGCAGCTTCATAAAAAATTGGTATTAGGTGATTATTAATCTCAAATTACTAAATTGTTGATAGTAGTCTGTCTAGTTTTATTGGATTAGTAAGTTATTTCGTAGTTAGAAGTTCAGGCATTATTTTTTAACTCCTAAAGTGCTTACTACAAAACCTGACAAAAACTTGGTAAATATTCGATTACAGTAATTCATCAGGGAAAACATTTTCCAAAAGCCTGAAGTAAACGTAACGATCCTCGAACGCGGATCTTCCTCCTGATTAGCGCCCAAACAATATTCTGTTCCTTGGCTAGAAACTGAAGCCAGGTGTAGCTGTCGGCAGAAATGTGAATATTGGCTGTTCCAATATGACTATTTTCCACCTGAATTGTCTTATCTTTAATTATGACTGTCGCCTGACATTGTTCCTTCCCAGTGAATGTGAAGTGGTAAATAGCATCCAGTCCTACTGATTGATTCCTTTGAAATACCAGAGGCAACCCGGAAAGAAACCCTTGAATAGAATTAGGGCGAAGGCTGTTGCTAACTTGCTTAACTTTTTTGTGTGGAAATCTTCTCGCTACGTAGTCTTGGGCATCGGAACCTGGAACAACATAAATAGTTTCTTCTTTATCTTGTAAGGGTTGGACTACTTCTTTAACAAAGCCTTTCTTATTCCTCAAAAATTGACCAATTACATCTTCCCCAGCTGGACAAGCAGCTACACAATAAGCTGCTTTATAGTTTGATTTGAAAGCAAGACTCTGCCACATTGATGCTGATTCCGAATCATTCACTTTTTGACGGTAGTCATGGGCACTTTTACTTTCGGCAATATCTTCTACCCAATCGGTGAATCCTCCCAAAAACTCTCGATAATTGTGAGTGTAACAAGCTGAGAAGTTGAAATGTCCATCACCACCAATAGCTCCCACTGGACAAGCTACTACACATAATTTGCACTCCAGGCAGGGGTTATAGTCAATTGGTCTGTTATATTTAGTTACTTCAGCTTCGATCAAAATCGTCCCTAGTAAAATAAAGTTGCCAAATTTGGGATGAATAACGTTGCGGTGAATCCCCATGTGACCTAAACCTGCGGCTACAGCTACAGGTTTGTGGGAAACAACCCAAATTTTCCCTGGAAAGCGATCCATTTCCATTGGAAAACCCATTGCTGGATTTAAAGCTCGAATTCCTTTTTGTTCAAGGGTAGCAACAATCTCATGAGAAATTTGGTTGACTTCATCGCCTGTAGTGTGAAATTCTACGTTAGCTAGCGATCGCTCTGAACTACGAACATTCTCCCGATTCATGCGACACACGAAACTAACTAGTGTCTTCGTCGGTGGAAAAGCTACAAGAATATCCTGGCGTTGAGCAGCAATCTCTGGGCGATCAATCTCTACAAAGCCAACATCATCCGCTCCTAGCTCCAAGCACAAACTACGTAGCCAATCAGCATCTAAAGGAGAAGCGATCGTGGAATCATCGATAGTGCTTTGCTCGCGATACTGTCTGACAGTTGGATGATCGTCAAATTTAGACATAGAGGTTTCCTAATTCAGAAATATGTGTATATACACCTTTTTGAGAAAAAAATTAGCCTTTATGCAGCAAGGATACAGTATCGGACAAACCTGATAACAAAGTACTCCATCGTTCTTGCCCTAATTGTTCTAATACACGAGTTTGGGCTACTTCCCATAGAGGTAAAGCCTCGGACAAAGCGGCTTGTCCTTTATCTGTTAAACTGATCACCCGCATCCGTTGATCCTGTCCTGGCTGAATCTGGAGCAATCCCTGCTTTTCTAGTGGTTTGAGGTTACGTGTCAGCGTGGTTCGATCCATAACTAATTCTTGAGCTAGGCGCGTGATTGTTACTGAGCCAGCTAAGTTGATTGCAGTCAGCAAGGTAAACTGGTTAGCCAAAACCCCACTTGGTTGCAAAATCTCATCAAAAAGTTGTGTAACTGTGCGAGATGCTTTGCGGAGATTAAAACAGGTACAGGTAGCTGCAACTTTTTTAAGTAGAGCTAATTGAGTAGTTTGGTCTTGCATAAATTAAGTGTATATACACTTAATTATCCTGTCAAGCACTAAGACGGCGATCTAAGCGTTTCTGCTAGAAATAAAATTAATAATCCCCCGACAAAACAAACTTTGCTTGGTTCATTTGCTCTCTAAGTCGGAGGATTATTAAGGAATCTCAAAACGAAATGTCAAGCGATGACTAATGTGGGCATTGGTGTCAACTTAAGCTGGAAATAACTTAACTGTTGGCTTTGTCACCCGCCAGGGAATAAATTTTCAAGCTAATAGCTTAAGTCTGCTGAAGTAGACTGGAGATTTTTGGCGATATTTAGTCATCTTCAGATGACTTTATCTATGAGGCGGGAATTTCAATTCCCGACGGACGAGTTGTTTCGCCTTAAGTTGACACCAATATAATGTGGATTGCACCTACGCAACTTCAACTGAACATTGATGAACTGCCGATAAAAGCTAGAAATACCGGGGCAAATTGTACAGAAAATGACTTTTACACTAGCTCTTTGACGTTTTGCCGTTCATCCACAGTTGATTCACTAAAGACGGCTGCGTACAACCATCCTGCTAAAATAGCTCCCAAGATCGGAGCTATCCAGAACAGCCAAACTTGTGAAAAGAGTTCTACACCTGCAAATAGAGCAACTCCAGTACTACGGGCAGGATTAACCGAGGTATTGGTTACAGGAATGCTAATCAGGTGAATTAAAGTGAGTCCAAAACCAATTGCCAGTGGTGCAAATCCTTTAGGAGCACGGCTATCAGTCACCCCCAGAATAATCAGCAGAAACATGAAAGTCATCACAACTTCACTAATGAAGCAAGCAAACAGCGTGTAACCACCTGGAGAATGAGTACCGTAACCGTTGGTAGCCAGTGGGTTGGAGCCACTTAGGGCAAATCCAGTTTTGCCGCTAGCAATCAGGTAGATAATGCCCGCACCAACAACTGCACCGATTACTTGAGAGGCGATATAAGGTAGTAAGTCAGACCCCGGAAAGCGCTTACCTGCCCACAGTCCAAAGGAAACAGCTGGATTGAAATGACCACCAGAAATATGACCAAAAGCATAAGCCCCTGTAAGGACAGTAAGCCCGAATGCCAAAGATACACCTACTAATCCAATACCTAATGGAAAAGAAGTATTCTCGCTGATTTTTGCAGCATCTGCTGTGTAGGCTGCGGCTAGAACAGCACTACCACAGCCACCTAAAACAAGCCAAAATGTGCCGATAAATTCTGCCAAGCAACGTTTTGTGAGAGACATTTTTGGAAAATTCCTTGTTCCGCTACAAATGAGTGATAGTTACGTTACACAATGTTTAAGTCATTGCTGTCAACAGAAAATCTATTGCCTTTATTTTGTGATGAAACTAAATTGAAAAAAATAGGAATTTTTTCTCAATAGTTAATTGCGGTGATAAGATATGAAAATACAGTAAAATTTAAAATAATAAGAAAAATACTTAATTTTTTAATAATTTTGATCTCATAATATAGTTGCTGCAATACGGTTGGTCTTAGCTTCAAAAACCGTAAACTGCGTAGCTTGCTTATCTAGTAATGGTATCAAGACAAACCCAACAAATGACCAAACAATGTTGGATTTAGTTCTTCAAGCCAACCTCCGATTTTCCTTAACTCAACCTTGTTGAAATTTTTGCTCCAGTTAGTTTAATCTTCAACACTCCCACACCTTCTGGCGTGGGAGTGTTACGCAGTTAGCTCGTCTAAAATTGAATTTATTCGTCAATCTGCCATGAATCCTTAGTTAATTCTTCATCCAGAATTTTCTTAGGACGCACGATGATAATAATTTGTCCTAATAAAGGAATTTCTGGCTCAGTTTCAAACCATTGAAAATCTAATTCACCACCATTTTCAACGACAAAATAGCTGGAGGCATCCCATTCTCGTTGGGCACGATCTATCACAACTACGACTGGCCCTGTTTGGCTTTGGGTTTGGATGGGGAAGCGATCGCTATTCGCTAAAATCACTACTGGATCTTCTGCCGCCAATAGCACTTGCCAACCTGGTAAGGGAACCCAAGCTTGCTCTCCAGAAAACTTAACCAGGCGAAATGGTTCAATTTCTGTCAGTATGGGCACAGCTTGCAAGTCTTGCCGTGATAATGGCAACTCGCCTACTACAGGCAAGATTCGGGGTAACTGTTCTTCAAATTCCAGGCGGTAAAACGGTAAAATTGGCGCTGGACGCTGGGGAACGGTAGTAAAATCAGTTAGTAACTGTTCGATTTTTTGCCTTGCACCTGGCGTGTGAGCAAAACGCAAACCTTTGGCAATTAGGCGCGATCGCTGTTGCAAATCTGCATTTTGGCGTGCCAGTTTCCAAACTTGGTGAGCAACAGCATCCCCAGGATGGGCAGAAAATCCTTCTGGTAAAGTGCGGTAATAAGAGAACTCTTTCAGGGCTTTTGCTATATCTCGTGCCTCATCAGCATCAACATTGTGGACGAAGATTAGTTCGGCGGCGGCGGCGCGTTCTTCTTGAGTAAGTAAACGTAGCTCGTATAAAACATCGCTGCCACGTGTAGTATAGTGCGATCGCGTTTCTGCCGATACTCCAAACTTTTCCAAAGAATTGTAAACTTGAGAACCAACAACCACCTGATTTTGTTGAATCGGCTCAAATCCAGTCGCCTCAAAAATTTCTTGGGGGTTGAAACCGGTTTTTAGCAACGAGGCGATCGCGGCTCCCCATTCCACCCAGTTGCCTTGTTTTTGCCTCAGTTTTCGGAATAACTCTTGTGCTACATCATTGTTAGCATTATCTTCGGGATTCTGAGTGTTGGGTGGTAAATCAGTCATAATCGGAGTGCGAGCTTCAACTTGAGAGGTTAATTAATACCTCATGAGCAAGTCTTATTTTAATCTATACCCAGACCTACACCTCATCCACGATCAAAACTGCCATAGTTTCGCTAATTTAGTTGGTTTTTCTAGCGCAACATTTTTAATTCAGATATTTGGGCAAATAAATTTTCTCTGTAGCGCTCACTATTAGCATTCTCAAATATGCAAAATAACTCAGTATAAACCCTTGGCGCTCTTCGGCTATTCTCAACTAAACTTGGTATGGAATATAACAAGAGAGTGAATATTTAAAGGAAAATCTTATGGATAAACCCAATCTCGAAATTGATAAAGTCCAATCTCAAGTTATGACTCTCGAACGACCAAAAAAGCTGAAAATACTAGTAGTTGACGATGAGCCAGATAATCTAGATTTACTTTATCGCACATTTCGACGCGACTTTAATGTTCTGAAAGCTGATAGTGGGGTGAACGCTCTACAAGTTTTGGCAACAGAAGGGGAGGTAGCGGTGATTATCTCCGATCAACGGATGCCAGAAATGAAAGGAACTGAATTTCTCAGCAAAACTGTACCTCAGTTTCCCGATACAGTAAGAATAATTCTCACTGGATTTACTGATATAGAAGACTTGGTAGAAGCAATTAATGCTGGGCAAGTCTACAAATATATCACCAAGCCTTGGGACCCAGGGGAACTAAAGGCAGTGGTACAAAGAGCAGCCGAAACCTATGACTTGCTCAAGCAACGTACAGAAGAATTACGCCGTGCTCATGCTCAAATGGCGCTGCTGAGTGTTTTGGTACAGGTAACTCAAGCTGCTTCTAGCTTAGAAGAAACTCTCGCTCCCATTGCTAGAGCTGTGAGTGAAACTTTTGGAGCAGACGGCTGTATTTTACAACTTACAGATGGAAATACTCTGGTTGCAACTCAAGGAACTTACAGCGACACAGGTACAATAGAAAATTGGCTATCTCAAGATCCACTAACCAGGGAAGCGATCGCCACGGGACAAATGCAAGTTTCCTTAAATGTACTTAAAGACACTAAATTAGTTGATGCGATTCACTACCAAAATACGGGTGTGCAAGCACATTTAGTGATCCCAATTAGCTACCGCAATCAACTTTTGGGTGTATTGTCGCTCCAGTGGAAACAACCTTGCACTTTGCGAGAAGATGAATTAGTGCTAATTAATTTATCAGCACAACTGGTGGCGATCGCTCTGACTAGTAGTCACTCTCATTAAGGTATTGTGTAGTTGTCATTAGTCATTTGTCCTTTATCTTTGGCAAATGACGAATGACTGATGATCAATGACTTATTGACCAATGACTAACGAAATTCAGTCCATTTTTAACCGTATTGCTCCAGTTTATGACCAATTAAACGATTGGTTGAGTCTGGGACAGCATCGAATCTGGAAAGAAATGGCAGTAAAATGGAGTGCAGCTAAACCAGGAGATACTGCATTAGATTTGTGTTGCGGTAGTGGTGATTTAGCTTTACGTTTGGCACGGCGTATCGGAGCAACAGGACAGGTGTATGGAGTGGATTTTTCCCCAAACCTGCTAGAAAACGCTAAAGAACGCTCCCAAAAGCAGTACCCCCAACCCGCTATTAGCTGGGTAGAAGCTGATGTCCTCAATTTACCCTTTGACGATAACCAGTTTGATGCCGCAACAATGGGCTATGGTTTAAGAAATGTTAAAGATATTCCCCGCAGTCTCCAAGAGCTATACCGGGTTTTGAAACCGGGAGCTAAAGCCGCAATTTTAGACTTTCATCGACCGAGTAATCCTCAGCTACGCGCTTTTCAGCAGTTGTATCTGGACAGTTTTGTAGTGCCAGTTGCCAGTTATTTAGGCTTAAAAGAAGAATATGCTTACATCAGTCCCAGCTTAGATCGTTTTCCCATCGGTAAAGAGCAAATAGAGTTAGCTCATCAAGTTGGTTTTGCAGTTGCCACACACTACCCCATTGCGAACGGTATGATGGGAGTGCTAGTGCTTAGTAAGTTAGGAGTTATTAGTTAAAAGCGATGCCCTGAGCCTGCCGAAGGGTTATGAATTATGAGTAGTGATAAATTCTCATTTAAAATTTATCATTTCTAACTCCTAACTCCTAACTCCTAACTCCTAACTCTAAGCTCTAACCTCCTAACTTTTTAAATTCTTCCCTTGGACTGGTCTCATCTTTGGCTTTATGTGTCTCCCCCGGTACTGGGTGGAATTATTGGCTATTTCACAAATGATATAGCCATCAAAATGTTGTTCCGTCCTTACCGAGCAATTTATATCGCTGGACGAAGAGTACCCTTTACCCCTGGATTGATCCCCCGCAATCAGGAACGTCTGGCTAAGAACATTTCTAATACAATCATGGGGTCACTGTTGACACCACAAGAATTGCAAAATCTGGCACGCCGTTTGTTGCAAACAGAACGCGTGCAATCAGCAATTTTCTGGTTGTTGCGGTTAGCGATTGAACAAATCAAAACAGATAAAAACGAGAAGAGTGCCAAAATTGTAGCGGGAATTTTGCGGGATTTACTAGGGGAATCTTTGCCACGATTGCTCAAGGTTTTAGCGCGGCGTGAAGATTTTTTAGAAGCGCAGATCAATCAAATTTTTGACCAGATATTGCTGGAATTTCAACTGAGTGAAGAACAAGCTACGCGGCTTGCTGATTGGTTGTTGCAAATAGTTTTACCGCCGGATCTGCTCCGCCAAACGATAGTTGATTTCTTGACCGATCGCACCATTCAAATTATCGATGAAGGCTTCCGCGAAAAAACCAGTGGTACTTATTGGGTAGTAGCAAATTTGTTTGGCTTACGTAATACTCTGACACGCCTACGAACTTTTTGTTTGGATGAAAAAGAGGCTGCTAATAGTCGCTTGCAGGAATTGACTCAAGATTTGCAGATCCGCGATCGCATTCGGAAATTGCTGCAAAATTTATCATTACAAAACTTGCCAATGGGGACGGTTCGCCAACTCCGAAAAACCACCCGTGAAAGTGTCCGTCATTACCTGCAAAATAGTGGCAGCGATTTTTTACAAGGATTAACTGATTCTGTTGATTGGGAAAATATTGCTGTAGTACTACTGAATCGTGTTAGTACTTCACCAGTTGTCAGTACTTCTTTAGAAGTCATGAGTCAAGAATTGGCTCTAATTTTAGAGAAGTATTTGGAAAAAGATTTAGAAGCAATTGTGGCGCAGGTGATTCCAATTTTATCGATAGATGAAGTGATAGTTGACCGGGTAAAATCAACTTCACCGGCTGATTTAGAAGCTGCAATTGAGGGAATTGTCAAAAACGAATTGCAAGCGATTGTGACTTTAGGTGGTGTTTTAGGTTTTGTTATTGGGTTATTGCAAACAGTCTTTTTAGTATTAAGTCAATATTAATTTTCTGCAAATTTGTATTAAATTAGAGTTGCAAGTTCTGCCGATTTTGAAATGAGTGAAATTGAGCGATCGCTTAACTCAAAATCTGTGTTAAATCTAGTACAAACCCAGGTAATACATCCTCTCCTGATAAGCTAGTAGGCGATGTCTCCGACGGGCTACGCCTACGCAGGATCTCAACATCCTGTCCTGGGCGATAAATTTCCACCTGTTGGTTTTGCGGATCAATCAACCATCCTAAACGCACACCGTTATCAATGTACTCCTGCATTTTTTGTTGCACAGTCTTTAAGCTGTCTGAAGCAGAGCGTAATTCTACGGCAAAATCGGGTGCCATTGGTAGGAATCTGGCGGGGTCTGGATTTAGAGCTTCTAATCGCTTGCGACTCACCCAGGATGCATCAGGAGAGCGATTTGCGCCATTGGGAAGTTTGAAACCCGTTGAAGAGTCAAAAGCCAGTCCTGTACCATCGGCGTCAGCCCAATTACCTAAACGCTGTGTCAGTCTACTATTTCGATTTCCGCTTTCCCATCCAGTTGGTGGCATGATAATTAATTCTCCCTCTGCGGTGCGCTCAAGTCGCAAATCTCGATTATTTTGACACAGTTGGAAGAACTGCTCATCTGTTAGTTCAATGGTGGGACTGAGGTTTAGAATCAGGGCAGTCATAGTTGCCTCTTAATCTTGCTAACTGTAGCGTAGCACTTGGTCAACCTAGTGTGTTAACCATCTATGGAAATTAGCTTCTAGCCCAGTATAGAAATTGGAGTAAGTGTCATAAACAACTAAAATCAAGTTTTATCAATTACTGCAAGGTGTGCAGATAGATCATCTTCTTCAAATGCATCTGAGTACAATCTTTTATTAAATATCTGAATTAAATCTTGTACTGAAATTTCTTTAATACGAATACCATCAACATCATATAATTCTCTAGTATTTTCTTGGGTAATTATCCAAACCTGACGATTTTTACCTTGAATTTGGAGAGTCTTTTTCTTTCCCCCGCCATCTGTAAGCCTTATATCAATTGTCATTTGAGAATTTTTTAATTTATTTACATAGTTTTCAATCTGGTCTTTTTTGTATTCATCAAAATTTTTTCTTAATGTGCAATCATACATCACTGCAAGGCTTCCAATTATAAAGAAACCATCCGCTCTACCAGCTTGATTTTTTTTGTCATATTGATACAAGTTATGGATACCGAGAAGCCTGAGAACCATAAATACATAATCCTCAAACTCTGCTGAGTCTGAAAGCTTCATGCAATTACCAAAACATGAACTAATTTTTGCTTTGATATCTTTAATATTTAAAGGGTCAATATTATTATCAATAGTTTTCTTTTTCAAAGATACCGTTGCTTTAGGTAAACTTGAAAAAAGTAAACGAATTTTCTTAACAGCTTTTACGACTCTTCCATCTTTATAATTTATATTTTGTAATGTAAACTCTAATTTATCTCCTTTACAAAGATTTTCGATTGCAATTTCCTCTAAATCTTGCTGAAAGAATAGCAAATCTTTATCTTGATTTTTTAAAGGTTTGTCAGGTTTAATAAAACCTCTACCTTCTTCTTTATTTAGCCAGTTAATAACCCCTGTTAGTCTGTTAGACTCATGCAAAAAATATACTTCTTCAGCAACTTTTTCTATAGTGCCATCTTTTTTATTCCATTCTTTAACAATAAATTCTACTAAATTCTCTTTTGCTAAATCTTGAATCGCGATTCCAATCAGTTTATCTGCGAAGAAACGTATGTCCCCCTCGTGACCAGGTATAGCTGTATCAGGAGTAATGAAGCCACAAGCTGCTTTACCTTCTCGGATACTAATACTCTTGATAGTCCCTGTGATTTTCATACCTTTTAACTGGCAAGTATTATTTATAGAGTTTCAGATATAGGATTCCCTAAAAACTGAATGGTATAACACTGCCTGAAAACTGTATAATTTATACTTAACTTTTGGTTTATACCCCGAATCGAACTTTATATCATGTCAGGAATTTAGCTTGCTATTCAAAGGCTCAATATATGCTTGTAGAGTATCTTTAACTTTAGAAGGTTGACGAACTGGAGCGATCGCAGAATAATCCGGTTTTACTGTCCAGTCGTAATGGCGAAGCAGTGTGGAAAGCACAATTTTCATTTCCATCTGGGCAAATTCCATGCCTAAACAACTGTGCGAACCATGACCAAAACCCAGTAGTGCTAAAGGATGTTTCTTATCTTCTTCACGAGGTGGTGCAAAGCGATCGGGGTCGAAGCGATCGGGATCTGTGTACAGTTCTGGTAAACGGTGAGTCAACATCGGCGAGATAGTCACAAACCAACCAGCAGGGATGCGATAGCCTCCATACTCAATATCCTTGAGGACGCCACGATTATAGGCATACACTGGCGGATAGAGCCGTTCTGCTTCTTTGAGCACATTAGTTAACTGTGGAAGTTGTTTGAGATGGGATAGGTTAAGAGGATTATTTCCCACAACTGCTAATTGTTCTTGGCGCAGTCGTTCTCGCCACTCTGGATGATTACCTAGTTCAAATATTACCCAAGTCAGCAAGGAGGCTGTCGTCTCGTGTCCAGCAAATAGTAATAATAGTGCCTCATTGATTATCTGTGCTTCGCTCAATTTATTGCCGTCTTCATCAACAGCGGCTAGCAGTAATCCTAAAACATCTTTTGATTCTTCTAAGTTACCCTGCTTGATACGTTGGGCGATCGCTTCACGTAAGAAAGCCACTAACTTACCCCTAGCATTTTGACCACGACCATATAAAGTAAAAGGGACATTCAATTTGAATATCGCCATACTGCTATCTAGCAGTTGTGTAAACCACTGACTGGTTTGCTCAACTTCGGTCTTGTTCTGACTTCCCAAGAACAGGCGAGTCGCAATCATTAGGGTAAGCTGGCGGAAACTAGAATTTAAAGGAATCGTTCCTCGCTCTCCCCAATCTTTGAGGAAGTCCTGCACAATATTTTGGATGGTGTCGAAATATGTAGCGATCGCTTTTCCATGAAATGCTGGATACATCAAGCGACGAGTTAGGCGATGTTCTTCCCCATCTTGTAATAAAATATTGTTGCCAAATGTTGATGCTAAGAAATACCAACCGATCCGCGACGACATATTTTCAGCTTGTTCTACCAGCACCAGCCGATTAGCATCAGGGCCAATTAGATAAGCACGTTTGTATCCCATGACGCTCGTCTTAAAAACTGAACCATGCTGCTGGAATCTTCGCCATAGATACAGTTCTAAATCCCGAAATATTTCTAAAGTCTCCCCCAAGATGGGCAAGCCATAACTACCAGGCATTTCATCGGCTGATTTTAGCTGCCGCATATTTGAGTACCTCCAGCAGGAATTAGCTACAGTTTAATTGTAAAGGGCAGTTAGGCTTTGCAAATCAAAATTACCAATTGTGGTAGAGTTTTTCTGCGTAGAACATAATCTCTTCATTTGGCAATCTGATTTTTGGTTTTTGTCGAGGATACAAGGTTTCGACAGCACTTGTATCCTGATCAATAACTGTAGCCGCTGCTTGTAAAACTGAGTTTTTAAACAGAAATTTCATCAAAGGATTGACGACTTTGGCATACATCAAAATAAACGTCTTGGTGATTTTTTCTGTTTCAGGGTAGAGAATATGAATTTGAGCTATATCACCAATAGGCGTTTTAGCAAAAAAAGCTGTAGTTGAAGGAAAAGCATATTCGAGTGTGTTAGCAAGCTTTTTAGGGAAGATTCCCAAAATAGGATTTTTGAGAATTTCTTCTAGCGTGTTGTTGGCTCTTGTCAGTTCTTGTTTAACTGTGGAATAGTATCCTTTTTCTTCAAAATGACTTACATTACAAGATGTAATTTTAAATAGTTCTTTATGAGTACCATTTTGGTGATTATAGTCATAGTTAACCATCAGGTTACTCAAAAAGTCACCCTGAATACTTTTATCCCCAGTTACTCCAAGGAACTCGTATTCATCGACAATTTTTTGATGCAAATCTGGGATGGGTAATCTTGGCTCAAATCCAGCATAAGTCCAGATACAATCATTGCTAATAATGAACTCTAATGGCTTTGTAATTGACTGAGTGTCTTTTTTATCTCCTTGCTGTAGTCTGCCTTGTCCATCAAATTCTAGTGCATGAAAAGGGCAAGTGATAGTATCTCTTTCTTGACAAATCCAGCCGTCTGATAAGGGTGCTTGCATGTGCGGACAGATGTTATCAAGGGCAAACACTTCGCCTTTTTGGTTTTGCCAAATAACATAATCCTGTCCATTTAATGTGATTTTATTTGGTTTATTCACTCCCAATGTAGATTTGTGCGTGATTAACCAAGGCGCACCAGGTAAAATTGGTTCCATTTTCCCTCCAAAATCTTGGTAATTTTTTGAAAAGTCGCTAGATGCGTTAGCAAAAGGTAACGCAATCTTAAAACTTAAAAGTTGTAGACAAGCTGGTGTCGCCTGTTCTACATCACTTTTTGGTATGTAAATTGGGATAACTAAAGTCTTGTCTGCAATAGACTAATACTACCGAGCATTTGCTCGGCTAACTTTGGCTACTGCATGGATAATTTTGATAACTAACTAATTTTTTAGTTAGTGAGTATTAATTTAATAAATTTCATCTTATATGTCAACTACTAACCAAGTTTTTAGTTAATATATTTTCGTTATGATGATGGAGTAACGTGGGTCGTTCAACGCAGTCAAAATTCTCATCTAAAAAGCCGCGCCAGGTGCGCGATGCAGAAGCGACAAAAAAGCAGATTCTCGATGCGGCGGAAGCGGAGTTTGCCAGAAATGGACTTCAAGGGGCGCGGACAGGGGCGATCGCTAGAGGTGCAGGTGTCACCACAGCGATGATTTACTACTACTTCCAGAGCAAGGAAGGACTATATCAAGCTGTTCTGCAACGTCCGGCGGTGGAAATGCACGAAGGGTTTGGGCAGCTAAATTTGGATCGGTTCCCACCAGAGGAAGCTTTGAAACTGCTAGTCAAAGAAGCGATCGCTTATGAAGCTGCTCACCCGCACAGAGGAATGCTTTGGTTCCAAGAAGCAAACCAAAATCAGGGGAAGTATTTTAAAGAGGGGAATTGGCAAGAAAATTTTAGCTATCTCATCAAGATTTTAGAGCGGGGAATGGCGGAAGGTTGTTTCCGTCAACTCGATCCATTTTTCACCACCCTGCATATTATTGGGGTTTGTAATTTATACTTCAACGCTTACGAAAACATCAAGCATACTAGACCCGATTTGCAACTGCTAAGTCCAGAAATGATTGAGCAGCATACTCAAGCAGCAGTTAATTTTATCTTGGCTGGTGTGCGACGTAGTGAGGATTAGGGATTGAATATTGGGTACTCAATCTATTGATAAACCCAAGCGCTTAGGTTATATCTGATAAAATTAAGATATTAAATGCCAACAATTTTAAGAAAAGGCGGTTTTGAGGTTCGTATCTACCTTAACGATCATATTCCTGCTCATGTCCATGTTTTTAAAGGGGGCGGAGAGGCAAAAATCAATATAGGAGATGAAAACCTAGCTCCAGAGTGGGTTTGGGTATCCCCAGGAATGAGTGATAAAGATGCGGTGAAAGCTTTACAGTTAGTTGCGGATCACCAATTGGAACTACTAAAAAAGTGGCGAGAATATCATGGTTAAGAAGATTGCTGCTACAGAAGAATTAAAAGAGAAGCTAGCCAATGCCAGAGCAAACTCAGATACTATCGCCACATCTGAACCACGGGCTACTCGTGCATTTTATGACGCTTATTTAGGAATGATTATAGTTATCTTGTCCAACAAATGTATGTTTGGGTTCCCTTCAGATGCAGGGCAAGGGCTAGCAGGTGCTTCGGTCAAGGACTTAACAGAAGTAGAGGTAACACCTTCTGGTGAAGGATTACACTGGAAAACCCTAGATGTAGATTTGAGTATTCCTGCTTTGATGAATGGAATATTTGGAACTAAAAAATGGATGGCTGAACTTGCCAGAAAGGGTGGAAGCTCAACTTCTTCTGCAAAATCTGAGGCATCTCGACTAAATGGTACAAAGGGCGGTCGTCCCCGAAAAGAAATTGTACTGGCTATTGATAAAGATAAAGCTTGACTCACTAAAACTGAATCTAGCGATCGCTTAGGAATGCTCAAATTAACTAACTCTAGCTACTATCAAGCGATCGCATCTAAAGCAAGCGTTTGGAGTAACCTAAATTTAGAGAAGCCTTGAGATTATCGCAAAACCCAAAGGGTAAGTTGTTAACAAGTAAAAAGCAAAAATTAAGAAACGCTTGCGGTATCAAAATTGTAACGGACTTACCACAAGCGTTTCTCTGAGGTAATGCTGCGTAACAAGATTTTTTCAAAAATCAAATTGGATTGCTATACCACTGCCCTCTTTATGATAGCGAACTTCATGTGCCACTTCATCTGAACCATGAGCTGACTGCGTTCCAAGCCTTACTCGCAACATTACCAACACTAGTAATAACTTTCCGGGCAGCACCTATAGTTGCGCCCGCACTTGGATCGATTAATGTGATTACTGCTTCAACTCCACTAATAATTACATTAAGTATACTTGTGTTAAACTGTTCTCCCTGATTACTGAAATTCTCTACTGCTTCTTCCCTCTCCTCAATGTGTCTTCTCCGTTGCTTTAGAACTTCTTTTTCCCGTAATGATTGTGCATTAGCTTGTTTTAGGCGTTCTTCTTCTTGTCGTATAAATTCTCTTTCTTCTTTTAATCTATCTTTTTCTTTTTTTATTGCCTGTCTTTCTGCTGCCTCTCTTGCTCGATTTAACTTTACTAGTGCCTCGAAAGGGAGCATTTCAACTACAGCCAAGAGCATTTTGTGAAGATTCCAACCCGAAAGAGAGTCATACTCAATGATTTGATATTCAGAGAATGAAGCACATGGAATTTCTCTTTGCAGAGTTTCTAGAAATGCTTTCTTAGCATCTACAATCGCCTGAGTATGTTTAGGACTTGTTGAGCCAATTAGCCCATCAATTTCAACTTGAGAAAGTTTACCATTATCTTGATACCTGATGTCCGATAATTTGTTATAACCGAAAATAATATGCTTACTAGAGACTCCAGAACTAATAAGTAGATTTACAGTTTTTAGTGTACCTAGTTCTGCTGGTCTTGGTGGGCAGACAATGACAATAAATCCGTCAGCTTCTTTAATTCGCCGCCGATAAATTTCTTTGAAAATTTTATCATTTTTTGGCGAATCACCAAGTCCAGGAAGGTCAACAATGTTAATATTCTCCTCATTACTTTCCCATTCATAAACCTCATCAGTGTCTGTGCCACGACTGAAATGACCAACTTTACCAACTTCTTGCCCAAAAAGAGTATTGATAGTAGATGTCTTTCCGTTGCCAGTTTTTCCACAGATAAGAATATTAGGCTTCCGTTCTTTAGGTAAGTGATGACGGTACTTTTTGATAGTTTCACTAAGAAATGCTATTTGCTGTTCACGCTCTTTTTCTGGCTTTGATGTCATGTTTTTAAGTATTTTATAAGTGATGTTTTGAATTGACTAAGATAATTCTTCAACTCCAGAAATAGATATTTCGTAAAAATTTATCTGCAATTTTCAGGAAAATGCCCTTGCTGAATCCTCAATACTGATTTATAGCAACGGACAGGGAGCTTAGGACAGCAATAAAATCACAAAGTACGCTGTTGAAGACGCGTTTCCCGCAAACTGTCCTAACGGCTTTGGCGACTGCTATATTTGGGCACTCAGCATAAATCTAGGATCAACTACATCACATTCTAAAAAACCTGTTAACAACATTATCAGTAAATGTGATCGCAGGCATAATTTCTTCAGTTTTTAAGATTGATAAGTTAGAAAATAAAAATTCAGTATTTTGGAAATCGTTAAATTACAAATTCCGTGCAGTGCTACTAGCCTTCAACTTCGGATAAGCAATCCGTTTATGATGAAATTGCTGCCAAACATCCACAAATATTTGAGCAATTTGTGACATCTCTTCCCGTTTTAGTCCTGAATCAACGAGTTGATTGTCTTGCCATTTGGCACGCAGAATATTATTCAGCATTGCTAAAGCTTGTTCAGTGGAGACATCTTTAACCGATCGCTTCTCTCCCACAGATTTAGCCGATGCTTGCAGCGATCGCAGCGCCGCTTCGCAAGAATCTGCTAACATGACAATTCCGGTTTCCCGTGATTGGGGAATTGGCCCATCGTAACGAAAGTCTGCGTCATCTACAGTTAAACTTGGATCTGACTGAGCCATTTGCTGGGCTTGGTGATGGAAATAGGCAATCAGCATCGTTCCCTGATGCTCTGGAATAAAAGCTTGAATCGCCGTAGGTAAAAGGTGTTTACGCGCCATTACTAACCCTTCAGTTACGTGCTTTTTGATAATTTCTGCACTCTTCCAAGGATCTTTAATCTCAGTATCATGTTTATTCGGCCCCCCCATTTGATTTTCAATAAAGCCAAGAGGGTCGTGCATTTTGCCAATATCGTGATATAGTGTCCCAGCCCTGACTAGTTCAACATTGCATCCTAATTCTTTGGCAGCAGCTTCAGCAAGAGTAGCCACAAGCAACGTATGTTGAAAAGTTCCCGGAGTTTCAGTCGCAAGTCGTTTTAATAAAGGGCGGTTAGGGTTCGCCAGTTCTGCTAAACGGATTGGGGTAACTAAATCAAAAACTTTTTCTAGATAAGGACTTAAACCCAAGGCGACAATACTCCACCCTAAGCCGGATAAGGCAAATAATCCCGCTTCTTGGAAAACAATATACCAGGTTGAACCAAATACTTGACCAATTAAGATTTTAACAAGCAGGTAAATACCACCCTGAGTTAAGGCGATCGCAACACCTAATAAAGCCAACTCTTCACGCGATCGCAATCGTTGGGCAATGTAACTACCTAATATTCCTCCCCCAACACCAGCTAAAAGCGCAGCCTTGCTCATATCCAAGCTAATGCCTAATATCGGCCACAGCAGGCCGACAACTGTCAACCCCAAAGTGGGGCCGTAAAAGCTTCCCAACAATAAACCAAGGGCGCTCCAGGTGGTATAGGGCAATCCGATGACGATTACTGCTGGCACACTCAGAGTTAGCAACAACACCAACAGGCGATCGCGTTGTCGCAATTCGTACTCAATATGGCGTTCTACCCAGACAAAAATGCCAATAGCGATCGCAATCACACCTCCTAACTTCACCAACTCCTGCCACTTTACCTCCCGGCGAATCAGGCGATAATGCTCCAGCACCTCAAAGTTCCATGCAGTAATCTGCGCTCCTTTTTTGACAATTACCTCACCCTGCCGTACTTTCACCATCACGGGTGGCACACCAGCCGCCGCCTTTTGAGCATTTTGTCTGGTTTGTTCTTCATCTTTTTGCAGATTCGGCTTGAGTACAGCTAACAACAGATTTTTTGCCAAAGTTTCAGCGGATTCTGGTACAAAGGTCTGTAATTGTAAACTCACCGCATCTTGCAAGATATTTTTTGGCAGTCCTTGTGGGATGCCTTGGGTGAGAATCCGCTCTATACTTTCATGGATTCCCATTTGGGTTTTTTCCCATTCCACATCTGATAAATCCAAAAGTAGAGATTCTTCATATACTGCTTCGGGGCTAACAGTCTCTAACTTTAAAAGTTTGGCAGTGGCTTGGATATATCTTTGACGTGTTTGGGAAATTTCGGCAATCACTAAGGACAAGCTTTTCTCAGAAGTTGTGAGGCGGTAAGATTCTAGTTCTGCTACAGCTTGAGTAAAATCAGTGTTTTGAGAAAAATCTACTGGTTGTGTCTTTTCTAGATTCTGGGAATCAGATTTGGATATGATGCGCGGCTGGCGTTTCTGATTGGGTGCAGCTGGGGTGGTTTGTCCGATTCCCTTCTGCTGCTGATTTTTACTATTTTCTACAGCCGATAGCAGTGCTTGCCATTCCGACTCAGAACAAGAGCGGAGGTAACGTTGGGTAGAGATGGATAAAACTACAGGATCGAAAAAAGGAAAAGCTCCAGCAACAGCGCGAATTTCGTTGCCATCATCTAGAAGTTGTTGCAAATTTTCGTTGATTTTTTCGTTGATTCGCGCATCAAGCATCAACACCTGTAAAGAGCTTGTGCTGACGGCTTTGCGCTCGGCTTCGGTTTTTTTCTGATCTTCGATGCTAGCTGTGTAAGGTGCTGTAATCGTTTGGGGTGCGGGATGTCCTACTTGAAGTTGAGTCTGATTGTATAATTTATGCCCAATAATACCTGTGAGGGACACTACAGCGATCGCTAAAATCACTGAGTAACGCTGTTTATATGCCCAATCTAAACCAACTGCATAAATACTACTCTTAGTTTTAACCGATTTTGCCTTTAACCTTAGCGCTCTTTCTTGTTTTCGGCGTTCGCTTTTCTCATTGGTTTTTGATAAAAACAGGAATACATTCTTGAGCATAGTCCTTAGAAGTTCCCTTCTATGGGTTTTACCTTTGGGACTTCTCATTAATTTTCCCTTTCGGCGTAGTGTTTTGTACTGTCGCCGCCAGTGAGTCAATTGCTGGTTCAAGAACTGCAAAAATTTATGCATTTTCATTATCTCTACCTGCAATTGCCGACTTTGATAGTTCAAAAAAAGACAATCATCAGGAAAGTTCGATCTGCGGCTGCAAGTCGGTGGCGGGGCTTTTTTATTGCTGATTTGCCACAATACCTAGCTACAGAATCAGTCCAAGGGTTTACTGAAAAATTCTAGTATATGAGACTAATACAACTGTTGCGGAAGTTTGCCTACCTTTAACCCCTTATTTGGTTAATTTAAGATTAACGCGACCGAATAACGCGAGGAGCTGCGTAAACTGAAAGCAAAGCCACCTCACATCCCTCCTCTGTTAACTCTTTTGGGTTTAAGGTAAGATTATACACTCCTGACCACACTCCCACAAATGCATCGGTCAATTCTAACATTTGGGAAAAGCTAGTTAGTCCCCATACTGGAGAATTGCTCCGCAAGAGCAAGACTTGCCAATTTACAGGAATTCCACCTGTACCGTTATATGCTCCCGATAAAGCACCAGTAATTGCACCTGTAGCCTGTGAGCTTAGAAGCGTAGCATCTTGCACTTGAGGATTGTCATTGTGAGTAGCCTGTAAAACTGTCAGGCGAAAGTCTTCTAAGGTACTCAAAAAGCAGTAAAATGCCATAGCAATAGTGTTACTGAGCTTTTCTTCTTTAGCAAACTCAGCTTGCACCGTTGATAATCCAACCCCTTGCTTTAATAAATTCTGGACTCTTAATAATTTTTTTGGTATTGATGTCGGTGTTTCTCCGATAAAAGAAATTGTTTGTGGGATAAGAGTTAGAGGGTCGAGTTTTTCATTTAGGGCAAGAGCGATCGCATATCCTACTGCTAGTGTTCCATCCCTGACTACTGGATCATCCTCCCAGATTTTTAGTACACGCAGCAAGTTTTGTCGGAGCTTAATTGGATTTTCGTGAAAAAAGAGTGTTACTGGTAATGTGGCAATAATTATTCTTATTGAGATGTCATCAGTTGCGGCTGAATGAGCAGATTCTTCTTGCTGACGCTCTATCCAATCATCTAAATCTAACCTACCTAACGCAATCAAACTCTGGATACCCAGAACCGCCATTCTGCCTAAATCTAGGTAATTCTCAAAGTGTACTTTACCACTAGGAGCTAAACTTCCCCCCAGTAATGCTCCGAGCAAAGTTCCTTTAAACCGACTTATAGGAGAGTAACGCATAAATTATGTAGTTAAAAGTAAGGAGTTAATGAAATATTACTAATTCCTGACTTTACTACCAACTACCAATTCCTAACTTCTAACTCCTAACTCTTAAATGATCTATCAAAGCTTGTAAGCCCAATAAGTAACTTTGAACGCCAAAACCACTTATTTGGCCAATCGCAACTGGGGCGATATAAGAATGATGGCGAAATTCTTCCCGGCGATAAATATTACTCAGATGTACTTCCACCGTGGGCAAATTAACAGCAGCGATCGCATCTCGCAATGCCACACTTGTGTGGGTGTACGCTCCTGCATTAATCAGAATTCCCTGATGTTGCCCTAACGCGCCATGAATAGTATCTACCAAAATTCCTTCATTATTTGACTGCAAAGGAAAAACTTTCGCCTGTAATTTGAATGCTTCTTCTTCTAACAGGCGGTTAATTTCGGCTAGTGTCAACGAACCATAAATTCCTGGTTCTCGCTGTCCTAGTAAATTTAAGTTTGGCCCATGCAGTGCCAGAATACTTAAGGGTTGCAACGTCGGGTTTACCACTGTGGGGTTAGTGGCGACGGCGCGAGCGATCATTTACAGGAATCGGAATCAGTTCCGGTTCCGGTTCAGCCTCTGGCCCTAATAGGCTTTCAATTAGCCTACGAGCTAATTCCTTAAGCTTTTCCAGCACCTTTTCTATATAGTCCATGAACTGACCGCTCCTGAGATACTACCTCAATTTTTGATTAACAGGTACGCAGAAAAAAACATACTTTCGCACCTCTGGCTTCCAATCGGGCTGATACACAATCCCGCATTTGGGACATAAGCCACTTCTAAAATTTAGCGTTGTGTTTTCCCTTACTTTTTAGAGTATCACACTTGAACCTACTGAACTGTATCCTATCAAGGATGGATATCAAGGGTCAAGAGTTAAAAATTGGACTTTAGATAGACTATTGAGTAGGAATTTTAGATTTTAGATTCTGGATTAAGAGAATTTTAGGCTTTATGCCTCGCCCGTTATGAGCGAAATAAATCTAAAAGACACTCCTCCGTCGCTAACGCTACGCTAGCGTAAATCTAAAATCCAAAATTGTTTGACTTACCACTAGCCTTCTGTACCCTTTTTCTTTGCAGCGGTCGTTGAGGATTTAGCTGTTGACTTAGATTTGGAAGTCGTTGATTTACTTGTTTTGCGAGTCGATTTTCCGGTCGATGCCTTAGCTGCTAACAAGTTCAACGCCTCAGCTAGGGTTATATCTTCTACCGTTTGACCTTCTGGGATACTGACATTAGTTTTGCCATACTTGATGTAAGGGCCATAGGGGCCATCGTAGATGTTAATTGTTTCCCCGTCCTCTGGATGCGTACCCAATTCGCGTAAGGCTGCTTTGGACTTGCTGTTGCTGGAACTGCGCCCCTTTTTTGGTTCAGATAGCAATTCCAATGCACGTTCTAGGCTAATTGCCAATACATTATCAGCAGCTTTCAGGGAGCGGTAGTCTTTTCCCTCCTTACCCTGGTCATGAACCACATAAGGACCAAAGCGTCCCAAACTTGCTTGAATTTTGCCGCCAGTAACTGGATGAACTCCCAATGTCCGGGGTAGTGCCAACAGACCAACAGCCATTTCCAGGGTAACGGTTTCTGGAGTGACACCTTTGAGTAGGGAGGCTTGTTTTGGTTTGGGGTTTTCGTCGGTTTTATCACCCAATTGCACATAAGGCCCGTAAGCACCAATTTTTACATAAATTGGTTCGCCAGTTTCGGGATGGCGGCCTACCTGGTCAGGGCCGGTGATTTTTTGCCGCAGCAATACTTCTACCTGCTTGGGGTCGAGGTCAGCTGGCGTTAGGTCTTTGGGAATTGAAGCGGTGATAACTCCTTCACCATTTTCGACTTCAATATAAGGACCATATTTACCAATGCGGACTTTGGCATCTAGATTCTCAAGTTCTACAGTTCTAGCTTTGGTGGCATCAATTTGACTTTCCCGTTCTTTTACCAGGGTTTCTAGCCCTTTATCTCCCAGATAGAATTGCTGCAAGTAGGGCAGCCATTTCGCTTCACCGGTGGCAATGTCATCGAGGGTTTGCTCCATCTTCGAGGTGAAGCTGGGGTCAACAATGTCTGGGAAATGTTTTTCCAGCAAGTCGGTGACGGCGAAAGCAGTAAAGGTGGGAATGAGAGCGTTAGTCACCAAATGGGCATAACCCTTGTCGATGATTGTGCCAATGATGCTGGCGTAGGTACTGGGACGACCGATACCTTCGCTTTCTAATGTTTTCACCAAAGAAGCTTCGGTGTACCTAGCTGGCGGTTGGGTTTCGTGCCCAACTGCTTCTAGCTCTGTACAATTGGGATGATCGCCCACTTTCAGATTCGGCAAAATTACTTCCTGGTCTTCCAGTGCTGCCTCTGGGTCGTCTGAACCTTCAACGTAGGCACGTAAGTATCCTGGAAATTCAATCCGTTTGCCAGAAGAACGGAATCCAGCATCCTCGACTTGCAATTGCACGGTAATTTGAGTTTGCCGGGAATCAGCCATTTGACAGGCAACAGTCCGCTTCCAAATCAGATCGTAAAGGGCAAGTTCTCGACCGCCCAAACCAGTTTCTTGAGGGGTGCGGAAGCTGCTACCCGCTGGACGAATTGCTTCGTGCGCCTCTTGTGCGCCTTTGGATTTGGTGGTGTATTGCCGGGGTTGGGGACTAAGGTATTGTTGACCGTAAAGCTTTTCTACACAACTGCGAGCAGCTGCGATCGCTTGATCTGACAAATGTACCGAATCTGTCCGCATATAGGTAATATACCCCTGCTCGTACAAATTCTGGGCAACCCGCATTGTGTCACGGGCTGAAAGGCGTAGTTTCCGGTTAGATTCTTGTTGCAACGTCGAGGTGGTGAACGGTGGCGACGGTTTGCGCGTCACAGGGCGTTCTTCGATGTCGTTAACATTCCAGGTTTTCCCGGTTAGGCGTTCTTTGAGGGCTACCGCTTGTTCTTCATTGAGCAACAAGACATTGCGACCTGCGGTAATTTGTCCGGTCGTGGCGTCAAAATCGCTGCCGTTAGCGATTTTGGTTCCTCCCAGTGTCACCAACTGGGCAGCAAAGGGGGTTTTTTCCTTTGACAAACTAGCTTTCAAATCCCAGTATGTACCCTCATGGAAAGCGCGGCGTTGGCGTTCCCTAGTGACTAAAAGCCGCACGGCTACAGATTGCACTCGCCCAGCAGATAATCCCCAGGCGATTTTTTTCCATAGTAGAGGAGACAGAGTATAGCCGACAAGCCGATCTAAAATCCGCCGCGTTTCTTGGGCGCGAACCAACTGCTCATCAATATTGCGGCAGTTTTTCAGAGCTTTTTTAATCGCCTCTTGGGTAATTTCGTGAAACACCATCCGCTTAGTCGGAACTTTCGGCTTCAGCAATTGGTATAAATGCCAGCTAATGCTTTCACCTTCCCGGTCTTCGTCCGTTGCCAGAATCAGTTCATCTACATCTTTGAGGGCATCTTTGAGCTGGGTGACGATTTTCTTTTTGTCTTTCGGGACAACATATACCGGTTCAAAGTCGGCGTCCACATTTACCCCTAGCTGCGCCCATGATTCCCCTTTGACGGCAGCAGGAATTTCACTAGCCGACTGGGGTAGGTCACGTACATGACCCATAGACGCCTCCACCCGATAGCCTGCTGGCAGGTAGTTGCGAATGGTACGAGCTTTGGTTGGAGATTCGACGATGACGAGAGTTGACATGGAAATTTCAATAAAAAGAAGAGCTAGTAAGCTAAACAGTCAAGTTGAGGTAATTTTTGCAAATTGTCAAGATAAATGGTCACGCTTAGGGCAGTGATTTAATCCTCACATAAACTGCCTGCTTGGGAGAAAATCCGCTGAACTTAATGCCCAGTCTGTCCCAGAGGATAAATGAGGATACGCTGGGTCTGAATTTCCAGCTATTTCAATCTTTAACTTATCTAACGCATAATTGGCGACTACAGTTTTCAAAATATTCTTTAATTGGGGAATGGAGAGTGGAGAGTGGGAAGCAGAGAAGAAGTAAGTTGCAGTCAGTTTTTCCCTCTGCCCCTCTGCCTCTTGTGCCCAATCAATAGACTTCTTGGCATTTGTCGGGGTAAAGGGGAAGGTGGGGTCTCCTCCGGGGATAAGGGGCGGGGGAAAAGGGTAAAGAAACTCAAAATCCTTTCCCTTTAAGCTTTACCCTTTTCCCTAAGAGTGCAAAAATACATTGTTGCAAGAGACTCCATGAGCTGCGCTCATAAGGAACAATGAAAATGTATTTTCCTCCTGCCTCCTGCCTTATTTTCAGGGCAGGTCTAATACACAATGCCCCACTCTAATAAAGCTTGTGCCAAAATTAAATCAAACTTGAGAGCAAAAGCGAAGTGGGGTTTGTACCCATGTCAGGAAAGCAAAACCATGCAACCAATTCGTCAAGGTGATGTTATCTTACTACCTGTGCAGCAGCTTGAAGAACAAAAAATACTTCATTTAACTTTGCTATAAGGGGAAATTACGGGAGATAAACATCGAATTACTTAGAAAAAAGTGGAATTAAATGAAAAATATGGCACATTTTTATTTACGTTTTATTTCAGGGTCAGTATTGCTAGCTTATGAGGAGCATAAAGCTATTTTTATTCCCAAAGATAACTAGTACTTTCGTTTTAGAGACATCAAACAGTAACCCCAACATCTCAAAAATTGGCTTTTGTCTGAGATATACTAAATACAGACATATTCCTTCTTTTTATGACATCTGTGGTTTCCATTCACAGATATTAGCAATGATACGAATTCTATTTTTTTCGATTTCAACTTGTTTCTCCTTATGTCTTTCTTCTGCTAAACTTACTAATGCTAAAAAGTGTTCGTAATTTATTCCTATTAGTCGTTTTGCTTCCTGTGGATGTGCCTCTATTCTCACTAAAGGGCTTGTCATGTTAGATGTTAATGTCGTGCGATCGCTAAATTTCAAGGTAATGACAATCCATTCATGCTAGATGTCACATTAGCAGAAAGGGCATACTATAAATTCTTAAATGCAGTAAATTGAGAGTTAATTATTCATTTTTGAGTAGTACAGTGAAGACACTACCATTTGGATAATTATCTTCGATGGTAATTGTACCAGAATGTGCCTCGATCGCCATTTTGCAGAAAGCCAATCCTAAACCAATTTGCGAAATTTCTGGTATCGGAGTTCCAATTTCATACTTCTCAAAAATGATTTGTCGTAACTCCAGACTTACTCCCGAACCAGAATCAGCGACTTGCACTTTTACACCACCTGCTGCTAAATACTCTCCCCGTAGGGTAACTTGAGACTTGGACGGGGAGAACTTAATGGCATTGGAGAGCAAGTTATCCAACACTCGACGAAAGATAACTGCATCTACTGCAAAAATGCCACCAGGTTCGGGTAGTTCACGTATCAGGGTCAGGTTCTTTTGATTAGCGATCGCCTCAATATCTCCCAATGCTGACATACACAGCGCACAAAGGTCTACTTCTGTATAGTTGAGAACCATTTTCCCAGATTCCAGCTTTGCCATGATTAGCAAGCTATCGATCAACGATTGCAGTTGTTGTCCAGCAACTAAAATTTGATCGACTTTGCCTTGCTGTTGTTCAGGTGACAAACCTGACAACCGCAAAATCTCTGCGCCTAAAACAATACTGGTAAGTGGATTTCGCAGATCGTGCACAATCATGTTTACCATGTCTTCTCGCAGTTTGAGCAATACTTGCATACTGTCGTACTGCTGCTTAATCCTTAACATGGAATGAACTCTGGCTCGTAATTCCACACCATTAACGGGTTTACTAATGAAGTCATCTGCACCCGTCGCCAGACATCGAGCCAAATCTTCTTTATCGGTTAATGCTGTCACCATAATAATCGGCACTGCTTGCCATTGTGGATCGGCTTTGATGCGTCGGCAGACTTCCATCCCATCAAGATCGGGCATCATCACATCTAATAAAATCAGATCGGGCTGAAAACTATCGAGGCGGTTTAGAGCTTGTTGACCACTAGGAGCGTAGTATAGCTGGTAGTTTTCACCATCCAGCAAAGTTTCAATAACATCAAAGTTATCGGGTTCATCATCGATCGCTAAAATAGAGGGTTGACTATCCATCGAGAATTTTCACTACCTTCCTAAAAGTTGTTGAATTGTGGTTACAAGCTGTTTAAGTTTTATGGGTTTGGTCAAATATTCATTAGCCCCAGCTGCTAAACAAGTTTCGCGATCGCCGGGCATAGCTAATGCCGTTAGTGCAATTATGGGAATATGCACAAATTGGCGATCGTTACGGATGCGGCGGATTGCTTCTAACCCATCCATTCCCGGCATTTGAATGTCCATCACAATTAAGTCAGGGCGTTGAACTCTGACAAGATCGATAGCTTGTTGTCCATTGTTTGCCAAAATCAGATGATACCCTCGACTTTCAAGATAGGCGGACATCGTATCAATATTTGGTTGATTATCTTCTGCCAGCAAAATCAAAGGATCGTCCAGAAAGACTTCTGGCACTACAATTAAATTTGGCGAGTTAGAACGGGCAGGATGTTGTAGTTTCTCTATAGTTACTTGAAGTTGAGCGCGGGTAATGGGTTTGACCAGATATTCAAACGCTCCCTGAGCCAGTCCTTTGCTATGCTCATCCACAACTGAAATGATGATCGTTGGAATATCTTTAGTTTTTGGGTTGATCTTGAGTTGATTTAGTACCTCCCAACCCGATAGGTTTGGTAGTTGCAGATCGAGAATGATTAGAGCAGGTTGAACTCGCAAAACTTCTTCTACGGCTCCTTCACCTTGAGAATAGATGATGGGTTGCATTCCCATCTCGCTCAAGTAACGAGTAATCTGATCGGCCGCCGCCACAGAATCTTCGATAATCAAAACTTGAGCATTTTCAACAAGTAAGGGATAGCTGGGTAATGAAGTAGTTACCTGCGTTCTTAGAAGATTGTCGCTGCGATGGTAGGGAATGCGGACGGTAAAACAACTTCCCTTTCCAACTTCACTGTTAACTAAGACGGTTCCTCCATGTAAGTTAATAATTTTTTGTACCAGTGCCAAACCTAGACCGGTGCCACTGTATTGGCGGTTAAGGCTGCTGTCAAGTTGGATAAAAGGCTGAAACAGCTTGCCAATTTCTTCAGGGGCGATACCGATGCCGGTGTCAGTGATATGAAAGCAAAGATTTGGGGAAGACGAGGCAGAATCTACTTCCCCCCCTCCCCCTGCCCCCCTGCCCCTCTGCTCCCCTGCTCCCCTGCCCCTCTGCCCCCCTGCTCCCTCTAGCCGGACTTCTAGCGTTACACATCCCCGTTCTGGCGTAAACTTGACAGCGTTACTTAGCAGGTTGATGAGTACCTGACGCAAGCGGCGATCGTCTACTTGGATGCTGCCAATATTGTCATAAATATGAGTACTAAGACGAATACTTTTTTTCAAAGCCATCTGTTTGACAAAAGCAAGGCTGGTATCACACAGGCTCTTAACAGAAACATCACTTAGTTGCAGTTCCAGTTTGCCAGATTCGATTTTAGACAAGTCTAGAATGTCATTGATTAGTTCTAGTAAATGTCTGCCACTGCGCTCAATAGTAGCGATCGCTTTTGCTTGTCTTTCATTAATGGAGCCGAATACACTTTCTTGTAAGCCCTCTGACATACCCAAAATCGCATTAAGAGGTGTTCGCAGTTCATGGCTCATGTTTGCGAGAAATTCATCTTTGAGGCGAGTGGCGCGGGCAAGTTCCATATTGGCGTTAGCAAGCTGCTCGTTAGTCTGTCGCAGTTGTGCTTCAGTTTGCTTGCGTTCGCTGATATCAGTGATCCGTACTAGATTCATGGTACGTCCGGCGATAGTAATCGGTTTCGCTGCGATGTTTCCCCAAAAAATCCTACCCTGAAGAGTAATATATTCAATCTCTCGGCTCCATAAACCTTTTGACTGCATATCTCTGATGATCGCATCCGTTTCGCTGGTAGTGAATGGACGCTGCTGGAGTACCTGCCCATTGATACCGATCAATTCAGCTTTGTCAACCGCTTCAAACAGTTCTACCGCCCGCCGATTACAATCCAGGGTGAGCAGGGTTTGCGGATCGACCAAAAATATCGCATCGGCAGATTCGTTAAAAATTGCTTCTCGCAAATCCCGATTGTGGATGAGTTCCTGTTCGGCTTGTTTGCGTTCGCTGATATCATAATTAACCCCAATTAACCGTATAGGCTCACCCTGCTGGGCACGCTTGAGAATACCATAGCCTTTCAGATAACGAATTTCTCCACTCGGCTGGACAATGCGGAACTCGACATTATATTCTTGCTTTCCTTGCAGAACTTGCTCTATGGTTCCTAGCATATAAAGGCGATCGTCTGGATGCAGACAGTTTAACCAAGCATCAAAAGAACCATTAAAATCAGTGCTGCTCAATCCATACAGTTCGTACATGCGATCGTCCCAAATCTGCATTGCCTGGACGAAATCATATTCCCAAATACCAAATCCTCCAGAGCCGATTGCTATAGTTAGCCGTTCGGAGAGTTGATGCAGTTGCTCTTCTGCTTGTTTGCGTTTGCTAATATCTGTCAGTGTGCCAATGTAGCCGATAATGGTATCGTTAGTGTTGATTTCGGGTAACACTTGGACATAAAACCAGTTGATGCTGCCATCTGGGCGTAGATGCCTACCCTCACTCTGATAAAATTCCTTTGGATTTACATATCCTTGCTCAAATTTTAGAGACCATTCCCTCCCCAAACGCTCTCCGTCTTCTGGGTACAAAGCCTGTATCCACCCCACCCCCAATGCTGCCTGTGTTGGTCTGCCAGTCATCTCACTCCAGCGATCGTTGACATAGATGCATTTACCAACGGCATCTAGCCGGAAAATAGCTACAGGAGCAGCTTCTGCCAGATGTGCATAACGGAGTTCGCTATCTCGAAGGGCTGTTTCTATTTGTTTTTGCTGAGTAATATCTTTGGCAATACTCAAAAATCCGATATTCTGTCCTTCTAGATCCTGAAGGATTTTCACCGACAGAAATACGGGGAAACGAAAGCCATCTTTACGAATGTAAGTCCATTCGTTTTCATAAGTGCTTCCGTCTTGAGTGACGATAGTAAAAAAATCTTTTCCGGGTGTAATTTCCCTACCCAATTCTAACGAGAGTTCTGCTGCCCTTTGTTTGAGTTCTTCTGGGTCGTGAAATGTAGTTGGATTTATTTGCTGAATAACCTCATCTGCTGTGTAGCCTAACATTTTCTGAGCAGCTGCATTGAAAATTTGGATGCCATTTGAGTTATTAAAAATAATGGCATAGTCAGTACCATCTAAAATAGCTTGTTGCAAATTAGCGAGCGCTAATAATTGAGCTTCTACTTGTTTGCGTTGTGTAATGTCAACATGGCAACCAATCATCCGCAAGGGATTGCCGTCTCGATCCCAGGCAATAACACGACCGGAACAAATGACCCAAACGATAGAACCATCCTTATGTCGGTATCTCACCTCATTGTAAAAGGGGATTTGTCCACGACTTTGGACGTGTTGCTCAAAAAGTTCCAAAACACCTGGTAAATCCTCTGGAAAAATCAAGCGTTGCCAGCTCTCAGGTGTATTTGCCAACTCATGATCTTCATAGCCAAACATCTGCTTGAAGGTTAAGCTCAAGTACTCCTGATTGCCGGGAATATCCCAGTCCCAGTAACCTGCTAGAACTACTTCGAGTATCTGTTCTAAAAGACGTAATTCAATTCGCAGCATTTGGGTGCGTCGCCGCTCCGCCTCTGAGAGCTTGCGTTCTGTGATATCCATTAGCACGCCTAGCATTTGCAGCAATTGTCCGGTTGCGTCGTAAACTCCCCGTCCTTTTGCCGATACCCAATGAATGCTGCCATCTTGCCAGACAACTCGATATTCCACAGCATAATCGGTTTGTGTGGCGATCGCCTGCCTCAATTCCTGCTCAACCCATTCTCGATCCTCTGGATATAACTGATTAAGCCACTTTTCATAAGTCCAGTTCACATCACTCAGATCGGAACTAAAACAGCGAATTGCGTTCTCACTAGCAAATATTTGATTGGTGATTGGGTTCAATTCCCAATAGCCAATACCAGCAAAATTCAGGGTAAGCTTAAGTTTGTCTTCACTGGCTTTGAGCGCTGCTTCTGTCCGTTGGCGTTCTGCCAGTTCTGCCTGTAGTTGCTCATAAGAACTTCCCTGTTGAATGGCAATTGCTATTTGCACCGCTAGTTGATCCAACAAATCTAGTTCTACTGATTGCCAGTGGCGAGATGCACTACATTGGTGAGCAATTAATAATCCCCATAATTGCTCTTTGACTAAAATAGGTACTACCAAATTGGCTTTGACTTCAAATTGTTCTAAAAGTTGCAAATGACAATTCGTTAAGCCAGCTTGATAAATATCGTCGATTGCTCGTTTTTTCCCTTGGCAATAATCACTTCTGGCTCCCTGTTGAAAGCAGGTGTTCAAAATCTGCTGTCCCAAAGCCACTGTCCAACCTGGAAGCACTGACTCTGCCGCAATTGTACCGCTCATATCCGGCTGAAATTGATAGACAACTACTCGGTCTGCTTTCAAAAACTGCCGTACTTCTGTTGCTATGGTACGCAGAATCTCTTCTAGTTTAAGAGACTGACGAATCCGTAAGGCGATCGCAGCAATCAGTTGTTGTTGTTCCCGACTTTGTTTTAACTGTCGAGTCAAATCTATCCGTTCAATGGCATGATGAATTGCACCTTGAAGAACTTCAGCCGTGAGTTTCTTTTTAACCAGATAATCTTGCACACCACTTGTCATTGCACGGACAGCAGTAATTTCATCCCCTTGTCCTGTCAGCATAATTACAGCAGTTTGAGTATTGCTATGGGATTCTCGAAACTGCTGAATAAGCTTCAGCCCATCGCCATCGAGTAACAAAAAATTCAGCAAAATGATATCTGGTATCTCCTGTTGACACCATTTCAGTGCTGGCGTTGGTGTCTCAAACTCCAAAGTGCGGTAGGTATACAGGCTGTCTTGCTCCAAAAAGCGACGATATGCTTCTCGATCTTCAGCGCAATCATCAATCAGCAAGATCGTGAGGCAAGAAGGATGACTCATAAGTTATAAATACAAACGCGATCGCGTTTCAAAAAAATTATACCTCGATACCATCGTGTCAATAGCCTGATTTGACACTCTCTAGGCTTCAGCCCGGAGATTCTTGAATTTAACCCAAGTTTTTCTAGTCCTCTTCTAGAGGACTTGCACCATTAGACAGGGAATTCTATTCCCTGGCTGGCTGTATTGCATAATAGCTGGAAGTGCTGTATATTCAGTAGTTTTCAGTACGTTTTTTTAACACCAGATTTGCACAACATGACCCTTCAACTGTTGTCCTAACCAAGGTGTATTTTGTGAAAGTGTATAAAGACTTTTCCGTTCAACTTTCCAAGTTTGCTGAGGATCAAATAAAGTAAGTTCCGCTGGTTGATGAGGTAGAATCGCACTTACTTTTTGCCCTAAACACTCTGCTGGATTGGTACTCAATGCCCGCCATAATTCTAAAGCTGTAAATTCCTCAGTTTCAACGAGATATTGCCATAAAAGAGGTAGTGCTAATTCTAAACCAATTGCTCCTGGAGGCGCTTCGGCAAAGGCTTGGACTTTTTCTTCGTAGCTGTAGGGTGTGTGATCGATCGCGATCGCATCGATTACACCCGTGCGTACCCCTGCACGCAACGCCGCCATATCACTGGGATTACCTAAAGGCGGGTCTAAATGCAGGCTGGTGTGATAACTCTTAACTGCTTTAGTATCAAGTAAAAGGTGCATCCAGGTGGTGCTGGCGGTGATGGGTAAACCAGCGGCTTTAGCTGAGGCGATTAATTCCACGCTGCGAGCTGTGGAGACACGCATGATATGGACTGGTGTGCCGATGGTTGCCACCAATTCCAGCATAGCTGCGATCGCAGTTGTTTCAGCGCTGGCGGGAATTGGGGGTAAACCAAAACGGAGAGCATTTGTCCCTTCTCTCATTACACCATTTGCTGCTAACTGGCGATCGCTAGGCCAAAATGCGACTGGTTTACCCAACGGCTGGAGATACTCTAACACTCGCCGCACCAGCGCCAAATTTTCTAAAGGTTTACCATCAGTAAAACCCACAACTCCAGCCGACGCTAAATCTGCCAATTCCGTCATCTGCTTCCCAGCAACATCTACGGTGATTGCACCCCAGATATGAAGCAGGGGAGCAGGGGAGGAGGGGTGCAGGGGAGACAAACTCTTTTCTGCTCCTCTGCTTTTCTGCCCCTCTGCCCTCTTCTGCTGCAACTGTGCCACAAGCGCAGGGTTATCAATAACTGGGGATGTATCGGGTAAAATGCTAACTCTAGTAAAGCCGCCAGCAGCAGCAGCTTGTAAGAAAGACGAGAGGGTTTCCCGTTCTTCAAAGCCAGGTTCGCCAGAGTGGCTGTACAAATCCACTAATCCAGGGCCGAGAACTAATCCCTGACAATCTCTGATTTGAGTATCAGAACTGATGTCAGAAATGTGCGAAGCCACTTCCCGGATATAACCATCAGCAATCAGCACATCAAAGAGTTCGTCGATTTCAGAAACAGGGTCAATCACTCGTACTTTTTGCAGCAGTTCAGTCATAAAAGTCTTTAGTTATGAGTTAAGAATAAATTTAGGAGTTAGGCGTTATGAGTTAGGAGTTATGAGTTATGAGTTATGAGTTATTTATTCCTTGCTCATCGCTTCTAACTTTATTCATTACTCATAATTTTTTACTCCTAACTCTTAACTCCTAACTTTTTTACAACGCTCCCGCTGCTGTTTTATCTAGTACGCCTCCACCAAAGTGATAGGTGATATTCATCGCTTGCAGTACTGGTAAACCATCGATTCCAGCAGGATAGTCGATGACACTTACTGCACCGTTACCCTGGCGAAAACTCCAGAAGTTTTCCAGCGATAAACCCAGAATGTGACAAAGCAAGGTTTTGTTAGTAGCGTCATGGGCTACTACTAATACAGTTTTGAATTGATTATTTGATGCTGCTTGCAGAATTGATTGCCAAGCTGCAACACTGCGCTCCCAGACTTGTTGCAAATTCTCCCCTTCAGGCATTTGTACTTGCGTTGGTATCAGCCGCCATCGCTGCAATTCTCCCGGAAACTCTTGCTCTATCTCTGTTTCTAATTTTCCTTCCCAAAGACCATGACTGATTTCTCTTAAACCATCTTGCAATTCTAACTTTACATTCGGATGTTGTTTTAAGATAATTTCTGCTGTTTCTTTAGGGCGCAGCATGGTGCTACTGTAAGCATTATCAATTGCTACTTCTTGAAGAAATTCACCTGCTTTTTGCGACTGTTTTCTACCGTTGTCGTTGAGGGGGACATCAATTTGACCTTGAAACCGGGTTTGGCGATTCCAGTCGGTTTCACCGTGACGCACTAGCAACAATCGTACTCCTTGATGATCCGGTCGCAATGAGGGTAGAGTTTCTCCCGTGTGTTGCGTCTGATTTAAGGATTCTAGCTGGACTGGTTCGCCCAATCCTCCAGCGAAATTTAATACGGTGACGCCACAGTTAGATTGCTGTATTGAGTGGTAGCGACTGGGAGGGATGCCTAACGCTGTGCTAATCAGGGCGCGATTGATTCCGTTATGTCCCACGATGAGAATGGTTTCGCCTTGATGTTGGGACAAAATTTCTTGCCAAAACTGCCGTGCTTGTTCGTATAAAGCAAGAACGGGAAAATGTTCTCTTGTCCCCTGTGCATCATTAAGGAGCATCCGCAGTTCGTCGGGGTGTTGATGCCAAGTGCGATAGTCTTCAGCAAATTTTTGCTTGACTTCAGAAGTTAGCAATGCCTCCCATAAAGGTAGGTCGATTTCTAGCAGCAAATCAGAAACTTGAACTACAGCAGATTGTTTAGCATGAGTAGCTAACTCATTATGGATAATATCTGCTGTGTGTTTCGCTCGTTGTAAGGGACTGCTGTAAATCGCATTAAATAAGATATTGCTGAGGGCTTTGCCTACAAGACTTGCATCATTACGACCTTTTTCGGTTAATGTTGACGCATCAGTGCGTCCTTGGATACGCCGCTCGGTGTTATAACCGCTTTGACCGTGGCGCACAATGATGACACGAGTCATCTCAAAGCCCTCCTCTTATCTTGACGATTAATTTTACTGCAAAACGATTGCATAATTATCGACTCAGGAAGGCAGATTAAGTCAGGTGCAAAATTTTATTCTGGTAGAGGAGACAGGATGATTGGCTAAAACTGCCGTTGTCTGAACGATGTTTTCTAATTAAAGCTGTTTTGATTTAAGTAGAAATAGAAGAGTAATTGTGCCTAGTACAATATCTAAGCTAGTAATGAAAAGTTTGTAGTAAGGACTTTAGTGCTTAAAAAATTAAAGACTAAAGTCCTTACTACGAACTTGTTTACCTTACTAATTGAAACTTAAAAGATTATTAGCAAAGATTTTGGGCAAGGCATAATTAATTAAAACTACAACCTCAGCCTTTATACTTGCTTATTCTCTCCCTATATCTAACTGTACTTGCAATCCATCATTGTCACTGTCTGACTGAGCCGGTGTTAAGAAAACTGAAGTGTCTGGCTGTGATAATGATTCGTTAAAGCGGATTTTGGCTGGAGTTTTATTATTTTCTCTTCTATTATTGTTGGAAAGACTTGCTGGATTAGTTTGCTCAAAAAAACTCCTAAAGTCATCTTGGGCTGTTTTCTTATCGATTCCAAGTAGAGAATCACCACTTAATCTATATTGTCCGGGATTTGAGTTTGATGCTGGTGATTGAGCGTAAACTTGGCTTCCTAAGCTTGCAAAGGCTGCCGTAATCCCTAAGAAAGCAATAATTTTGGCGTTCATTTGTTTTATCCAAATTATTTGAATATTGCTTGTCTATTATTCTCTGGGAAAAGTATTTTGATTAACTCTATTGTTAGATTCAACTATAATAATTGTATTGCGTATATACTTAGCGTGTCAATTATTTTGGCTGTTTTAGGTCTTAACAAGTTATAGCTTTGGCATTTATTGAGAAGTTAGGTTATCTGGTTAATTTTTTTAGCGATCGCACTTAAGTCCGTTGAGATATGCCAGGATGAAACCAGGGATGCCAACAGATACAACCGCATTCCCTTTTTTAGTCGTTTACTTTTATTATCAGTGTCACAGGATAGCGATCGCACTGGTCATACTGATTAAGTTTTTGCACTATTTTTCTTAAACTAGCACAGTATTAATTGAACAGCGATTGCACCTAAGTTCGTTGAGATATATTAATCACTCCACTAACGCAATGATACAAGCGATCGCTAATCAATATCATTCCTGTTCTAAATTCCGTAATTAACTTAAAAAACCTATATTCTACTCAGCGTTACAGATTTTGCAGAGTTCAGCATTACTTTCTCAATATATTGCGTGTGATATCTACGCTTTTTGAATTGAAACCAATTGCCGTTACTAAACATCGCCACTAACATCGCGCTTTAAGTTACTAAAATAACAAGTTTAGTTACCACCACTACAATTTTTGTTACAAACATGATTATTTTCGTTACAATATTACGAGTTTGTTACTAAAATAATGAGTATAGTTACTAACGCTACGATTTTTGTTACAAACATGATTATTTTCGTTACAATGTTACGAGTTTAGTTACCACCACTACAATTTTCGTTACAAACATCATATTTTTAGTGGATATTGCTGAGTCTATCGTTACATTAAACACCAATTTTGTGGATTTTACTCAACCAAATTTAAGCTGAAGTAAGGCAAGCTAGTTCTAGAACACAATATAAATAAGATAATTATGCCTCGTCAAAAGCGTACATATCGCGTTCTAGAAAAAGCTGAATTGAGAATGTCTGGACTCAAAGCAATTGATCCGAGTATGGATTTTGGGGATGCTCGCAACTTGCAAAATATCACACAAATAATTCAGCAGTATCGTAGCAAAATAGAAGCTTATAATACTACTCTGGCTTTGATTGACTCTTACAAAAATGAGATGAAGGATTTGGAAACAACTTTGAGCGACTTGACGGAAAAAATGCTCCTTGGAGTTGCTTTTAAATACGGCAAAGACAGCTATGAGTATCAGATGGCAGGTGGTGTTCGCAAAAGCGATCGCATCCGTAAAAGCACAGCAACACGCTTGAAAGCGACTTCAGAGGAAGTAAATACTAAGAGTGCCACAACTGTATAAAAACGCTTCAGACTTAAATCTGCACGTAAGAATTCAGGAGTCAGAATTCAGAGGTTGTTTGAAAAGTGGTTGGCTGTGATTTTAGGCACTTATTGATCCCCCCAACCCCCCCCTTAAAAAGGGGAGCGAAACCTTTCAAAGTCCCCCTTTTTTAAGGGGGATTTAGGGGGATCTAGAATGTTTTGTTACCAAGAAAAAGACTTTTCAAACATCCTCTCAGAAGCCAGAATCAATGAGACAGCTAGCCAAAACATTTCATAAGTAATTTTTTCGGCTGTGTATTTTACTTTAGTCATCAGAAACTTTACGTAACTCTATTGATGTAACTATAAGTAAAGTCGGTAAAATTCGTGAGGTTTAACAGATAAAAATTAACTAAGATTAGCTTTAAATAACAGTCAATATCTGTTAAACCAAACAAGTTTGTAATAATCGGTAATAACCGATAGATTGTTTATCAGCAAATATTGCTCAACATAACTTTATCCACTAATGAGCGACTTAAATAACCAAAGACTAAACCTCAAATTACCTCAGTTGCGTTTAGTTTCATATCTAGCAATTGGTTCTCTGATTTTTTATTTCAATTCCAATCTAGATTTAAATTACATAGTTAAAGGATATTTAGTCTTGATGGAATGTCAGCTATGTATAATCGTCATTTATTTTTTGACGGCAAAACTCACTAGCAAAATAGATAAATAATCAAAAAAAGGTCAAAAAGTTTGGTTATATTGTATGCCAATAGATATTTATTAGAGTTAATTAAGGAAGTAAACGTTATGAAGACTAAATCTACAGCAATTATACTTTGCTTTTTTGGTGGCTGGCTGGGAATTCACAAGTTTTATTTAGGACAAAATGTAGCAGGTATTTTGTACTTATTGTTTTTTTGGACTTGTATTCCATCTTTAATAGCCTTTGTTGAGTTCTTTATCTTACTTTTGATGTCAGATACCGAATTCAATACAAAGTATAATCAAGGCATAGCAAGCACAGGTGGAGCCGTATCTGCAAAAGATGCAACTAGTGCATTAGCTGATTTAAAAAATCTTTTTGATTCTGGGATAATTACCGCAGAAGAGTATGAAGAAAAGCGGCAAAAGCTTCTGAAATCTTTGTAAATTAAAATCATCGGTTGATTTACCGTGTCACAATCTAAATCTTGGTTTCAACAAACTCCTGCTTGGGTGTGGTTATCATTAATTCCGACATTGGGGGGATTTGCCATTGCCTATGCAGGTTATAAATCTAAGACTAAAAGTTGGATTGTTATAGGAATTAGCACCTCTATTTTAGCTTTAGCTTTATCGGCAAATGGTTTAGCGGTTGCTGTCTGGATGGCTCAAATTGGTGCTGCCTTCTATCTCAAGAAATCTTATTTAGTCAAAACCTATCCAAAGAATTTACCAATTCCTGAAAAACAAGAGCTAGCAAATTTAGTTGCAAGGACTCGTGATAAAATAGATATTAATGAATGCTCTAAACACGAATTAGTTAATTATTTAGGGCTGCCGATAGTTTATGCAAATAATATTGAATCATTGCTGAATGAGGGATATGTTTTTACTCATGCAGAAGAGTTAATAGAAATAGCCGGAGTTCCTGAAAAGCAAATAACTCGAATTACACCACTGATTACTTTTAGCTACAACTACAAAAAAGAAGCTGATTTTTCTTGGAAACGATTAAACACATATTCCACTGATGAATTAATTACCTGTGGATTAGATGGCGCGATCGCACAACAAATTGTTGCCGAAAGGCAGCAACGAGGTGAGTATAAATCATTGATTGATGTGAAGCAACGCACTGGATTACCGTTTAATACTTATCGTCACATCGCTTAGAGGATGTTTGAAAAGTCCTCTTCTCGGTAACAAAAAGTTTTAGATCCCCCTAAATCCCCCTTAAAAAGGGGGACTTTAATTCCAGTTCCCCCCCTTTTTAAGGGGGGTTAGGGGGGATCTAGAAGTACTTAAAATCATAGCCAAACACTTTTCAAACAACCTCTTAGACTCTCGATTATCCCGCCTTTTTCCAAGGAAGCTTGACAGTAAATCGACTACCTTTGCCTAACTGACTTTCGGCGTGGACAGTTCCACCATGCAACTCGACAATTTTTTGCACCATTACTAATCCTAAACCCGTGCCTGAAGAACGATGGTTAGAGGCAGTTTCAACTTGCACAAAAGGTTGAAATAATTTAAAAAGGTCATCAGAAAGCATCCCAATACCAGTATCTACCACACTGATAAAGATATATTCATTGGTAGAACTTGGCTGGGCTTCAATCCAGACTTCGCCTCCTTCTTTAGTAAACTTAATTGCATTAGTCAATAAGTTGATAAATACTTGGCGAATGCGGCGTTCATCGACTTGGATTGGTTCGAGTTCTTCAGGTATTTGTGCCCTCAGCCGGATATTTTTCTGGAAGGCTAAATCTTTGACAAAACTCAAGCAGAAGTCACATATTCCTTGAATTGAAGTAGCAGCTAATTGCAGTTCTATTTTGCTAGATTCGGTGTCAGTAACATCAAGGATTTGATTAATTAATTCTAATAGGTTCTTACCGCTAGATTCGAGCATATCTAGCGATTGGCGCTGTTCTTCACTTACAGGGCCGTACACTTGATCTTTGAGTGCCTCTGTGATTCCCAAAATTGAGTTTAAAGGATTCCTCAGATCGTGGTTGATGTTTACTAAAAAGGTTCTTCTAGCACGATTTGCGACTTCGGCGATTTCTTTAGCCTCACGTAGAGCGGATTCTGCGCGTTTGCGATCGCATACTTCTAAAGTTAGGGCGACAATTTCCGCAATTGAGCTAATGAAGTTTTGCTCACTCTGTTCCCATTTCCGGGGAATATCAACCTGTTCAAATAATATTGTTCCCACCATTTTCCCCCCAACCCAAAGACTGGTATCAATTAGGGATACAATATTATTTGGTTCAAGCAATTTATCACATAATTCTTGTACCCGTGGATCGGTACGAGTGTCAGAGACGGCAATGGTACGAGAAGCCACTAGAGTTTTAAAGTAGATTAAATAATCTGTAAGATTGCGTTCAAAACCTGCTGAATGTTTTTGATTGCTACGTTCATAGAGACTTATGCATTGTAGCTTGGTGCGCTCACTATTGAATAACCATACACTCACTCGCTCTACTTCTAAGACATTGGCTACTTTTTCTATGATAACTTTGAATGCGGTTTCTAAATTTCCTTCAAAAACCACTTTGTGATTTGCCAATTCTGTGAGTACTTGATGATGCTGCCCCAGTTTTTGTTCACTATTATAGCGTTCTTCAACTTCGTGCTGTAATTCTTGAGTTCGCTGCTTAACTTGCAGTTCTAAATCTTTATTTTTGCTAATCAGTGTAGTAAAGGTTTGGCGTAAATTTTGCGCCATTTCATTCAAAGCTTCACCCAGCACCTCTAGTTCTTGAATGCCTTGTAATTTCACCACTGAGTCTTCGCTGTTGGTAAAATCAGTTAAATCTTTTGTCGCCGTGCTGAAGTACAAAATTGGCACAGTAATCCACCGGGCGGTGACAATCCCCAATATAGTCGCTAGTCCCAACGCTCCCAAACAGAGAAAAATGGTAGTTTGAATGTTGCGATTAATTTGTCCCATAAAGTCTGCTTCTGGGACAGCTACGATTATCAACCAGTTGACATTTGGTTCGCCCTGTAAAGGTCTAACTTCTAAAAATTGTCGTTTGCCGTCAAAGGAAAAATCTAGTTGTTGTAAACTTTGAATTTGGTCAAAGTTATTAAATTTAGTTTTTAAGTATTGAGCAGTTGCTTTAGTCAAAGAATTGCCACTTTGGGAAGCTTTCAACCTAATGGGCTTACCATTTTGGAAGCGGAATGGTTCTTCGGTTGTAGAACTTGCAACTAATAGCCCCGATCGCTCCATAATAAAAATCTGCCCAGATTTGCCAACTTTGATGTTTTGTAGCAAATCCCCAATTTGTGATAAGTGAGTGAGAGTGCTGTTGACTCCGAGTAATTCCCCTTGGGAGTTATAGATGGGAAGAGAAGCACTAATTAAGAGTGTTGGTTCAGTGCGGGGTGTAAAAATCTGACTAAAGCTAAATTTTTTAGCGATAACTGCTGTGAGATAATCAGGAAGCGATCGCGCATCATAGTTTTTGATTACCTCTGGTAATTGAGTACGTTGACCTTGAGAGTCAATTCTGTAAGTGTAGAGGTCGTACCCAGTTGACTTATCGGCTTTTTTAAGTAAAGATTGGCGATCGTTGAGCTTCTCTACCGCTAAATATTCTTGCTGTTCATTGCTGGCAGTTATTGCCAACGCATCGGGAAAAATCTTTAATTGCTCTATTAAGTATGACTCCCAGGTTGCAAGATTTTCTATCTTCAGCAACCCCATGTTAATCACATTTTGATTACTGCGTAGTACCTGACGCGGCGTTGCTAAATAAGTCTGTAAATTCTGCTCAACTCGATTGCCAACTTCATGACGTAATTTGCTAGCTACCTCATTGACTGCCTTTTGCCCATTGCCGATTGATAAGTATGCAGTCAATCCCACAGCTAGCAAGATTTGCAGCAGAAACAACGCTACCAAAATGCGACTTAGAGGTACGCCTTTAAACAAAGAAAAAACATTACCTTGCCCAGTATTTTTATTCATTCGCCCACTTTCCCTTCCTGTCCTGTATTACTGAGTACAACACCTCTAGTTTGCTGTCCTGTGGGCTTATGCATAGTTTGTACTCGGTCGGGTCAAGTGCCAATATACCACTTCTGTTGACATCCTCCCCACCGTAAACGGTCGGGGATTCCAAAGATTACTCTTTGGGTTTCCTCTTTCCACGACTCGGCTTAGATTGAGGAGTTTCCCCACCAATGCAGAGGTCGTCCAGAGGCGTTAAGCGTTCCCGTGTGCCCCACGGTACGAAGTCCAAGTCCAAGTATGTTCCGAGCGGCGTTCCAGTCTCTGTCTAAAACAAACCCACAATGGTGACATTTATGAGTTCTTGTACATAATCAAGAAAAATCCGTCGTAGAACGACGGGGCTTTAGACCCAATTCTTTGGTAAAAGAACAAAACGTTACTTAACTGCACTGTAGATTTTACCAGCCAAAATATGACTAACGTCCATCACAAAGACAAAAAAGCGATAAATCGCTTTTTTGTCTTAATTATAAATATGAAAGAAATTGATGAAAAGCCGAATCAATTCGTAGCTAGTTCAGATTTATGAGTTATAACTGGTATTTTTGAATAAATCTAACTGTAGACAGATGAAATTTGAAGCGTTACTGTTATCAGAAGCGTGTTTTTTGGCGTTCAGACAATCTTCCAGTCTAGGCGCTCAAGAAAAGGAGTCAATCACTTAAAGATTGCTCCTAATTTTATTGCATTCTGCCCACAGCAACCCCCAAGACATAGGTTTTATCACTCATGCTCAACGTATCCACTCACAATTCTCAAGAAAATCAGCAATTAATTGACAATACTGACTGGAACGTTATTGAAACGGAGTTTAATCCGACGCAGTTACATCACAAAGAAACCGTCTTTACTCTTGGTAATGGGTTGTTAGGAGTGCGGGGTACATTTGAGGAAGGGTATCCACAGGATTTTCCAGGCGTACTCATCCACGGTGTTTATGATGATGTGACAATTGCTCACACCGAACTAGTCAACTGTCCCAACTGGCTGCCATTGGTGGTAAAAGTTGCAGGCGTTCGCTTTAGTATGGACAGTGGTGAAATTCTTAACTACGAACGTCGGCTCGATCTACGCTTAGGTTTAGTTAGCCGTGATGTACGCTGGCGTAGTCCTAGTGGTCATACCCTAGATTTTCACTTCGAGCGTTTCACCAGTTTAGCAGACCAACACGTTTTGGCGATTCGCGCTCAAATTACATCGGTAGACTTTGAGGGTGAAATTACCGTTGAAGCCGGATTTGATAGCGAACCATATACCCAAGGCGTTAAACATTGGCGAACCTTAAACCAAGGTGGCATAAATCAGATTATCTGGCTCAACAGTAAAACTCTCCACTCAAATATTCAACTTGGGATGGCAGCTAAGTTAGTGGTAGATGGTGACGAGACTGCACGCGTGAACGTCGAAAATGCTTCAAGTTCTCCCACTTTGACAACCACCTTAGAGTTATATCCCGGAAAAACGGTAACTGTAGAAAAGATTGTCACCCTGTTTACTTCACGAGAGACAGAAATCCCCATTGCTGCTGCTTTACAACGACTTGCTGATGAACCCAGATATACTACCCTATTGGCAGCTCACATTACTGCATGGGAGCAAGTGTGGCAAGACAGTGACATTATAATAGAAGGCGATCGCTTGGCTCAATTGAGCGTCCGTTACAATCTCTTCCAATTACTAGCGGTAACACCGCGTCACGATGACAGCGTGAGCATTCCTCCCAAAACCCTCTCCGGTTTTGCCTATAGCGGACATATCTTTTGGGATACAGAAATATTCATCCTGCCTTTCCTCACCTTAACTCAACCAGCCCTAGCGCGTAACTTGCTCACCTACCGCTACCACACCCTACCAGGAGCCAGACGCAAAGCTCAAGAAGCTGGTTATCAAGGAGCGATGTATGCTTGGGAAAGTGCCACTACTGGCGATGAAGTAACTCCGCGTTGGGTTCCGGCTCCCAACGGTGAATTAATCCGCATCTGGTGCGGTGACATTGAAGTGCATATCACCGCAGATATCGCTTATGCAATTTTGCACTACTGGCAGACTACCAACGATGACGACTGGATGCGTGATTATGGCGCGGAAATTATTCTTGATACAGCTGTGTTCTGGGAAAGTCGGGTGCAGTGGAACCAAGAGCGCCACAGTTATGACATCCTAGATGTAATTGGCCCCGATGAAAATCACGATCGCGTCGATAATAATGCCTTCACCAATCTCATGGTACAGTGGCATTTGCAGTCAGCTTTGGCACTGTGGGATTGGCTCAAACAAGCTTATCCTGAAACATCGGCACAACTAGTGCAAAAACTCAACTTAACCACAGAGCGTCTGCACCATTGGGCAGAAATCCAAGAGCGTCTATTTGTCAACGAAGATGCTCAAACTGGTTTAATTGAGCAATTTGAAGGCTTTTTCCAGCTAGAAGACGTTAACCTCGCTGATTACGAACCGCGTAGCAAATCTCTGCAAGGTTTGTTGGGAATTGAAGCCACCAGCCAAAAGCAGATTCTCAAACAGCCAGATGTATTGATGCTCTTGTATTTACTGCGCGATTGCTACGACTATAACACCCTCGCCACCAACTGGGACTATTACAACCAACGCACCGACCACAGTTTTGGTTCTTCATTAGGCCCAGCCATTAACGCTATCTTAGCTTGCGACCTCAATCAACCAACCGAAGCTTATACCCACTTTCTGCGATCGGCCTTGGTAGACTTAGAGGATGTGAGACTAAATGCAGCCGAAGGAATTCACGCTGCCAGTGCTGGAGGAGTATGGCAAGCGGTAGTTTTTGGATTTGGCGGCATTCGGATGACTCAATTTGGCCCCGTTGCCTGTCCCAACCTTCCACCTAACTGGACACGTTTGAAGTTTCGTCTGCAATGGCGTAACGAGTGGTATGACTTTGACTTACAAGCCAAAACAGAAGTCAAAGTTCCTGCCTTGGCAGATACACGCTCGAAAATTAGTGAGGTTATGTTCGACTTGGATGAAGTTTTAACCGATAACTAAGAGTTTACCTGCGATCGTCGTACCACTTCGTGGAAGCAAGCTACGCGCAGCGTCTCGAAGAGAAGACGTTGGCGCAGCGATCGCTTCCCCAAAAGAAACCTTTCCCTAGTTTTACTACGCAAAACCGCCCCTCTCCGACTCCCAGAGGGACAGACTTGAACTAAAGTTCAAGGCAGGGAGAGGTTCTTTTACCGAAGGAGTGCTGCTTCATTGATTTTTTCGCAGATATCTACCCAAGCTTTATCTCGTCTTCCTGCCACAATGGTGTTTAATGGGCGATCGGTAGCGTATGTTGCTTGATATTGTTCAATTGCTGTTGCCTTGTAGTTGCTAGCACGCAAAGGTATCCAAAGAATTTTGACTCCCTCTGCTTTCGCTGCTTCTAACAGAGGTGGTAACTCATTTTTACTAATAAAGCTTGACGCTAGGAAGTTTGGACTTACCAGCAATACTGCTACTTTTGCAGCTGCCAAAGCTGCCTTGATTTCATCTCGCCACACAGCACCAGGCTTGATTTTGGTATCATCCCAGAGGTTGAGATTTTGTTCTCTAATTAATGGTTCTAGATGAATTTTGAGGTCATCGAACCACTTTTTATCTTTGTGACTATAGCTAATGAAAACTAGATTTCTGGTTATGGGTTCAAACATGGGTATTTCCAAACTTGGTGGAGTTGGTAAAATATCGTCAATCAGTCTACGGACATCTACCATATCACCGCTATCTTGGCACTGGATTTGGTAGCGATTATTTTCCCGGAATTTGTACAACACGTCTTGGCTGTGAAAATAAGGCGTTTGACTATTCTTACAGCTTTCACAGTTGCAGGGAACAAGTGTTTGATATTTCAGGCGTTCGTAAGAATTATGGATTTTGTCTAGTTCATTGGTAATAACTACTAGCAGTTCTTTCTTGCGGTTTCCTGCGACACGGACTTTTATTTCTCGTTGATTGTAGTGTTCAATCACTTCAGCATGGCTTTGGTATTTACTGAGAACAACACCTGTTTTCCAAACTAGGGTTTGTTGTTCAATATCGGAGTGCATTTCGACTATAAAGCGGGTGAGAATACCTTTCGGCATGAAGTCATATTTATAACGCAGGATTAGGTTATTGGATTCATCCCAATTGAAATCAGGTTGGTTGACAGAGAGTAATTGAGGTGCAATATAAGTGCCGGGACTACTAGGAATTTCATAGCACAGTTTAAATTTCATCATTAACCGCAATAGTTCTGGTCGCATATCGGCATATTTGTCTTCATGCCAAATGTTTTCTAAATCATTGCGCTCAAATTGACCCAGTTTTTTAATGACTTGGGGATTATCTAAGACTTTGTAAACGGCATCTGTACCCCAAATGGGCTTGAGAATCACGGTTTTTCTTAGCAAATCATCATCTTGAAAGTGAAGGCATACACCTAAATCATGCAGATAGCCACTGAGTTGGAGTTTGTCCTCCTGTTTAGTAAAACCATGTTTTTGACAGATGTTTAGATATTCTTGCAAGCTAATATATTCGTGAGGATTACATTCTAAAGCTTCTCGCACATTAACCCAGGTTTTAGGAAGTTCTATTCCTACATGAGGTAGGTTAGCAATATAATGCTTAATTTTATTTAATATTTCTGGCAGACCGCGATCAGTCGCCAGGTTTGTAGTAAGTGTTTCCTTAAAATTAGTGAATTCGCGCCGTAACTCCCGCTCGTTTATTTCTCGTTTGCGCTCCTGCTTTTCATTTTTGACGATTAACAAAGGACTATTACCGCTCAACAACTCAACCACATTTAACCAGTAGTAAAAATCTGTGTCTTCTTTGCGAGTATCAGCAACCAAGACATAAAGAGAGCGTTTTGTGAGGAAAAATTGATGGGTAGCATGGTAAATTTCTTGACCACCAAAGTCCCAAATATTGACCTGAAATTCTCTGTTATTATTGTCAAGCAAGAACTTCCATTGAATAACATCAATGCCTTCGGTGGTATTTTCATCTTGTTGTAACGTATATTGATTGTCTTGAATTTTTTTGGCTAGCGTAGTTTTACCTGCACCTCCTTCTCCCACAATGATTAATTTAGCTTCATAAAGGCGATCAGTTTCTTGTTCTAGTTGTTGCCTGTAGAAGTTCAGAATTGCTCTAACCCCATTTTCTCGGATTTCCGGTGGCAGACTGCTCAGTTGATTACTGCCCAGGTCGAGGGTTTGCAGGT
>NZ_JAVRCS010000040.1:0-54234 GCF_034530635.1 Nostoc sp. EspVER01
TAACATATTTTGGGCTGTTTTTATCGGATTTCTCTTAACATTCAACACTTTTGCTGCTGTATATGCACCTCAACGAAGTCATTCAGAAGTATTCTTCCGGGGTACAGATGGATATCTCTACTATTATTATGTTGAAAATGGTGCGTGGAAATACGATAATACAAGCTTTAGAGCGTCGCAAGTTTCTGGTGATATAACTGCTGTATATGCACCTCAACGAAGTCATTCAGAAGTATTCTTCCGGGGTACAGATGGATATCTCTACTATTATTATGTTGAAAATGGTGCGTGGAAATACGATAATACAAGCTTTACATCGGGGAGGATTGCTTCGTAATTTGACTTTGAATAACCTGAGTTCAACGTAATAAAAAGTCTAAAAACTAGACAGAGTAAAACACGAGTATCAAAGACTCTTTGAACACAATATAGTATCAAAGACTCCTTGAACGATTTTGAATACTAGAAGTTAGTACAGTTGTGGATTACGCCAAAGGCTAAAGCACCCTAATCAAAATAGAAGTTAGAATACACGTAGATCACGCTTAGGTGGATCTTTACCGCTTGTGCTGGCGTAATTGATCTACTATATATTCTTCCAGCTCTTGTTTTTCTCTATTACTAGCATTTCGTTGATAAGTTCTTCCGGTTTCTTGAATAAACCTACGTTTCTCGCTGGGAGAAGATTTGAGTTTACCTCCATTTCCTTGCAACTTTTCCTGTAATTCTTCCCAAGTCTTTTCACCCACACTTTCACCTAGTTTGATGAGTGCCTTTGGGAGTAACATTTTTGCCTCTCGTTGAAAATCTTCTTCTGTCTCAAGAGAAGCTAAATCTATATTGCTGAAGTCGATATCGATTTGAAACTTACTCATAGAATTGTATTTATTCTGTTCAAAATTACTACCTAAATCGAGGAAAAATGGGTTTTCAATTTTAAGTTATATTCCAAGATAGTATGATTGTACTGTTTGATATTGGTAACTGAACTTAAAAACCTCAATCCCGAAAGTTTAGTGAATACTTCCGGTAGTATAGCCTTACTTAATCATTCATCACAAGATTCTTGACTTATTGAAATAAGTGGGGAATCTCAGCCTTTTGGTTTTCATTTATAAAAGAAGATTGCTCTATATTCAAAAAGAATACACATAATTAATGACCGTACAACTAAGTTAGCAATATTAGAAATGCTATCTTAAAGGCAAGGTCATTTGCTCATTTTTTGAGGATAATACTATGACTACAACGCTCAAAGAGGCTAATTCTATTGAGTCATTGCTAGGTAAAGAGGCTGAAGACCTGCTTACCTACAAAGCAAAGGTTTCTCAGGATTTAATACATTTACCGGGGCCAGATTTTGTAGATCGAATTTGGCTCAACAGCGATCGCAATCCTCAAGTATTGCGTAATATCCATTTACTTTACTCTACTGGTCGTCTGGCAAACACAGGATATCTCTCGATTTTACCAGTAGACCAAGGGATTGAACACTCAGCTGGCGCGTCTTTTGCGCCCAATCCAATTTACTTTGACCCAGAAAATATTGTCAAATTAGCGATCGCCGCAGATTGCAATGCTGTTGCTACCACTTTGGGAACATTAGGCATCGTATCACGGAAATATGCCCACAAAATTCCCTTTATTGCCAAAATCAATCACAACGAATTGCTAACTTTCCCCAATCAATTTGATCAAGTATTGTTTGCTGATGTCGAACAAGCTTGGAATTTAGGGGCGGCGGCGATAGGTGCGACAATTTACTTTGGTTCGGAGAATTCTACCAGACAAATTCAAGAAATCAGCAAAGCTTTTAAACGCGCCCATGAACTGGGTTTGGCAACAATTCTCTGGTGCTATCTGCGGAATAACGCTTTTAAACAAGATAAAGATTACCACCTTGCGGCTGATCTCACCGGACAGGCAAATCATTTGGGTGTAACAATTGAAGCCGATATCATCAAACAAAAGTTACCCGAAAATAACAATGGTTACGGTGCAATTGCCAAAGCCAGTGGTAAGAGTTACGGCAAAACCGATGAGCGGGTTTACACAGAACTGACAACCGATCACCCAATTGATTTAACTCGCTACCAAGTACTGAATTGCTACTCTGGGCGTGTGGGGTTGATTAATTCTGGTGGCGCGACTGGTAAAAATGATTTCGCCGAAGCAATTCGCACCGCCGTAATCAACAAACGCGCTGGTGGTTCAGGATTAATTTCTGGGCGAAAAACCTTCCAACGTCCCTTTGAGGAAGGTGTGAAACTGTTTCATACCATTCAGGATGTTTATTTATCGCCAGATGTGACGATCGCTTAGAGGATGTCTGAGAAGTATCAAATATTGGTTGATCCCCCCTAACCCACGCCAGTCGCTATGGGAAAACCCCCATCGCCCTTGGCGTCTCCCCTTGGGAGAAGACCGCGCTGGCTCCCCTTAAAAAGGGGGGAATAAGAGTCTTAAAGTCCCCCTTTTTAAGGGGGATTTAGGGGGATCTCTAAGGGTTAGATGTATACAAAAAACTTTTCAGACATCCTCTTAGGCATTAGGGAGTGAAGAAGGGAATAGAGTACAGATTATTGCCTATCACCTGTCACCTAATCCCCTTTCTATCTAACATTTCTCAATAAAAAATCTGGTTGACCACAACTTTTTTGCGATCGCTTCAAAATCTCGGCGCTACAAATACCAGGTTTACCATTTTTGGAATAACAAAAGAAGACTTCTTGCAAAAATCTTCCCGAACCAGAACAAAAAGGTGCTACACCATCAGCACTAATTTGATTATTCGCACTCACGAATGAATTTTTAAAATTTGTAATTGTGGTACGCAATGGTTTTGCAGGACGATTATAAGCTGCGGGAATAGCGATCGCATCTTTTAACTTTTTACTCAATCCCAAGTATTCCGCAGGAGTTTTCCCCGAACAAGTACCATGTTTTTCCCATTCATGATCGTAAAGTTTATTACTAGGATATAAATTGGGAAACTGCCGCTTTACTTCCGATGGTAATTTTTGGGTGGAACAATTAGCAGGATAACCTCTTTGGTACTGCGGCCATAAACCATGTAATACAAAACCAAGTTTCTTGCCAGAACTGCACTGCTGTGGATCGCGAGTGCCATTTGTCGCACAATAATCTGGCGACCAAGAGAGCGTCAGTACATAAAAATCAAATTTACCCGGAGTACCGCGATTTTGAGCAATGGCAGCATTAGGTATAAAAAGACTAGTAATTAATAGAGAAGATGCGATGAAAAGTTTCTTGAATTGCATAAAAACAGTTAGTTTCCACTAAAATTCAAGTTATATGCAATACATTGTTAAGAGTCAAGGATCGAGAATTCTTCCCAATCTACCATCAGCAACGAATTCAAAAAAGGCAAATCTTGGTAGGGATTCTGGGATATCCTTAGATAAGTGAAAGATTTGCCAAAAAATAGTAAGAATGAAGCTGGCAGCAAGAGTAAGTCAGGTAACACCTTCATTAACCTTAGCGATCGCAGCCAAGGCTAAGGCACTGAAGGCGGAAGGAATAGATGTTTGTAGTTTTAGCGCTGGAGAACCAGATTTTGATACCCCAGCGCATATTAAAGCCGCAGCAGTCAAAGCTTTGGATGAAGGCAAAACCAAGTATGGTGCAGCAGCCGGAGAACCAAAGTTAAGGGAAGCGATCGCCCATAAGCTCAAAAATGATAATGGTCTTGATTACAAGTCTGAGAATGTCATCGTCACCAATGGCGGGAAGCATTCTCTGTACAACTTGATGGTGGCATTGATCGATCCAGGTGATGAGGTAATTATCCCTGCACCCTACTGGTTAAGTTATCCCGAAATGGTAACTTTGGTCGGTGGAGTTTCGGTAATTGTGCCCACAGATGCAACGACGGGTTATAAAATTACTCCCGAACAACTCCGTAAAGCAATCACGCCGAAGACGAAGTTATTTATCCTCAACTCTCCATCTAATCCTACAGGGATGGTTTACACGCCAGATGAAATCAAAGCACTGGCGCAGGTAGTAGTTGATGCAGATATCTTTGTCGTCTCTGATGAGATTTACGAAAAGATTCTCTACGACGGTGCAGAACATATCAGCATCGGTTCTCTTGGGAAGGAAATTTTTGACCGCACTTTGATTAGTAATGGGTTTGCGAAAGCTTATTCCATGACTGGGTGGAGACTTGGTTATTTAGCGGGGCCTGTGGAAATTATTAAAGCAGCGAGTTCCATTCAAGGACATAGTACATCTAACGTGTGTACCTTTGCCCAATATGGTGCGATCGCAGCGCTACAAAGTTCTCAAGATTGTGTCGAAGAAATGCGCCAAGCCTTCGCCAAACGCCGACAGGTAATGCTAGACAGACTCAACGCTATTCCCGGATTGAGTACCGCAAAACCAGATGGCGCTTTTTATCTGTTCCCTGATATCAGCAAAACCGGTCTAAAATCCCTAGAATTTTGTGACGCTTTGTTGGAACAACATCAAGTTGCTGTCATTCCCGGAATTGCTTTTGGCGCTGATAACAACATTCGCCTTTCCTACGCCACAGATATGGCGACGATTGAAAAGGGAATGGATAGATTAGAGAAATTTGTCAAGTCGCGTATTTAGTTGGTTGTCATTTGTGAGGAGAATTTATCAATTCTCCAACTATTTAACTCCACCTTTTCGACTCAGAACTGGTGGAGTTCATTTTTAAACCTCAAGTTCCGTGTTCCGAAGCTCAAGTTTCGTGTTCCAAAGCTCAAGTTCCGAGTTCCAAAGCTCAAGTTCCGAGTTCCAAAGCTCAAGTTTCGTGTTCCGAAGCTCAAGTTTCATGTTCCGAAGCTCAAGTTTCATGTTCTAAAGCTCAAGTTTCGAGTTCCGAAGCTCAAGTTCCGAGTTCCGAAGCTCAAGTTCCGAGTTCCGAAGCTCAAGTTTCGTGTTCCGAAGCTTAAGTTTCGTGTTCCAAAGCTCAAGTTTCGTGTTCCAAAGCTCAAGTTTCGTGTTCTGAAGCTTAAGTTCCGAGTTCTGAAGCTCAAGTTCAAGAGGTTTTTAGTAAAACATCGCTTGTTTCATTGGCTCCATGTCATCTAAAAACAACTCACGGGATTCAAGATAATATAAGATTGCTTCAATAGGATCTCGTGTTTCGATTGGATAATACCTTTGCTCGTATGCTTTAACAAGCGTAGTTAAAACTTCCAAGCGATCAAACTCTGGTGTATTGAGTCCTGCATCAAACAATCTTTCAATTTCATCAAGTGCAGCACGATAATCAGCTTCGGTGTGAATAAGATGGGTTTTAAGCATAGATATTACTTCCTCAAATACTTATTGCATTTACGTTGTCGTATTCTTTAAAGAATTATGCCCGTGAAGGCAATTATGCTGCCAACATCACCGGATATGAACAAAATATACGAAATAACTTTATTTCTTCATTCATAAAATAATGAAAAGTTTGATACCGCCAAAAGTTTTGATTTCAACTTTTGGGCTGATATTTTTAGATTAGGTAACAATCGGGGAGAACTAGGGGAGTAGGGAAGTAGGGGAGCAGTGAGTTGCAGTAAGTTTTTCCCCTCTGCCCCTCTGCCCCTCTGCCCTCACCTCTATATCAACTGCATCTCTTGCAATCCTTGGCGTAGCCTCTTCGCCTCTTCGGGATTATACCTTTCGTGAAGGGCGATCGCCTTTTTAAAAGCTGCTAAACTATCTTGATGATTGCCAATTTTTAGCAACACTACCCCTAAATTTTGATATGCTTCGGCATAGTTGGGATTTAAGGTAATTGCATGTTGATAATATACGATCGCATCTGCAAATAAACCCAAAGCCTTAAATGTCATCGCCAAATTATAATGTCCAAAAACAAAAGTGGGATCTATTTTCAAAGCTGTAGTATAAGCAGTTTTCGCACCGTTGAAATCTCCTGCTGCTTTGAGTAAGTTACCCAAGTTGTTGTATGCTCCTAGTTTGAGCATCGGATAAATTGGCAATTTGATGGCAGCTTGATAGTGAGAAATCGCCTGTGGGGATTTTTGCAACCGACTGTAGGCAATGCCTAAATGATAGTGGAGTTCATATAAAATATCGTAGTTGTCTTCAGCAACGGTGATTCCTCGTCTGAGCAAATCCATACCTTGAGAAATTTTCCCAGTTTGCACATACAACGCCCCTAATTTACTGCAAACATAGGGATCGTTGGGATGAGTTGCGAGAAACCCTTCCATCGCTGTAGTGGCTTTGGCATATTTGTTATTTTGAGCGATCGCACTTTTTTGATATCCTGTGTGTACAAGTGCAACCCCAGGTAAATAACCTATTTGCCAGTGGGGTTCTTTGGTTAAAATTTCCGACACACTATCATCTACCAAGGCATGGTAAGGACGGTCAAAACGAATATCTGGATGATTGCGGAATAGCCTGGAAACCAGAGAATAGGGAGATTGTTCTGCACCAACTTCCTGACGAACGAGGTTAATGAGCAGATATTCATCTCTAGCGATCGCCTCTCGCAACTGCGGTACAATTTCAGGAGTCAGAGTTTCATCAGCATCCAATACTAAAATCCAATCACCAGTGACATATTTGAGAGCTGCATTGCGGGCAGCACTGAAATCATTACACCATTTAAAATGATGGACTTTTGCACCGAGTTGTTGGGCAATATTGGGAGTGCGATCGATTGAGCCTGTATCCAAGACTATCATTTCATCCACTACTTTTCTCACACTGCTCAGGCATTTAGGCAGTGTTGCTGCTTCGTTTTTCACAATCATGCATAGACTCAAACTCATAATTTAAAACTTGGGAGTGGGGAGTAGTGAATAGAGGGAAGGGAGATGAGAAAGCAACATCGTTACTTCCTATTCCCTTTAACAGTGATAAACTCTGCATAGTGGAAAATTTGCCTCGATTATGAAATGTTACAATCAAAGCTTCTCTATCGAGCATAAACACTGATAGATGGTGTCAATAATGACAGTGTAATGGATAGACTGTCAATATAAATAACCAGTGTCAATCTATGCCGATCCATCTGACTTTATCAGGTAATATAAAATTGCTATTGTAGACGTAGCCCTTTCTAGACATCGCATCAGGGAGTATTACCTGAATCTGGATTGGACTAATTATTTAGCTGTTATTACCCATTTTTTATGATTATATAACTATAATACACATTATCTAAAAGTCATATATGTAATGAAAAACTCACTTACCAGAACATTCCAAAAATATTTGCGATCGCTGAACCGTTGGTTTTCAAATACACCAGAAAGGGCACTTTTAGAAGCTTACGAAGCAGCTCAGAGAATTAAAAACATTGAGAACGAACATTTTGATAACAAAAAAATATCTTTAAAATCAGTAAATTATACTGAAAATGTAATGTCTTACTGGCAAGTATACCTTAATAAGAACCTAACTATTATTAAGATCAGGCTTGCAGAATTCCAGCTTAGTCGCGGAATTGTCAATATCTCTAATTCTGTTTTATTAGAAAAATTGAAGGTTGTTGATGAAGTAGTAGAGAAATATGCTATCAAAGATGAGGTAATTAATAATAGTCCCTCAGTGCCAACTTATCAGCCTTTAAAAATCAATGATAACGAAATAAAAAAACAGCTAAATTCATCTAAAATAAATGATACTCAAGTTAAAGCTCCAATTCCAAAAAGTAGACTGAGTAATAGTTCTATTGGCAGAAGAATTAATAAAATTCAAGCAGATTTTGCACCGCAGACAGAAGAAGAGTTTGTTAGGAATTATCGCATTTCTAAAGGTAGAACAATAATTTCCCTGCGATTTTTGATAATTCTCATTCTTGTACCGCTTTTAAGTCAATATTTATCTAAAGAGTTTATAGTAACTCCAATATTAGAAAGGGTTAGAGGAGATAATGCAACTCAAATCTTCATTAATTCTGATATGGAAAAAGAAGCTATCCATGAATTACATAATTTTCAAGAAGAACTGAGATTTGAATATTTTCTTAATCAAGCACCACCACTTTCTTCAGAGCTAACACAAGAAAAAATCAAAAGTAAAGCAATTGAAATCTCTGAAGAATTTAGTAGAAAAAGTAATAGTAGTATTAGTAATGCTTTTGCTGATTTAATATCACTCTTTGCTTTTGGTATAGTTATCGCCATGAGCAAAAGAGAAATTGTAATTCTTAAGTCTTTTATGGATACCATTGTCTCTGGTCTCAGTGATAGTGCTAAGGCTTTTTTAATTATTCTATTTACAGATATATTTGTAGGATTTCACTCACCAGATGGGTGGGAAGTTCTTCTTGCGGGATTGGCAGAACATTTAGGTCTACCAGCCAGTAGAAATGTAATCTTTTTCTTTATTGCGACATTTCCTGTAATTTTAAACACTATCTTTAAATACTGGATATTCCGCTATCTCAGTCGTTTATCTCCATCGTCATTAGCTACATTAAAAGAGATGGACGAGTAATTGGTAATTATCCAACGCCCAAATTCACTTACTTTGAGTAAAGAATATATTTCTTACCAGAAATCAATTAATTACAAATTACAAATTATTTTCACGCATTTGTCTTTTGATTCGCTAGGCTATGTATATCCTGGTTTTTCCGAAGTATACTATGGATTTTGAAAGCAAAGTTAATGCCTCAACTCCTACAGATAACATAGAGTTTGCTCAACCAACTACTACCCGTAAGCCGCTGGAACTGCTGCGAGATACTGAGGCTTTACTTCGTCGCCCAACTGTAGCGAAACTGTCGCCGATTTTGCCACTAAAACTGAGCAATAGATTCCAAGCAACTTCATCTTTGGCAGATGACTCCTTTAAGGAACTGGCAGAAATTGACCTAAATACTATTAGTGATTTTGAACTGCGTCCTGCACGAATTTTTGTTGGCTTGAGCCTTGTTGGTTTTGGGGCGCTCATGATATTGGTGCTGCTGTTATACTTAAACACATTGCATCCACAAACCAGTACAGTTGTGCCGATTCGGCAATATTGGTATCAATATATTTGGTTTGTCTGTTTAGGTATCACAGGGATGTTTATCTTGGGACGTGAAGCAATGCGTCCTATGCCAAAACGACGCAAGTAATTCGTAACTAAGTTTTGTCACAGAGAGATGAATGAAAAAGAATGTAGAGAGGTAGCAGTGCTACTCTCTACAGGATTTCTGGATAACGCATATAGCAATCCTAAATCATTTGTGAAAAATTAGATCCCCGACTTCTCGAAGAAGTCGGGGATCTGGATACCGTGCATTTTCACAAATCAAATAGGATTGCTATAATAGTTAAAAAATCAGGATAAAATTTAGTGAATAAATATAGGAATTATTCTAAATTACCGTTCAATTCTGACTCCTGAATCTTGGATACTGAATTATTGCTATTAATAAATAATAACTTTCAGTAATTAACACTTCAAAATATGTTTGTGTATTAATTAGTTGCTAAGAGATTTTATACATGAATCATGATGCTTTCATTGTTCCACCAGGTTCAAAGATTTCTCTGAAAAAAAACTATGACCCAGCTTATAAAACTGATTTTCATGAAAAAACTGATGCTGCAACAAAATTACAGGTAGATATTGAACGACTAGCTAATTACCAAAATATCCTCTATGCTCAAAACACCTATGCTCTGTTGATTATTTTTCAAGCAATGGATGCTGCTGGCAAAGACAGCACTATTAAACACGTAACTTCTGGTGTTAATCCGCAGGGATTTCAGGTGTTTAGTTTTAAGGGGCCCAGTGCAGAAGAATTAGACCATGATTACTTGTGGCGCTCAATGAAAGCTCTGCCAGAAAGAGGAAGAATTGGCATATTCAACCGTTCATACTATGAAGAAGCGCTAGTGGTGCGTGTCCATCCAGAAATGCTTCAGAAACAACAGCTTCCTCGCTTCCCTAATGGAAATAAGATATGGAAACAGCGTTTTGAAGAAATCAATAACTTTGAAAAATATTTGGTTAATAATGGTGTAATTATTCTGAAGTTTTTTCTAAATGTCTCTAAATCAGAGCAGAAAAAACGCTTTTTAGAACGGATTGACTCTCCTGATAAAAATTGGAAGTTTTCAGATAATGATGTCCGAGAACGAGCTTTTTGGGATGATTATATGAATGCTTATGAAGAGGTTTTTAATAATACGAGTACTAAATGGGCGCCGTGGTATATTATTCCTGCCGATCGCAAATGGTTTACACGCCTGACTGTTGCCAATATTATCTGCACAAAATTAGAAGAACTAAATCTGCAATACCCAACAGTTAGTGAGGAACATAAGCAGCAACTTTTGGAGGCAAAACGTATTCTAGAGCAGGAAGATTAACCTGTGAATTTGATGGGTAAATTTTGTCCAAACAATATTCCGCTAAAATCAATTTGCTACGATACTCAGCCAAATTAAAATTTTGGAGTTTTTTGACTCTGTGCTTACTCAGTTAACGACTATCAACGCCCTGAAACAGCCCACTAGTTCTGCTTGGGTTGAACAAGCGATCGCTAATTTAGATATCATCTTACTCGACCACTCCCACTGCGAACGCAAAGCAGCAGGTGTAGCGTTGAACATGATGTTTCGCTACCCTTCCAATACTAAAATGGTACGGGAGTTAACTGCGATCGCCCGCGAAGAACTAGAACATTTTGAGCTAGTCAACCAATGGTTAGAACGCCGGAATATTCCCCTAGCTCCCCTACCACCACCTCCCTATGGCGCGGGTTTAAGAGCTACTGTACGCCCCAAAGAACCTGAACGATTTCTGGATTCCTTACTAGTCACTGGTTTAATTGAAGCTCGCTCTCACGAGCGCCTGGGACTATTAGCTGCTCACTGTCCAGAGCCAGAGTTAGCAAAATTTTATCGTGGGCTAATGGCGTCCGAAGCGCGTCACTACGGTATATATTGGGTTTTAGCTGCTACTTATTTCGACAAAGAAATTGTCATGCAGCGGCTTGATGAATTAGCAATTGTCGAAAGCGAGTTGCTGGCGACTTTGCATCCAGAACCTAGAATTCACAGTTAGTAGACTAACCCAACAGATATGAAGCTTCAGCTAACACACCTGAGACTGCTTGTCTCCAATTACAAAGATTCTTTTCTGTTCTACCGGGATCTGCTGAAATTTGATGTCGATTGGGGCGATGAAGATAGCGGATATGCTGAGTTTAATACCGGATATCTCAAGCTGGGTTTGCTCAAACAAGAATTAATGGCTGAAGTAGTCCCAAGAATCGAACAGCCTTCATACATTGTCAATCGAGATAAAATTGCCTTGATTTTGGCAGTGGATAATGTGGATGAGGTCTATGAGCAAGTAAAGGAGCAAAATGCGCTTGTTGTGACTCAACCACAAGATCGCCCAAGCTGGGGAATCCGCACAGCTCATTTGCGCGATCCTGATGGCAATTTGATCGAAATCTACAACAATCTCGGAATTATCAGTTAAAAATTCGCTGCCAACAACGTTATAAAGTAATTAATCATGAATTAGCATGATACAAAAATGGCTTTCTATTGTTGGCATTGGGGAAGATGGATTACAGGGGTTAAGTGCGATCGCTCGTTCTTTAATCGATCAAGCTCAAGTAATTGTGGGAGGCGATCGCCATTTAGCAATGCTCCCTACAGACGATGGACGTGAGAAACTAGTCTGGTCATCTCCCATTAGCACTTCTGTAGACGAAATCATCCAGCGTCGGGGGCAGTCAATCTGCGTACTCGCAAGCGGCGATCCGATGTGTTATGGCATTGGTGTCACCTTGATGCGGCGAATTCCTGTCTCTGAAATGACGATTATCCCCGCACCTTCAGCCTTCAGCCTCGCCTGTGCCAGGGTGGGATGGTCTTTAACTGAGGTAGAAACCTTGAGTTTGAATGGTCGTCCATCTTCCATACTCCAGTCTTACATCTATCCAAAAGCGCGGCTGTTGATTTTGAGTGAAGGCAAAGACACACCCGCCATTGTTGCTCAAATTTTGACAAATCGCGGCTATGGTGGCAGTAAAATCACCGTATTGGAGCGTATGGGCGGCGCTCATGAAAGAATTGTGGAAGGTACGGCTGCATCTTGGAGTGAAACTGAAGTTGCAGTGTTGAATGCGATCGCAGTTGATTGTATTGCTGATACTGGGGTTATCCCATTACCAAGATTGCCAGGATTACCAGATAAAGCCTACCACCACGATGGACAATTAACGAAGCGTGAAGTTAGGGCAATTACCCTAGCAGCTTTAGCACCCACACCAGGAGAATTATTGTGGGATGTGGGCGCGGGTTGCGGCTCAATTTCAATTGAATGGATGCGGAGTAATGCGCGATGTCGAGCGATCGCGATCGAACAAAATTCTTCTAGACTACTATATATTGCCGATAACGCCGCCACTCTTGGTACTCCAAATCTGCAAATTATTGAAGGGAAAGCGCCCCATGCCCTGAAAGACTTGCCAGCACCAGATGCCATTTTTATTGGTGGTGGGGTTACAGCAACGGGACTTTTTGATGTTTGTTGGGAAGCACTGCGGCCGGGTGGACGTTTGGTGGCCAATGTTGTAACAGTAGAGGGTGAGCAAACTTTATTTCAATGGCATGAACAAGTCGGTGGTGATTTAACTCGTATTGCCATTCAGCGGGCGGAACCTATTGGTAAATTTTTGGGTTGGCGAGCAATGGCGGCTGTGACGCAATGGGTAGTAGTGAAGCCTTAAAAATTGAATAAAGTTATGAGTGCGTAGACGCTTCTCCTGTCGGAGACGCTACGCGAACGTCTTGTCGCAGACATCGCTTTTGTAATTTGGTGATAACTTACGTAAATTCTCATTTTGTTATACACAGTATAATTTGTAAAATGTATCTTGCTGTCAAAACTATGAACAATTGTGAGTATATTCTCTACTCTAGATACAGCAAAATGAATATCTGTCTGCGGTTAAAATATCTAATATTTATGTGCGATCGCAGCATTTTTCAATTTTAGCTTTTTGAAGAAACTAAACATAAATAGCCGCTCATTACCCGTTAATACACTGATATTCCTATACCTCAGTTACTTACAATCTGCTACCAATCGGTTATTAATAACCCTACTTTTTAACACCTTACAAAATTCCATTACTCACTGATAGTAGCTACTATGCTCTGGGTATACTAAACCATAGAAAGAAAATTATCATAACTAAATGCAATGTTAGTAGAATCAGATAAAGTATTTCCTATACTTGGCTATCGCATTATTAAGCAACTATATTCAGGTAAAAAAACCTTAGTTTATCGAGCTATCAGAGAAAAAGATCGGCAATCAGTTATTTTAAAACTGATGCGTAATGAAGATCCTAACTTTGCTGAAATTAATCAGTTTCACAATCAATACACCATTACCCAAAACCTTGAAATCCCAGGCATAGTCAAGCCAATAAACCTAGAAAAATATCACAATAGATATGTGATAGTAATGGAAGATTTTGGTGGCATTGCCCTTAATCTCTGGCAGCAAGAAGAGCAGAAAAAAGGAAATAATTCTGTTTCATTGAGTGAGTTTTTCGATATTGCACTTGAAATTAGTGCAACTTTAGAACAGTTACATCACTATCGCATAATTCACAAAGATATCAAACCCGCTAACATTTTAATTCATCCGATAACAGGTAAGACTAAAATCATCGATTTTAGCATTGCGACTCTATTACCAAAAGAAATTCAATTTCTCACAAATCCCAACGTCCTAGAAGGTACTCTAGCTTATATTTCCCCTGAACAAACAGGACGCATGAATCGAGGGATAGACTACCGTACCGACTTTTATTCCTTGGGTATCACCTTCTTTGAACTCCTGACAGGGCAGTTACCATTTAGTACTACTGAACCGATGGAGTTAGTCTACTCTCACATTGCCAAAGAACCGCCAAAAGCCAGTCATATTAACTCCAATATTCCTACAATTTTATCTGATATTATCAGCAAGCTGATGGCAAAAAATGCCGAAGATCGATATCAGAGCGCTCATGGACTCAGGTATGACTTGGAGAGATGTCAAAACCAATGGCAAGAGACAGGAAATATTACAGCCTTTGAATTAGGAATTCGGGATATCTCAAATCATTTTGCCATTCCTGAAAAACTTTATGGTCGTCAAAGAGAGATTGAAATTCTCCTCACTACTTTTGACCGGGTGACAAAGGGAAGCACGGAAATGATTTTAGTCTCTGGTTACTCAGGGATTGGTAAAACTGCTGTGGTTAATGAAGTCCACAAACCCATTGCCAGACAGCGTAGTTACTTCATCAAAGGAAAATTTGACCAATTCCAACGTGACATCCCGTTGTCAGGATTGGTGCAAGCTTTGCGAGATTTAATTAGTCAAATACTTTCCGAAACAGACGCCCAAATTCAACAGTGGAAAACCAAAATTTTATCGGCATTGAGTACGCAATCTCAGGTAATCATTAATGTAATTCCTGAACTTGAAATAATTATTGGCAAACAACCTCCATCTGCTGAACTTGCTGGTAGCGCTGCTCAAAATCGCTTTAATTTATTGTTCCAGAGATTTATCCAGGTCTTCACTACTAAAGATCATCCTCTGGTTATTTTTCTAGATGATTTGCAATGGGCAGATACGGCTTCCTTGAAGTTTATTCAATTATTAATGGATGGAAATTCTTCTTCCCTTGCTAAAGATAAAGAGAATATATATGAAAGTCAAGGGAGCTTGCTACTAATTAGTGCCTATAGGGATAATGAAGTGTCAAATCTACATCCGCTACATTTGACACTACAAGAAATTGCCAAAGCAGGAGCAGTAATTAATACAATTAAACTCTCACCTTTAAGTCAGATTGATTTAAATCAGATGATTGCTGATACACTACGTTGTCCAGAAACCATTGCTGTACCTCTGACTCAAATGGTGTTTTTCAAAACGAAAGGGAACCCATTTTTTGCATCCCAATTTATCAAACTATTATATGATGATGGACTAATTGAATTAGATTTTGATGCAGGTCATTGGAAGTACGATATTACCAAAATTAAAACCTTATCTCTTACAGATGATGTTGTAGAGTTTATGGGCATACAAATAGGAAAATTGCCCCAAAATGTACAAAATGTCTTGAAAATATCTGCATGTATTGGTAATGAGTTTGACTTAAAAACATTATCACTTGTTAATGAAAAATCTTTAATAGATACTGCATCTGACTTATGGCAAGCATTACTTGAAGGACTGATTATACCTCAGAAAGATGGTTATAATTTTACACCAGAAAATGACAGACAACTATTAAGCTTTTCAACTAGAGAATCGGAAAATTTATCACTTACTAATGCCCAACTACCAAAATATAAATTCGTACATGACAGAGTTCAGCAAGCAGCCTATTCTCTAATTCCCAAAGACCAAATCAAGCAAATACACTTAAAAATTGGACTGCTTCTCTTGAACAACACAACAGTTGCCGAACGGGAAGAAAATATTTTTGAGCTTGTCAATCATTTCAATATTGCAGCCGAATTTGTTACCCATCAAGCTAAACGTAATGAGTTAGCTGAAATGAGTCTGATGGCTGGACGTAAAGCTTTAGTATCAACAGCTTATTCATCGGCACTGAAGTATTTAACTATTGGAATTGAGCTACTAGCAGATGATAGTTGGGATACTAAATACGATCTTACCTTAGCTTTGTATAATACGGCAACAGAAGCGGCATATCTCAGTGGTGACTTTGAAGATACAGAAAAATTTGTCCAGGTTGTGTTGCTAAAAGCGAAAACTTCACTAGATAAAGTGAAAGCTTATGAAGTTAAAATACAGTCTTATGGCGCACAAGGAAAAGAACTAGAAGCTGTCCATATTGCAAAAACATTTTTGAAAACTTTAGGAGTAGAGTTCCCTACAAATCCTAGCCAATCAGATATTCAGTTAGCAATAGAGACAACATCTGCAAAGTTGGCTAATAGGTCTATTCAAGACTTAATTGAACTGCCGGAAATTACAGAAGCGCAACCACTGATAATCATGCGTATTCTATCTAGTTCAATTGGTCTTGCTTATACAGTTGCGCCGGAATTATTACTGTTTATTATTCTGAAACAGATCAATTTATCGATCAAATTTGGTAATTCTCCTTTGTCTGCTTTTGCGTATGTGATGTATGGAGTAATGTTGTGTGGGGTAATAGGAGATATTGATTCTGGATATAAATTTGGGAAACTAGCTGATAGTTTGTTGCCTAATTTTAAAACAAAAGAAGTAACTGGCAAGGTTATGGAAACATTTAATCACCTTGTCAGACATTGGAAAGAGCATCTAAAGCAAACATTGAAACCCTTACTTGAGTCTTATACGACTAATCTCGAAGTAGGAGATATGGAATTTGCAGCTTATGCTCTTTATGGTTACTCTCAACATGCATACTTCACAGGTCATGAACTAATAAAACTTGAACAAGATATAGAAGTATATAGCAAGACCATTAGGCAAATAAAGCAAGAAAGAGTATTTTATTGGAATGAAATATTTCGGCAAACAATCTTGAATCTGCTAGGAGATGTTCAAAATCCGCAGAGTTTAATTGGTACAGCTTATGATGAAGAGAAAATGCTACCACTTCATCTGAAAGCTAAAGATGGAGTCGCACTGTTTTTCCTATATTTCTGCAAACTTCAGGTATGTTATCTGTTGGCTGATTACTCTCCAGCTCTTAAAAATACTGTCATGGCAGAAAAGTACTTATATGCTGGTGTCGGCATGTTTGTTACTGCTCAATTTTATTTCTATGATTCATTAACGCATCTAGCAGTATATGCTGATTTCGATGAATTTGAACAAAAAGAAATCCTGCATAGAGTGACAGAAAATCAGAAAAAAATGCAAAATTGGGGAGATCAGGCTCCCATGAACCACTTACATAAATTTTATTTAGTAGAGGCAGAACGGCATCGAGTTCTTGGTCAATATCTTGAAGCGATAGATAATTATGAGAAAGCTATTTCTCTTGCCAAAGAAAATGATTACATTAACGAAGAAGCTCTTGCTTGCGAATTAGCAGCTATATTTTATCTCAAATGGGGTAAACAAAGAATTGCCCAATTCTATCTCACTGATGCCTACTATTGCTATGTTCGTTGGGGAGCATTAGCGAAAGTTTACGACTTGCAAAAACGCTATTCCGAATTACTTCTGCCGATGATTCAGCAAGAAGAAACTAGCTATTCTTGCAGTGAAAAAAATCTACCTGAACTGAGTCTACACCTATCTACACTGAGCAATAAATCTACTCTGATTACGAATGAAACTGTGATTGGCTCCAACACTAGTATTTCAGATATGTTAGATTTGGGAACTGTGATTAAAGCTTCTCAAGCAGTGTCTGGAGAGATTGAACTGGAGGCACTTCTTTCTACTTTAATGGAAGTTGTCATGGAAAATGCAGGGGCTTCAAAATGTGTGCTGATATTGAGTGAAGTTAATAACTTAGACTTAACTGTTGCCGCAATTAGTCCTGGTTCTACTTTTAGAGATACTCACACAGAGTTTTTATCTATTCCTTTAGAATCTAGTGATTGTGTTCCTATCTCTTTGATTAATTATGTCAAACGAACCCAAGAAATATTAGTAATTGATGACATTAAAGCGAAAGCTTCTTTTGCAGTAGATCGTTATATTAACCGTGAGGAGCCAAAGAGCATATTATGTATTCCGATGCTTAACCAGGGCAAATTGCTGGGACTGATTTATCTAGAAAATAATTTAACGACAGGAGCATTTACACGCGATCGCTTAGAAGTTCTCAAGCTCTTAACTATCCAAGCTGCAATCTCTTTAGAAAATGCCATTCTCTACAATAATTTGGCTGAAGCGAATGAGCAATTGGAGAAGTACAGTCATATATTAGAGGAAAGGGTGGTAGTAAGAACAGCAGAACTTAACGAAAAAAATCAGCATTTGCAAGAAGCCCTAGAAGAATTACAAAGTACCCAAAGTAAATTAATCCAAAGCGAAAAAATGTCTTCATTAGGGCAAATGGTGGCGGGAATTGCCCATGAAATTAATAACCCTATCAATTTTATTCATGGTAATATTACTCACGCTAGTGACTATGTTCAACAATTGCTAGATTTGATTAATATCTATCAGCAACAATATCCCCATCCCTCAGCAATAGTAGAGCAAAAAATCGAGGAAATGGATGTAGAATTCCTGACAGAAGACCTTCCAAGGGTTCTCGACTCGATGAAGGTGGGAAGTTCTCGTATCCGAAACATTATTCTGAGCTTACGTAACTTCTCTCGTCTAGATGAATCGGAAATGAAGCCTGTCAATATCCATGAAGGCATCGATAGTACTCTAATGATTTTGCAGCACCGACTCAAGGAAAAGAGCGATCGCTTAGAGATTGAGGTCTTTAAAGAATACGCACAACTGCCGGATGTTCTTTGCTATGCTGGTCAACTCAACCAAGTGTTTATGAATATTTTAAGTAATGCGATCGATGCTTTAGAGGATTACAACAATGGAGAAGATTCTCCAAGGAAAAATCCTCAGATTCGTATTCGTACTGAATTAGGAGAAGTAAACACGTTGAAGATTCGGATTGCTGATAACGGTTATGGGATGACTGCACAGGTGCAGCAGAAAATATTTGATCCATTTTTTACCACTAAGGCAGTAGGAAGTGGTACGGGGTTGGGGTTATCAATTAGCTATCAAGTGGTAGTAGACAAACACAAGGGTCAGTTAAGCTGTGAATCCACTCTGGGAGAGGGGACTGAGTTTGTGATTGAGATTCCACTGCAACAATAAGACAAGCTAACGATACTGGAAAATTTACGTGAGTCTTTGTTGGAGACTCACGTAAATTTAGCATAGGGTTCGGGTGAGAACCTCACCGAACTTTATTTGGGAGATATCAACGAACGCTTGTTACCTCTACATTTGCCGCGATGGGCATAGCCCCGCCGGAGGCGATCGCCAAATCATTGAGAGATGGATGTTGTTTTTGTTTTGCTTGTAATTCCTTACCCAAATGCTTGTAAGCAGATGGATCTATTGGCATCAAAAACTCCCCAACCAAGTTCCCTGCTTGACGGCGGCTACTCAAACCCATATCTTGAAGCAACTCATCAATGTAATGGAATGTAAAAGGAGTTACACATGCTCCACTGACGAAAGCATAAGGTCTATCTTTCTTCCTCCATTCCAACTCTACTGTTACATCCTCTAGCATCTGTTGCGGGGATGGTAAAGGTAAATTTCCTTTGGCATACTCTGATAACCACCTAGCACCAATTTCTGCTGATAACTGGGCACAAAAAGTATAGTTATAACCAACAAAACCCATTTGGGGAACATGAGGGTGAATCAGATGGCGGTAAAGATGGATAGTGCCTTCTTCATCAAAGACGTGTCTGCGGTACTTCTCTTCTAAAAAGGGGATATCCTGAAGAAAACCTGTGCCAAAGACAACAACATCTGCCTGTATTCGTTCGCCGTTATCCAATTCGACGCCACTAGCAAAAAACTTGTTGATCTTTGTCTTCACAGCACGAATTTTACCCGCGCGTACATGCTCAAAAAAGCCTTTAGGTACTAAGCCAATACTACAACCAATCAATTTGTTCATCGGTTGTTTGGGCACCATTCCACAAGCATCAAGGGGAAACTGTAAGCGCAGCATAGTCTCATTTAGCCGCCAGAATGCCCACACTAGTGGCTTGCCAAAACTATGCAGCCACTTTTCCCATCCTTGAAGTTTATGGTAGGGCATCCAAGTTTCTGCAAACCGAGTCAGGAAAATATACTTGATGTTCAACAGACCGAGAAAGAAGTTGGGAACTTTCCACAGCGCTTGACGGAACACAAGGGTACATTCCTTGGCCTTGCTAGCTGCGAGATTCGCTAAATCGGTGGCTGACTTGCCAAAACCGACAACAACCACTCGCTTGCCCTCAATTACAGAGCCGTCATTAAAGTTGTTAGTATGTATTACCTGCCCTCCGGCGGCAATGAACTCTTCCATCCCCGGCAAGTTAGGAATGTAGGGAATATCATAAGTGCCATTGCACACAATTACAAAGTCGAACTCGTAATTTTGTTTTCCGATCTCCTGACCATTTTCTTGAAAGCTGACACTAACTACCCATCCAGGAGTATTTCCTGATTTGCGCTCCACTTTGGTGACATTCGCACCGAACTGAATTTTTTCTGTGACACCAAAGTGTTGGGCATAGGATTCAAGGTAAGCGCATATTTGCTCTCCTGAAGGCCATTCGGGATAAGAGGCAGGCATAGGAAAGTCTGAGAAAGCATAGGTGTCTCTGGGATTTTGAATTGACAGTCCTGGGTAAGCCCTCGATCTTTCCCACACACCACCAAGTCCCTGCCGTTTCTCGAACAATGTCACTTCGTAACCTTCTTCAATAAACGTCTTCGCTGAGACTAATCCGCTGACTCCAGCCCCAATCACACATACTTGTTTCACCGTCATCTTGGGTTCTCCTAAATTATGAAATTAGTGCAGGAATCTGATGTGAGCGATCGCTAACCACACTCAGATACTCTGACTGTTCTTGTGACTTCATCACATGAGTTAAGTATTCATACTGAGACGGTAAAGTTGAAGTTAGGTAATTGGCTCTTTCCCTAATTTCCAAAAATGCAGCCTCGGCGTTGTCATTTCCGATATGTTCTAAAATGGGAAGACTGCTTTCAGGCATGTAATTTAGCCCCAGCAACATTACCGAATAAGAGTAAGACTCGAAGCCGTGGTATTTCGGGTTGATAGTCTTGTTGCTTGGCAGTCTATTTTTCCATAATCGTAATTTTTCCTGTAGTTCTTCTGGAACTTTGATATTGTTCTTAGTTGCTTTCCAGAATTCTGTGTCGGTGCGATCGCTAGCATAGTAATGAAGTGTCAAAAATTCTCGCACACCATCTATGCAGTCAGCGACAACTTTGTTATAGCTGTGAATTAACTCTTGATTGAAAGATTTGCTGGGAAAGTGGCTAACTAACTCTTCAATTCCATGTTGAATAAAGAAGATGCCAGTAGATTCTAGCGGTTCCACAAATCCACTGGAAAGACCAATTGCTACACAGTTTTTCACCCATGAGTTTCTGTTACGTCCAATCCGCATCTGGATATGAGAGGCTTGACGATTATCAGCAACAACTCCCAAATGCTGGCGTAATTCCTGTTCTGCGTCCTCAGCAGAAATGAATGCACTCGAATAAACATACCCAGTACCATTTCTGCCATACAAAGGTATATTCCAGACCCAACCAGAGGAAAGTGCAGTTGAGGTAGTGTAAGGGTTGATACCATCTTTTTTGATATCAGTTGGTATCTGCATGGCGATCGCGCGATCGCACAATAGGGAATCTGAATAAGAAATAAATGGCTCACCAAGGGCTTTGTTGATTAAAAGACCACGGAAACCAGTACAGTCAATAAAAAGATCGCCACTGAGAATACCATGCTCTTGGGTTGTGAGACTATCTATGCTCCCATCCTCAGTTAACTTAATATCTACCACATCATCAACAATTTGCTTCACTCCCCTTTCCATTGCATAATCTTTCATGAATCTTGCCAGTAGATTCGCATCAAAATGATAGGCATAGGGGTACTGAATCTTTAACTTATCCAGGATATTTTTCTTGACAATACGATCTTGAGAAAATTCATTTTGAACTTTGCGATCAAAGACCTTACCATCTAAATACTTTGGCGACAGTTTATGGTCGCACAGCCAAGGAATTAGAAAGCAAGCATAATCAAATGCTTCTTGATCTTTCTTCATTTTCAGCCACCATTCCGAGATATCAAAGCCATCAATTACCTCATATCTCTGGAAGGGATGGTAGAAGTGTTGCCCCTTCGCATTCCAGTTGACAAACTTAATTGCCATTTTATATGTGGCATTACACTTTGGCATCCATTCATATTCTTGTAGCCCAAGAAAATCAAAGAATACTTTGATGGTACTAAAAGTTGCTTCTCCAACTCCAATTTTGGTGATATTAGATGATTCCACTAGAGTAATATTAATATTTTTATCTAGTGCTTTACTCAAATAAGCTGCCGTCATCCAACCGGCTGAACCACCACCAACAATTACAATATTTTGTACATCCTGTACATTCTGTGACATAACAAAAGTTCCTCTTGAAGTCTAAAGTTAAGTAGGGAAATCAATTACAAAAAACTTGTTCAAGAATTTATGCAGCTTTTAATTCTTGCTTGATTTGATGGGTTTTAGCATATACCAAAAGCTCATTTGTAAATTGTGTGAAAACTGTAAATAAGTTCTCAACTAATTCAAAGGCTTCTTGCTGACTTTCTTCTGATAGTTGAATGTCTTGTAAATATTGCTCTATTCCAGATGTACCCGTGATGTGACCAGTTTCAACATTCAGGTGAAAATCGGCAAAATATCGGCATGGTTTTTGGGTAATGGCTTTAATTTCTGTACCAACCTCTGCCGCAACTGAAAACATGATGTTTCCAGTCGCTTCGAGAACTTCAATAATTACAATTTTCTGAATGGGAGTAGCGTTTGAAGTATATCGATAGAGCTGATAGTTTAGCCAGCGAGCATTCTTAGTTTCTTCACTCCAAAGAAATTTTAAGGCATCACTAAAATTCAATGATTTATCAAGTTCTAGGTTCTTCAAATCTTCCAAAAACCACAGCCAATGATGGTCATCTTCATAAGTATGCTTGTTAATTAGTGCCTGAATTGGATCCTTTGTGGGTTCTACTCGTAAAAAACACTTATTCAGTTCGCCAAAATTCATAATAAAATGGGCGGCGCATGGTGCCCAAGCTAATCTTTGTCTGGCATTTATACTCTTGTCTCGCATGAAATTAAACAAAGGTAATTGAGCATATTCTTGTTTTTTATGTTCAATCAATGCTAGTAATTGTTGCATTTTTAATCGTACCGATTTTCAATGTTTAATATTAGAGCGGAAATAAATTTCTTGCTTTGCTCTAGAAAGGATAATCTGCCACATCTTTGGTTGCTAAATTTCCAAAGTTTTTTTGATATTCATTGGCATAAAATCCACTCACTATTTGAATAGCAAACAATGCATAACTTGTTTATCGCAATACAGTTAATTGAAGGATAATTGGTCTTTGAAGATGTGATAAATAGCTTCTCTACATCAATACTTTAGGTGTATTGTGTTATATCGTATTGAGGCTAACGCTAAATTGTAACCAGCTAATTTACTGTGATTTATTTTTACTTTAACTTCAATGTATCTATGTAATAAACGCAGATTTTACGTAAGTACACTTGTTAAGAAATGGTCTGATATGAGCGTTTACCTTGCTCAGAAAAACCAAATCGGTCAGTTAAGCGTTCTGCACTAGCTAAGATTTGAAAGCAGGCTCGTATATACTTGGAAATATTTTTAGATTTGTTATAGCTAAATACAGTATCAATAATTACTTTTCATACCCAAGTGCCACTGGACACTCAAATTCTTCCGGTGCATATTGCAAATGTACTTGGGCATCAAACCAAGAAAATAGACTTCTTGTATGAGTCGGGAAAAATAGTGCTTAGGCGTAGCCCGCACTTCTCTACGAGTTGAATTGAGATCACAACGTCTGTCTGGGAATTTTGCTATTATTTGCTACTTTAAAATATATGCAAATAATTGAAATTTCTCCATTCCAAGCATTTCGCCGGAGTGTAGTAACAGTGATACAGGTAGTTCCAAAGGAGCTACGCTATGTAACAATACTGACATTAATGGGTGGTGCAGGCCCAGCGATCGCCATTTGGCTCAACAAAACGATCATTGATGAAATTACCCGCTTATTGAGTACAGGGACAACGCAGAATGCCATCGCCCTGATACTTTCGCAACCGCTGCTACTGTACAGTATTGCCGGTTCACTGTTGGTAAATTTGGTCAGTGATGCGATCGCTAACATCAATCCCTTTGTATATACTTCACTGCGCGACCGCATTTCCGGTTTTGTCCAAGGACAAGTAATTGAGAAGGTTGCCACTTTTGAAGATATTGCCCTGTTTGAAACACCCGATTTGCTCAATTTGGTGCAGTTGACCGAAAAGGGAGTGCAACGGCTTCCAGAGCTTTGTATGAGGCTTGTGACGATGTTAGAGGGAGTTTTTATCTTCATTCCAGCCATACTGCTTTTGGTGTCTCTTGCTTGGTGGGTACCGCTAATTTTGTTTAGCTGCGTTACCCCTGTGATGTATGTGCAGATGAAATACCGTAAGCAAGTTTGGGGAGTAGAAAGAACCCAAGCGAGTGTTCTTCGTGAAATGAACTTATATAAAACGGTTTTAACCGGAGAGACATACGCCAAAGAAATACGCTTATTTAGCTTGCAAACCTTATTATTAGAACGCTGGCACGGGCTTTACCGGACTATTTTTCGGGCAATGCAACAAATCCGCCGTCGGGGGACAACAGGCGTTATTGGCTGGTCTTTATTGAGTGGTTTTGGTTTGGCGTTGCCATACGTATACGTAGTCCAGGGAGTGATCGGTGGAACCCATACTTTGGGGGATTTGGCGCTTTACACTGGGGTAATTTTGGAAGTGCATCGGAGTTTGGAGAATCTGATGTCTGGCGGGTCAGAGTTGTATAATATTGCACTGGCAACAACACCTATTTTCCAGCTTTTGGAGTTAGAGCCACAGTTGTCCGGTTCTCAATCAAAGTCAGTAACAAATGTATCAGGAAAAGTCAGGGAATCGGCTGTTAACAATCGGAAATTTCAAAAAAATGGGAATAATTCATCTGATTATCGGCAAGCTTTATCAGATGTGAATGCAACTGAGTATGAAGCATCGCAAACAGGTATTGACATCAAAAATCTATCCTTTACCTATCCCAATAGCAATCAGCCAATTCTGAAAAACATCAACCTGACGATTCACCCCAACGAGATGATTGTACTTGTGGGTGAGAATGGTGCTGGCAAGACTACATTAGCAAAGCTATTATGTCGCCTTTACGATCCTAGCCAAGGTGCGATTATTTGGAATGGGCAAGATTTACGATCGCTCCCATTAGAACAATTGCGATCGCGGATTGATGTAGTCATGCAAGATTACGCTCGTTTTCCGACTACCGTGCGCGAGAATGTTGCCTTTGGGGATTTGCCTAAAATGCAGGATGACGCCGCCATCACGGAAGCGATCGCTGAGGCTGGTTTGGCTAAAGTAATTCAAAATCTCGATCAAGGCTTAGAAACCCTGTTAGGGAAACAGCTAGAAGGAGGTATCGATCTATCAGGGGGACAATGGCAAAGATTAGCGATCGCTCGTGCTTTGCTGCGACTCTCTCCGGCTGAATTAGTCATCCTTGATGAACCAACGGCGAACCTCGATCCGAAAACAGAACATGAGATTTACAATATTTTGCGTAACTTAGCGAAGGGTAGAATAGCCGTTGTAGTTAGCCATCGCCTCGCTTTGGCAAAACTAGCAGATCGAGTAGTAGTACTAGAACATGGTCAAATTATCGAAGTAGGCACTCATGACGAACTCATGGCACTAGGCGGACAGTATCACTTGATGTTTTGTCGTCAAGCTAGTAGTTACAACTGATATCATTTCTTTGTGATACTGCGCTAAACCTTTGAAAATAATTGCCTACTCTTACACCGATCCGCTATTAGAATCCTCTCCCGATCAAGCAGATTGGGGATGGGAGGTGGATCGGATTTATGAAGATTTAGGCAAGCAAAAATCCTCTGGGCGATCGCAATTACAACAATTATTTACTGATTGCCAAACTGAACCAGCAGATTATCTCCTGATTCGTCGGTTGGAAGAATTGGGGGATACTGTAGAGGAAATTAGCGATCGGCTCAATCAACTTGAAGTCATGGGAATCGCAGTAATCGCCACTGAACAACCCTACACTTCTGAAAATTACCCTCTGGGCGCTGACTTGCTGAATTTACTACACGCAATCCAACGTCAGCAACGTAGCCGCCGCATCCGCCAAGGACACGCCCGTAATCGTCTTGAGATTGCACCGCCACCCGGCAAAGTTCCCTACGGCTATCGCAGAGGTAAGGCAAAATATACCATTGATCGCAGTACATCACCAGTTGTCAAAGATTTTTTTGAACACTTTTTACTCTATGGTTCCCTGCGAGGTTCAGTCCGTTACTTGGCGAAAAAATACGGCAAGAAAATCTCTGTCACCACAGGAAGACGCTGGCTGACTAATCCAGTCTATCGCGGCAATACAGCTTACCAAAATGGTGAAATTATCTCCAATACCCATATTCCGATAATTTCTAAGGAAGAAGCAGCCCAAGTTGACCGACTTTTACGCCGTAACAGCCGTTTACCATCCCGAACTGCTAGCGCACCGCGTTCTCTGGCTGGGTTGGTTGTCTGTGCTGAGTGTCAGTCGCATCTGACAGTTACCCGTGTTACCCAACGCAACCAAGATAAGGAGTATCTTTATTTACGTTCCACTAGCTGTCCTCAAAGCCCCAAGTGTAAGGCGATTCCCTACCAAGAGGTGTTGGAACATACAATTGAAAGGGTTTGCCGTGATTTACCTCTGGCGGTAGCAGGGATGAATTTTCCTCAATTGGATGCATTCAAGAATAGTTTAGGGCAAGCGATCGCTCGTCAGCAAGAAATACTTGCTCAGTTACCCGCTTTAATTGAAACTGGAATTTTAGATGATGAAACAGCAAAGTTAAGGGCTTACAAACTCCGCACAGAAATTTCTGCACTCGAAGCAAAGTTGGCAATTCTCCCGCCAGTTAACTTGCGTTCTGTTGCTCAAGCTGTTTCAATACCACAATTTTGGTTAGATTTGTCGGAAACAGAACGAAGATTTTACTTTCGAGAATTTATTAGGCAAATTGAGATTGTTTGTCAGAATAAAGAATTAAAACTCCAAGTTATTTTTATTTTTTGATTTAATTGAAACACTATTTTTGAGACGGTTGATCCTTAGTATACGCAACAGGTTTTGGCCCTGCATTCCGCACATTGATAACTTTATTCAGGATATCAAACCAAAAAGGCGCACCCATAGCAATAGCAAAACCACTCACTATCCAACCGCAAATTAATTTAAAAACCTGTGAAATTCTGATGTAAACTATATTCGATTTCGTTGTATCTAATAACTCAAACTGTTGATTAATATTTTGCCATCCAATCGGTATAGAAGCATTTCCTAATAGCTTTTCAATCTCCTTTCTAGCTTCTTGATCGTTAATATAATCGATTCGTTGACTTGCACTTTGAGTAATGGTAGAGCGGATAACCGAATCCTGCGACAGTCTTTTAACCAAGTGAAATGTATCAGTATTAGTTAAAAAGGCAACTAATATTCCAATTAAAATAGCAACTCCTTTGGCATTGCGCTTATAAACACCGCTTGCTCGATCCATCGAGCGATCAAACCATGTTTCTACTTCATTTTTAAATTGATTTACTTCCTCTGTAAGATCGCCAATCTTTATCCTGCTACGTTGAGCAATTACACTAAGACTCTTAATTAAACTATCAGGGACTTCATCAGGTAACTCTTTATTAACAAAATCTATAAATTTCTGGTCAATTTCTCCATAAATTTCTTGAATTTTTGTGTAACTTGCACTATTTGGACTATTAATACCTTTTTTAAGTTCTTTATAAGAGGCTATTATCATCTGCAAATTGGTTTTTGCTTCTTCACTAGGATGTTTAACATAATTAATTAGCTCAGGAATTTTTAAGGTATCTAATAAAGTAATTGAAAATGTTTCCGAAGGAAGATAGGAAGGGCCGCTTTGTTTTTCTAGTACTATTTTATCAGGTTTTTTAGTAATTTCCTGGAAATGCTTTTCTACTTTACCCTTAGCTTGTTGATTCAATGTATTAATTAAAGGATCGTTATAAAGTTTCTGTACCAAATGGATTGCATTAATAATATCTGATTTTTCACTTTCACTACCACCTGATAAAAGTAATTCAATTGAAGTTCTTAAATGTTTAGCTCTCCATTGTAATAATGTGGCAATTAGTTCCTGAATTTCTGAAGCTAGCAAGCTCAAAATCAAGTAAATAAAAACCAAGCCAAGAGTAATATCTACAACTACAGGTAAATTCATTGACAGTCTCCAATAATTTTTAGCTATTTATTGTTATCGAAAGTCCTTAAAAAATTGTAGATCATAGATATCTAAATTCAAGAGTTGCTTAATTAAAATTAAAAAAGCCAAATCAGTTTTAGGAAGGACGATTTTTAATTAATAATTATTAAAATTGCTTTATTAAAAAATAAATAATTATGTTTTTCATCAAACTACTATTTAAAAAATTTTATGGTATTTTTTTAAGTATTCAGTATACCATTTAATTGGTGTAGTAATCAGGTATAAAATTTCTTGACTTAGCCAGATAAAAAGTAAATAGATAAAATTTAAACTAAGCGTCACCTCAAAAAGAAAATACAAGTTTATTTACGGACTATCTGACAGGTAATAAATAATTGATTGTATTATTTTTATCATTTATTAGCTGAAATGTGATTTAAATAACCAATATAATTTTTTCAAAAAATAGCGCTAATTATAAAAATTTGAGTTAATCTTGGAAACTAGCAATTGTTAAGAACATACGTTGTTACTGGGTGGCAACATGGGAGATTCGCTAGATGTCTCTATGTAATCAAACCAGCAAGTAAAATGATTACCAGAGAATATGCAAGAAGGAAGCTTTATTTGGAGTCATCTGGAAAAACAGCATCGCACGGTTGGCAAATGGATTGATTGGGTATGGCTAATAGTATTGCTGTTGGCAGCAGTATTACTGTTTAGCATCAATCTGGGAGGGTTGCCGCTGCGAGATTGGGATGAAGGTACTGTGGCACAGGTTGCTCGTGAAATTTGGCACGCCCCAGCAGGTTCAATGCGTTGGCTTTACCCAACGTTAGGAGGCGAACCATATCACAACAAGCCGCCTTTGATGCATTTGCTAATAGCTTGGGCTTATTCTCTAGGAGGCGAAAATGAGTTGACAACGCGCCTACCTGGAGCAATTTTAACAGCAACATCTGTACCTTTACTGTATTGCATTGCTCGAGAGATATTTCGCCAACGTTGGGCTGCTATTTATAGCGCCTTGATTTACCTAACAATGCTACCCGTGGTACGTCATGGGCGGTTAGCAATGTTAGATGGGGCGATGGTAAGTTTTTTGATGGTGATGATGTTGTGCGTGTTGCGATCGCGCCGAGATTTACGCTATTGTCTTGGTGTTGGTATTAGCTTTGGGTTTATTTGTTTAACTCAAGGACTGCTAGGTGTATTACTCGGTGCGATCGCAATTGTATTTCTGTTTTGGGATACGCCACGACTGCTCACTTGTTACTATCTCTGGATCGCAATCTTAATCGGCATTCTACCTGTAGCTGGTTGGTATGGTGCCCAACTAATTCGCTATGGTTATACTTTCGCCCAAATTGGTATTGCCAACCCATCACTAGGCCGAATTGGCTCAGTTGTAGAAGGTAATTCTGAACCACCTTGGTACTATGTGATTGAACTTCTCAAATACACATGGCCGTGGTTATTATTCTTACCACAAACTGTCCGCTTAACCTGGGAAAATCGCAACCTTAGCTGGGCAAAACTAGTAATGGCGTGGAGTGGGGTTTATCTGCTGGTAATTTCCTTCATGATTACCAAAGTTCCCTGGTATCTATTCCCGATTTACCCTAGTTTAGCTTTAGCTTTTGGTATCCAATTATCAGAAACGGAAAATTCGCCTTTACTCTCATCTTATCCCCGTGCTTGGGTTGCTGGTTTGGCAATACTTGCTGTGGCTGCTTCTGCTGGTAGTATTTATTTCAGTTCGGGTACAACACCAAAAACAGACTTACAACTGATTTTTGCCGCAGTAGCTTTAACTATGACTTTAGCAGCCATATTGGCAGAACGAGGCGACGGACAATTTCTGAAGATTTTGTTTTGGGGAAGTTATATTTCGCTGCTACTGTTAATGAAATCTAACTACTGGGTTTGGGAATTATCTGAAGCCTATCCAGTTAAACCAGTCGCCGCTATGATTGTAAGGGCAAATCCAGCGACGAGGAAGATTTACACATCTTTTCCCTACCATCGTCCCTCGTTGGATTATTATAGCGATCGCATCATAATTCCCGCTTCTGTTGGTGAACTGGAATATTATTGGCACTACAACGGCCAACCCTACTTCCTGCTTAATGTATCTGATTTCAACAATCTTCAACTAGAGTCCATGAAGCTAATTGACCAAGCTGAAGGTTGGAAGTTAGTCACAAAAGATACTAATCGGCTGTAAATGTAATGTGGGGCATTGGGCACTTGTACTGAGCCTGTTGAAGTATTGAGGATTGGGCATTAGACATCTCAGAAATTAATTATTCGTTGCCTAAAACTTTTGTAGAGACATAGCACTGCTACGTCTCTACAAACATTTTCACTCCTATGTCTATGAAGCATTTTCAAACAACCTCTAAGGCCAAGGATTCGCAGGTGTGCTATTGATGTAAACCCAATAGCGTGCAGGCGGAGACTGCGCTAAACCGTTTATGTAGTCATAGGCTTCTGCCCAAAAACTCCATCCAGCGAAAAAACCAGTGCCATCATGGAATTCTGCTATCCGATATCCAGAAGTACCACGAACAATTTGTCCTACGACGTTGCATATCCTATTTGCAACTGCTAGAGATGTTAATTGCGTTCCTTGGACATTAGGAATCACCAACACACTACCGCCAGACCAAGAAGCTGCGGTCGAACCGCCAGGTGTTAAGTAGGATGGAGGAAGACCTAATGGTGCTGGCAATAGAGGGTTCTTTTTAATGCAGAGCAGTGAGCGATATTCGTTAATACTAGTGTCACCTATATAAGGATTAGTGCCACCATCCGAACCGAACAAAACATAGGTTTTGCCGCCAAGCGGTAAAGGGCTTCCTAACACTCTCCAAGTCATTGCAGTAGGATTGGCTTGAGCCGCAGAGATTGAAACAGTCATCATTAATCCAACTGTTGCAATACTTGTTGCTAAGATTTTTTTAAACATGGTTTTTTAAACTGATATAAAGTGGTATTATTGATGGTATTTTTACCATCTTTAGCTCTATATTTAACAATAAAGTCAGTAATTTATCGGTAATTTGATTTTTATCAAATCAAAATTAATATTTCTATATTTAACTACTAAAATTACTTAGTACCTTGGTGAATTATGTGACGTTTTTGTATTATTTCTCAAATAGATAAATGCAGTTTTATCCCGAATATCACTGTTATACAGGCAGGATGGTTTCATCCGAAAAAAGAAAAATACATAAGTCTTGAGTTCTTGTTTTTTGTCCAGGCTTTGAAACTCAGTTTTAGTTTTTCTCTGCTTGTATGAAACCACCCTGCTTTAACCTTTTCCCTTTTCCGACGAGAGTGCAAAAAGCACTTTTGCAAGAGACTTTATGAGCTGCGCTCACAAGGAACAATGAAAATGTCTTTTCCTCTTGCCTTCTCCCTTGGCGCTAGCCTCTCCCTTTGGGAGAAGGGGAGACGCTAAAAGCGATCTGCCTCCTGCCTTATTTTCAAGGCAGGTCTAATATAAAACCGTGTCCTATTTGGGGTAATAAGACACGGTTTTATCAGAGTATTTAGTTATAATATTACAAAAATCAAAGTAGAATTTGATTTATACAAAAGTAATCGATTTACTGGGATTTGTTTCCTGGTTCATTAACTTTCTCTGTTGTGGGAAGGATTTGGCGATCGTAACTTGTCTTTTCTTGGGTCAAAGCGATCGCACTAAAGAAAATGGCACTACCTACAGCCAAGGCTACCATCGGACGCTTGAGTAGAATAAAATCTCTGATAATCCTCGCTAAAGGTCGGCTTTGACGACGTAGCGACGAAGACATCATCAATTGTCTCCAAGTAAAAGGATCGCGGACATAATGACCACTTTGGCAAACTACTAGCCTTTCCTGGCAATAGGGACAGCAAAACAAGCCCATGCGTGTTTTAACTGGTTTAGGCGTAGCATTTCTTTGGCAAATTGGGCAAGTAACATAATGATTATCAAAAGTGTGTATATTCATTTACCTCGTCCGCCTAGTCCACTTACTCGCTCTATAACAATAGCTATATTGAATTGGGGTCAATCAATGTACGATCTGATATCAGGCATCAATCATACATACATTCTATTACTACCAAGGATGCCTCAATAGTCGCAACACGAGTATAGCTAGATTTAAACAAGGATGACTCATGATTAATGTTTACAGGTACTTCCACCCAACCAAAAAACTTTGTTATCTCTATAAAAAATAGTGTTGGTGCCCACTCGCACCCCACTAGCCGCAGCTACGCTCAACTTAGGCATCGCTGACCCTTAAATAATAATTGTCTCTCATTTAACCATTCTCCCCACACAAATTTTGCACAATGACATTTTTAGCTAAAGCTTTGTAAGTTAAGCAAATAAAGTCTACTTGTCCGGTTGCTAAATAATGGCTCACAATGATAAGTAACAGATAAAAATTTAAATTTTTTCTTACATTTACCCCGCCTCTCAATGACTCTCTTGCCTCCCACTCAACTGAGGAAGGTAACGGAACAACCTGCCTTTCCTACACCTTCCGCTCGTTTAGCTCACCTAATTAATCGTTTTCAGCCATCCCCAGAAACAGTTGTGCTGTTTTTAGCCATGCTGATTGGCGGTGGTACTGGTATGGGTGTAGTCACCTTTCACTATTTAATCCAGTTGGTTCACCAGCTGATGCTGGAAAATTTAATGGGTCAAATTGGCGCCTGGGGTGCTTGGACTTTAGCCTGCGTTCCCACCCTTGGCGGATTAATTGTTGGCTTGATGCGCTGGCGCACTCAAGACTTTGGCCCTGGACTTTCATCTCTCATCGCCGCCTCTCAGGGAAAAGAGATTAGGCGACCACTACGACCAGTTAGCAAAATGCTGGCCGCATCTGTTTCTTTAGGGAGCGGTGCTTCTTTGGGGCCAGAAGGGCCGAGTGTCGAAATTGGCGCAAATTTTGGCATGTTGTTCTCTGTGATCCTCAATGTATCTCAAGAACGACAACGTTTGCTATTGGGTGCTGGCGCTGCGGCGGGACTTGCTGCGGGATTTAATGCCCCCATCGCTGGAGTATTTTTTGCTCTAGAAGTAGTGATGGGAGCGACATCTTTCGCTACTTCTGCTGTAAGTGTGGTGCTGTTAGCAGCGGTGGTAGCAGCATTAATTGCCCAAATTGGTTTGGGGGCCCAACCTGCTTTTGATTTACCTGTTTACCAAGTTCGCAGTCCTTTGGAATTACCTCTTTACCTTGGCTTAGGTTTAGGGGCCAGCCTCGTTTCTCTGGCTTATACTCAATCAATTCGGGGAGCAAAAGCTTGCTTTGCTGGGAAAGTTCCAGGTTTTGCCTTTTTGGGACGAATTCCTGACCCGATTCATCCAATTATTGGCGGTGCAATTATTGGCGCAGTTGCTTTGCAGTTTCCGCAAATTCTAGGTGTCGGTTATGAAACTGTAGAAGCAATGCTTCAAGATGTGGAGTTTCCACTCTACTTATTGGTGATGTTGTTGGTGGTGAAGTTATTGATGACTGCAATTAGTGCAGGTAGTGGTTTCATCGGTGGTTTGTTTGCACCAGCAATGTTTTTAGGTGCTTCTTTTGGATCGGCTTATGCCAAAATGTTAGCCGTAGCATTCCCGACAATTTGCGATCAAATGGCGGCTCCCCCAGCTTACGCAATGGTGGGAATGGCAGCAGTGCTAGCTGCTAGTGTGAGAGCGCCGTTAACGGCTATTTTAATGCTGTTTGAATTAACCCGTGACTATCGAATTGTTTTACCGTTGATGGCAGCTGTGGGTTTAAGTGTTTGGTTAGTAGAAAGGATTAAACCAACTTTTAACTCTAACTCTAATCTACAACAAATTGGTCTTTCAGAATTGAAAGATGAACAAGCGGAAATTGTGCAGCAAATTTTGGTAGAAGATGCCATGTATCCCTGTCCCAAAAAGTTACCTGCAACTCTGGGAGTATTAGATGCCGCTGTAGAAATGACCCGCGATCGCGTCCGTAGTGCTTTAGTATTTGATGAAGCAGAGCAATTAGTTGGTATACTTTCTTTGGAAGATATTAACCGTGCCCTTGCTATTTGGCAAACATACCCAAATTCTCTAACTGAAATTCCTGATAATTTATCCAGTCAAACCCTCATAGACATTTGTACTACTGAAATTCTCTATGCATGGCAAGATGAACTTTTATCTGAGGCTTTAGACCGAATGAGTCTTCGAGGTTTACATCAATTACCAGTGGTAGCACGAGACCAACCCGATCGCATTTTGGGTTTATTAGAAAAAGAGCAAATTGCATTAACCTGTAATTTAGCAGTCACGCGCAAGGCTCTTCGCCACTATTTACCAGTCTTACCTACTACAGATATAGTCATTAGTCATTAGTCACTTGTACTGAGCGTAATCGTAAAGCCTGCGGCATAGCTTCGCTTCGGGTGTAGCCTCTCGTAGAGAAGTATTGGTCATTAGTCATTGGTCATTATTTTTCACAAAGGACAAATGACACTTGACTAATGACTGTTTGTAGTCATTGCTTTTCACAAAGGACAAATGACAACGGACAAAGGACAACGGAGAATTGACTAATGACCATTTATTAAGCCGTGGCTTCTATGGCTTCATCACCTTCGCGATCTTCTGGATCTACCTGTCTCAGACGAATGTGTTTTTTGCCTAAAGTAATCAGAAACTCATCTCCTGGTTTAAGATTCATCTGTTTTGTATAAGCTGAACCTATAAGTAAGTTACCATTCGATTGCACACTAATTCTATAACTAGCACTACGTCCACCACGGCCATTAGCGCTGGGTGTACTGTCTAACTGAATGCCTTCAGCATCAATTAGGGCATTTAAGAACTTCATCATATTGACGCGTTCTATACCATTTTTGGTAACGGTATAGTAGCCGCACTTCTTAGCTTTGTCTTCTTTGCTCTCGTTCTCTAGCTCTTTGACTTTTTTGAGCAGTTCTTCGCCGAGTAAGGGTTCAATTTTTTTCTGTTTAGGCATCAACTTAGGTCGAAAATGAATGTTTGAAGTGTTTGAATCGATTTTATTTTAGCTGAGGTTGAGCTAACAGGAACATAATCCTTTAGTTTTTATCTCAACCTAGCCAAGTATATTACACTCAGATGCACAATTGTTATGCCATTACCAATATTGACAAGACAATCTATTTTAGAAAATGCTGGCAATGCTGATAACTATATATATAGTTTGTGAATTCCTGCTAGACTATATAAGTTTTAAGTTTTCTAAACTAACGCTCTAAAGGTTGTCTATTTCTTAAGGATGAGAACTGAGTCACAGAATGATAAGCAAAACTGATCCTTAGTCATTGGTCAATGGTAATTAGTCATTGGTTATTTAGAAACGACAAACTAAAGAAGTCTCAGAGTCGGAAGCCGACCATCAGAATTTCTTTTCAGAGAGATGCAGTGCCAACAAAGACAAAAGACAAACAACAAAGCTTGCCAAAATGAAATTAACTACCAGAGGACACTATAGTGTGAAGGCATTGCTAGATTTAAGTTTACAGCCAAGATATGGGCCTGCATCTGTGAGAGCGATCGCAAAACGCCAAGATATTCCAGCTCCTTACCTCGAAAAACTACTAATAGAAATGCGTCGTGCGTCAATAGTTAAATCAATTCGTGGTAGCATCGGCGGATATCAATTGGCAAGAGAGCCTGCACAAATATCTATAGGAGAAATCTTAGAAGCTGTTGGCGAGACTAGCCATTTACCTCATCACACCCCAGCACCTACACAAGCTGAAGATTGGGTAACGTTTAGCCTCTGGCAGAGACTCAACCAAAAACTCAAAGAAGCTTTATACAGTATTACTCTGGCAGACCTTTATTACGATGCTCGGAGTCGGCAAGCTTCCCTTGGAGAAGAAGCTAGTTTTGTGGTTTAGTCAAGAGTCAATAGTCAAAATATTGACCCTTGACTTCTAACCCAAGACTTGCGACTTATGACTAATAATATCTATATCTTAATAATTGCAGCATTTTTAGATTATTTAATTGGCGATCCTTGGGATTGGCCTCATCCAGTGCAAGTTATGGGGTGGGTAATTTCTCGCCTAACCAAATTTTTTCTCCAATTGTGTCAAAATTCTCTAACACAACGCCTAGCTGGAATTGTACTAGGTATTATCTTGATAATTGGTAGCGGTCTTGTTGGCTTTTTGATGATTCAAATTGCCAGATGGGTTCATCCACTCTTAGGAATTGCCATAAATAGCATTCTTTTGGCTAGTTGTTTTGCTGGCAAAAGTTTGCGAGTAGCAGCGGAGGCTGTTTTACAACCTTTAACAGTCGGAGATTTGGAGAAGGCTCGAAAGATTTTAAGTAATTACGTTGGTCGAGATACCCAAAACCTCTCACAAGCAGAAATTTACCGAGCCGTTTTAGAAACGGTTGCAGAAAATGCCACAGATGGGGTAATGGCTCCGCTTTTTTATGCAATTGTTGGTGTCTTTATACCAGTTGTGGGGCCAACTCCCTTAGCTTTAGCATATAAAGCCAGCAGTACCCTTGATTCAATGGTGGGCTATCGAGAAGCACCCTATACTTATTTAGGATGGTTCTGTGCCCGGTTAGAAGATTATTTGACTTGGCTACCTTGTCGGTTAACAGTTGTGACTCTGGCACTGCTATCGGGTAAACCGATGCATATTTGGCAAATTTGTCGTCGGGATGCAATTAAAGATCCTAGTCCCAATTCTGGCTGGAGCGAGTGCGCCTATGCTGCATTTTTAGGTGTGCAGATGGGAGGTACAAATTGGTATCGGGGGGTAGCCAAGTCCAAACCACTGCTAGGAGATGCTATTTATGCCATTACTGCAACTTCTATTCAGAATGCTTTACAGCTGACTCGATATTGTTTTTTGCTATGGTTAGGGATAGCGATCGCAATATTCTTAATGCTCCCAAATAAAATGTAAAGTTAGGAGTTAGGAGTTAGGAGTTAAGAGTTAAGAATAAAAACTCCTAACTCTTAACTCATCACTCCTAACTAATGACTCGCTATGTCTGCCAAAGTAGTTGAAATTCTCTCATCTGAAGAAATCCGTCGTACCTTGACTCGTCTTGCTTCTCAAATTGTCGAAAGGACGCGTGATTTGTCTCAACTGGTACTTCTTGGTATTTATACCAGGGGTGCGTTATTAGCCGAATTATTGGCGCGTCAAATTGAGACGCTAGAAGGTGTAGCAGTGTCAGTCGGCGCTTTGGATATTACATTTTATCGAGATGACCTCGACAAAATTGGATTGCGGACTCCAACGAAAAGCGAAATTCCTTTTGATCTTACCGGGAAAACGGTTGTACTCGTGGATGATGTGATTTTCAAAGGACGGACGATTCGCGCGGCTTTGAACGCAGTCAACGATTATGGTAGGCCAGAAGTGATTCGTTTAGCTGTGTTAGTAGACAGAGGCCATCGAGAATTACCAATTCACCCAGATTTTATTGGCAAGAAGTTGCCTACAGCTAAAGAAGAAATTGTCAAAGTTTACCTACAAAATTGTGATGGACGAGATGCAGTAGAGTTGATTGCAGATTAGGCTAATGGAAGCAGGGGAGCAGGGGAGCAGAGGGGCAGAGGGGCAGGAAGTACAAACTGATGCATTAATCCTGCATTTTGTCCCTCATGTACTTGAAAAGTAATATCAGTAATCAAGCAAAAATGATACCACGGGTAAAGGCAACTGCGAGAAGTCTGTAAAACCTTGTTAAAAAATAAAGATTGTTTGCCTGCCTTGCCAGAAAACCACAACTCCTAATGAGAAAATAAGACATTCTAACCAAGCGATCGCCATAAGATTGTCAACAAACCTGTTAATCAGACCCAATTTTTTTGAATTTAAAGGAAACAAAAGCATTATGGGACATGACTTAGAAAATTAGTGCCTCAAAATACTCCTGAAAGCCAGTCTTTGTTTAATAAGGTTTGTGTAGAATTTGGTGGTGAGGTTCTTTAATTGATTCTCAATTGCAACAATCCAGGTTTCATTTATGAGTCAGTCTTTTTCTCAAAACCAAGCAAGACGAAATCGCCAAAAGAGACTCTGGCAACAAAAATGGAGTTTAAAGACTAAAGCAATGGTTTGGGCACTAAGTATCAGTGTCCTCCCTGTGGTTGCAATTGGAACAGCTACTTACAATTATGGAATTAATTTAATCAACACACAAATTCCGCAAGTAAGACAAGAGAGTGTAAAAAGTTCACCAGAAAGTGAACTTGCTCTACAAAGACAATTGTCACTCTTGTTAACTGGTATGGGAGTGACAGCAATTTTAGCAGGTGCGATCGCTGTTTTTGTGACGAATCGAGTTATGAGTCGAGTCAGCAATGTTGCTGCAATCTCTAATAATATTAAAAAGAGGCTACGTCCAGACAGTGAGTTTACTCAAGTCTTCATCGCTGGCCAAGATGAATTAGTGATGTTAGAGAGAAACATCACCTTATTTACAGACCTACTTTCGGTTTTAATACAGGAGAAAGAAGCCGAAGCTGATTATTCCCAACTATTAATCAAAATTACCCGCTGGGTTCGAGAATCATTCAATGAAGAAGATGTTCTCAAAACTACCTCAGAAGAAATTCGTAAAGCTTTAAGCATCGATCGCGTCACCATTTTTTGCTTCGACTCCAAATATAATGGAACCTTTATCGCCGAATCAGTAGCGCCTGGTTTACCGAAAATATTAGGGGTTACAGTCTCTGAGCCTGGATTTGAGGCAGGGTATATAGAAAAATACCAAAATAGTAGCATCCATGCTACTGATAATATCCATCAAGGCGATCTCAGTGATGCTGATATTGAGTTGCTGGAGCAATTTGCTGTCAAATCTAGTTTAGTAGCACCTATTCTCAAAAGCAAACGGCTATTCGGTTTATTGATTGCACATCAATGTTCTAGACTTCGCTTTTGGCAACAATCTGAGATTGATTTGTTCTCTCAGATAGCCATGCAAGTAGGATTTGCCCTTGACTACGCCAAGCTTCTACAACAAGTAGATACCAAGGCAGATAACGCTCAGGTATTTATCGAAATTACCCGCAGCATTCGCCAATCGCTCAACGAAGAAGATGTCCTCAAAACGACGGTGGAAGAGGTTCGTAAGGCATTGAGTACTGACCGAGTGCTGGTTTATAGCTTTTACCCTAATTGGTCTGGAATTATAATTGCCGAATCAGTGGTTCCAGGTTATCCCAAAGTTTTGCGGTCTGAAATTCAAGATATCTGTTTTGGTCAGGGTTATGTAGAAAAGTATCAGTCTGGTCGCGTTGTAGCCACAAACAATATTTATGAAGCTGGTTTGGCTGATTGTCACATTAACTTGCTCGGATCCTTTGCTGTGAAAGCAAATTTGGTTGCCCCTATTCTCAAAGATGAACAATTATTTGGCTTATTAATTGCACATCAATGTTCCAGACCCCGTGATTGGCAACAATCTGAGATTGATTTATTTGCTCAGATAGCCATGCAAGTCGGGTTTGCTCTCGACCATGCAAGACTCCTGCAACGCATCGAGGCTGAGGGTGTGCAAAGTCAGTTGTTAGCAGATACTATCGGCATTATTCGCCAATCACTCAACGAAGAGGATGTCCTCAAAACCACTGTGGAAGAGGTTCGCAAAGCTCTGAGTACCGACCGAGTGATGGTTTATAGCTTTGATGCTGATTGGTCTGGAACAGTGATTGCTGAATCAGTTGTTCTCACTTACCCAAAAGTTTTGCGAGCTGAAATCCAAGACCCATGTTTCGGTCAAGGCTATGTAGATGACTATCAGTCTGGTCGCGTTCTCGCAATCAACAACATTTATGAAGCTGGTTTGGCTGACTGCCATATTAACTTGCTCGAATCCTTTGGTGTGAAAGCAAATCTAGTAGCCCCCATTATTAAAGATGAACAGCTATTTGGCTTGTTAATTGCACATCAATGCTCCAGACCCCGTGATTGGAAACAATCTGAGATTGATTTATTTGGCCAGATAGCGATGCAAGTAGGATTTGCTCTTGACCATGCAAGACTCCTGCAAAGAATCGAAGCTGAAAGGATGCGAAGTCAGTTACTAGTGGATATTATCCGCAGCATTCGCCAATCCCTCAAAGAAGAGGATATCATCAAAACTACCGTGGAAGAGGTTCGCAAAGCACTGACTACTGACCGAGTGTTAGTTTATAGCTTTTACGCTAATTGGTTCGGAATTATTATTGCTGAATCAGTGCTTCCAGGTTATCCCAAAGTTTTGCGGTCTAAAATTCACGACCCCTGTTTTACTCAAGGCTATGTAGAAAAGTACCAGTCTGGTCGCGTTGTCGCAATCAACAACATTTATGAGTCTAGTTTGGCTGATTGTCACATTAAACTGCTCGAATCTTTTGGTGTAAAAGCAAATTTAGTTGCACCAATTATCAAAGATGAGCAGCTATTTGGCTTGTTAATTGCACATCAGTGTTCTGAACCCCGTAATTGGCAACAATCTGAGATTGATTTATTTGCCCAGATAGCGATGCAAGTAGGATTTACTCTCGATCATGCTAGGCTCCTACAAGCGTATCAAACTGCTGAAGCAAACTCTGAGGAATAGTAGGGCACGCAGCTGTGCATAGGTGTCAACTTAACGCTAAACCCGCTTGGTGACAACGTTTTGCCCTCACCCCCAGCCCCTAGATTTAGGGGAATCTCTAAGCGTTTGGTGTATGCAAAAAATTTTCAGACACCCTCTAAACCATTGGTGTTGATAGCGAATGTTGAACAATTTCCGACAGTAGAGCTAGCTTTTGCTTGGACAAGAGATAGAAACGCTCCATTGATTTGAGGACACATGAATTTCTTTTTAGCGTTTGATGTGTGCTTCTATCGTTCTGAATTAGCGTTTGAAATTAGCTCTAAAATAGCCTGATGGAAATAGTGAAACCCAACACTATATTAGGATTAGGTTAACGTTGGGTTTCACTGCATTCAACCAGCTTAATTCGGCGGTATTGCTTCCGGTGGCGTTTCCGCTGGGGGAGCGAGTACCGCATCTGGAGCAATTTCTTCTACGGGAATCGGTTGCTTATGCTCAATTTCAAAATCTGGTTGCGCTGCTTCCACCAATTCAGGAGATGGGGGATGTGGTGGAATCGCTTCTGGTACACTCTCGGTTTTTGCTTCGGTGTCGGTAGTAACTGTCTCTTCTGCTGGTGGTTCTGGGATGACAATAGTTTTGTCAATAATCTCAATAGCAGGTTTCTCTGACAGTACAGAAGTAATATCTTCAGGTTTGGGGGTTGTGGGTGTCTTTTTACTCACAGTCTGTTGCACTTTGTCTTTCGCACCACTGAAGGTGCTACCCAGACCTTTTTGCAACTGGCCCAGCCGTTCCTGAAGGGACAACTTATTTACCTGTTCTTGAATGCCAGTTTTTACCGTCTCAGCACTGGGTACTTGGGTTTGTTGTGCCTGTGGGGTCAATTGCCGACGTAATGATAGAGTTTGCCAGCCAAACCAGACCAAAAGAGCCACACTAGCCACATGACCCAGCAACAAACCTCCAGTAATGCGTGGTGCAAATACCCATAAAACTAAAGCGTAGAACAATCCTACGCCACTCCAGATAAAGTCATTCTTACGATGGATTTCTGGGAAAAAGAAAGCTGCTATATAAATGGCTAAACTACCAAGACCCACTACCAAAGCTAGGACAAATGCCAGCATTATTTGGTTACTCCTTACTGCGTCCTTTAATTATTTCAATTTTGCAAATTTTGTCAGTCAATTGTTGATTTAGATACAATTTAAAATTAATTATCCATGTTAGTTGTGGATTTTTGTCGTTTATATCAAGTCTTAAGGTCTTCTTTAGGGGAGAACGGAAAATATCGGACTACCCTTATAGGTAAAGGATCTGCAAGAGTTAGCCAGAAATTTTTTATGACACTACAAAGCTTTGGTGTGATTGGATTAGCCGTTATGGGTGAGAACATCGCTCTCAACGTGGAGCGCAATGGCTTCCCAATTGCAGTTTACAACCGCTCCCGCGAAAAAACGGATGCGTTTATGGCGCAGCGTGCTACAGGACGGAACGTCAAAGCCGCCTTTACTCTAGAAGAATTCGTTGCCTTATTGGAACGTCCCCGCAAAATTCTAGTAATGGTGCAAGCTGGTAAGCCAGTGGATGCGGTGATTGCTCAACTCAAACCCTTGTTAGAAGAAGGCGATATCATTATCGACGGTGGCAACTCTTGGTTTGAAGATACGGAACGCCGCACTCAGGAATTAGAACCTACTGGGCTTCGGTATCTTGGTATGGGTGTCAGTGGCGGTGAAGAAGGGGCGTTGAATGGCCCATCTCTGATGCCTGGAGGTACAACAAGCTCTTACGAGTTTCTATCACCAATTTTCAACAAAATTGCTGCCCAAGTCGATGATGGCCCTTGTGTAACCTATATTGGCCCTGGTGGTTCTGGCCACTATGTGAAAATGGTACATAACGGCATTGAGTACGGCGATATGCAGCTAATTGCTGAAGCCTACGACTTGCTGAAAAACGTCGCTGGATTAAACCCCAGTCAGCTACATGACGTGTTTGCTGAATGGAACACCACCGATGAACTCGATTCATTTTTGATCGAGATTACGAAGAATATTTTCCCATATATTGACCCAGACACAAATCAACCCCTGGTGGATTTGATTGTTGACGCTGCCGGTCAAAAGGGAACTGGACGCTGGACTGTGCAAACTGCATTGGAATTAGGAGTCTCTATTCCTACAATTACAGCAGCAGTTAATGCCCGGATTATATCTTCGATTAAAGAGGAGCGGGTAGCAGCATCGAAAGTCCTCACAGGCCCCAGTATCAAGTATGACGGGCAAACTAAGGACTTTATCAACAAAGTACGTGATGCTCTCTATTGCTCAAAAATCTGTTCTTATGCTCAAGGGATGGCGTTGCTATCCACAGCTTCAAAAACATATAACTGGAATTTGAATCTGGGCGAAATGGCACGGATTTGGAAAGGTGGTTGTATTATTCGCGCTCGCTTCTTGAATAAGATTAAGAAGGCTTTTAGCGAAAATCCAGCATTACCTAACCTGTTGTTAGCTCCCGAATTTAAGCAGACAATTCTCGATAGACAGACTGCTTGGCGGGAAGTGATTGCAACAGCTGCAACAGTTGGAATTCCAGTACCAGCATTTAGCGCCTCCTTAGATTATTTTGACAGCTATCGCCGCGATCGCTTGCCTCAAAACCTAACTCAAGCACAACGCGACTACTTTGGCGCACATACCTACCTGCGTCTCGACAAACCCGGAAGTTTCCACACTGAATGGGTTCCTATTGCTGAAGCCGAGAAGTAAGGTTTCGCACATCTGTATCAGAATATTGTGAAAGGTTAGTCAGTTTCAAAATACAGATTTAGAAGTGGCTCTGAGTTTCAGAGCCACTTTTTTTAACATAGACACAAAGCGATAAACCGCAGAGAAAGAGAGGAGGATAATAGCGATTCTCTATTTTTTCTTGATTTTAAGGGTTATTATTACCAAGATATTTAGCTTTTAATTCTTCTAATTCTTGATCTATTTTGTTTGTACTAGTAGTCTGAGGCGTTGGGTTTGGTGGTTGTATTTTATTTGTTTGAGGTTTGCTACTACCCAAAAATTGGGTTTTCATTTGTTCTAATTCTAGATCAATTTGACTAGGAGATTTCAATACAAAATTGGGTGGAGAATTTGGTGGTGATTGAGGGATAGGCTTTAGTGCTATTGCTGGTTTTGCTGCTGCTGGCGAGTATTTATTTAAGTCTTTGAGAACTTCGTCTACTGTTTGATAACGCCGAATTGGGATACTTGCTAGCATCTTGTTGAGAATGCGACTCAACTCATTACTGACGGGAGTTTGCAAGTATTGCTGCCATACCCAAGTATCGTTGTTGGTATCATAAGAATCGAAGGGCGATCGCACTGTTAATAAATTAATACAAGTCGCACCCAAACTATAAATATCGCTGGCGAAAATAGCCCTACCTCTCATTTGCTCTGGCGCAACATATTCTGGACTCCCAATACTAGTACCAGTTTTATTTAAGGCAGCGCCAGTGGCAGATTTAGCCGCACCAAAATCTACTAATACTAGTTTGCGTTCGACATTGCTCTCACGAATAATATTTTCTGGCTTAATATCGCGGTGAATGACGTGTCTGGCGTGGCAAAATTGCAACACTGACAATAAATCGTTTAATAGTTGCCAGATTTGCGTTTCACTAAAAGCACCTTTATGTGCCAATTCCTGGGCTAAGTTTTGCCCGTCGATAAATTCTTGTACAAGATACTGCCGATTTTCTTGGGTAAAATATGCCAATAGTTCGGGAATTTGGGGATGCTTGCCCAATTCATCTAACTGCACTGCTTCTTGGTTAAATAACTCTACGGCTTTTGCCAGAGTGCTAGTGCCTTGGGATTGGGGATAAAATTGCTTAATTACGCAGCGTGGTTTTGAGGGTTTATCCTCATCCACAGCTAAGAAAGTTTTGCCAAAACCACCTTGTCCGATTGGTTTGATAGCACGGTAACGTTCTTTGAGGAGTAACTTGGAACCACAAGTCACGCAAAAATTGACATGATCGGGATTTTCCGGCTTGGGACAATGGGGATTAAGGCAGTAGCTCATACAGGCGATCGCTCTTATATCTCTTTATTTTACTGGCGTTAAGGGTGGAGACTTTTGCGAATCCGTTAAAATATGAGCGATCTCTACGATGGGCTACTCGGCGTCCCACTACTAACTAGTACAGCACGGCGGAAATCAAGCCACCACTTGAAAACTTGCAAAAGCCTTGATATACAAACTTTTGACTTTTAACTTTTGACACTTCGACTCCGCTTAGTGTGAACTTTTGACTTCCCCAAAGGGGCTGACTTCCGCCTTGCTGTACTACCCCATACCTTCCATAACTGGATGGAAGTAGAAGGCGAACCCCAACACTGTATAAGCGGCCAATAATAAAGTACCTTCGAGCCAATTGGACTTACCATCGGAACTAATACTGTTGGCAATCAACACTGACACAACCACAGCGACTAATTCAAAGGGCTTGAAATCCAAATCCATTGGTTTACCTAATATCCGCCCTGCTATTACCAATACAGGTGCGACAAATAGGGCAATCTGCATACTCGATCCCACAGCTACCGAAAGGGAAAGATCCATCTTATCTTTCATCGCCACGGTGACTGCTGTGGCGTGTTCAGCCGCGTTACCGACGATGGGAACTAATATCACCCCTGTAAACAGCGCCGTCAAACCTAGCTGAGATGTGGCTACTTCCAGAGAATCTACCAACATTTCTGACTCAAGTGCCACTAGTAAGGTGCATACTAGCAAGACACCAACCCACAACATCATATTTGGTTTCGCGTGAGGAGTTTCCTCTTCTTCTGTCTCCGCTACACCCACATCATAAAGATAGGAGTGGGTTTTCATCGAAAATAGCAGTGTTAGGGCGTAAACCAAGATTAATACTACGGCAACAGCAATAGACAGATTTTGCAATGTTTGTTCGTTAATTCCTTGAGAAGTATAGTTCATTGCTGTTGGCATCAAAATGGCAATCACTGCCAAATTCATCGAAGCAGCATTCACCCGCGCCACAATTGGCTGAAATGTCTGTTCTTTGTAGCGCAGTCCTCCCAAAAGCATGGAAAAACCCATCACCAGTAGTAAGTTGCTAATAATCGATCCCGTGATACTAGCTTTGACTACATCAATTAACCCAGCGTTCAGGGCTACTAGGGCAATGATTAATTCTGTAGCATTGCCAAATGTGGCGTTTAACAAGCCCCCCAGCGATGGCCCAACTACGACAGCAATTTCTTCTGTAGCTGTACCCATCCAAGCTGCTAAGGGCAGAATTGCTAATCCAGCTGTAATGAAAACTGTCAATTCTCCCCATTCCAGAAAGTGGGCTGCTACAGAAACCGGGATAAACAGTAGTAAAGCGAAAAGAATAATGTTTTTGGTTGACATTTGTTGTCTTAAGTTGAGGGTATCATTCACAGCGAGCAATCCTAAGTTTTCAATTTGGAGTGTTGAATTAACAATCACTTTGATTCAGCACTCCCATAGGATACTCTCAACCGCCTGTAGAACAATTCAGAGATTGTACTGTTTTCCGTTCACCGCTGTGGATGTTGTGTAAAGCAAAATTGCGATATAATGAGTTCTCGTAATCTTTTGTTGCAAAACTATGAATTTGAGCCAAAATATTACATCAAAAATGGGGTTTAATATATTAAAAGACAATTAAATTTTTGATTGGCGCTTAAGAAGAGAAAACCCCTAACTAAGGCTTTGTTTAATGGCTAATTACTTTAAGCCTTCAGGGAAAGGGCTGTGCGATAACGCAGATTTCCCACTACAATAAAACAGCTTTGTAAAAATTTAGTTGGATATCATAGTTGTTATTTATACCGGATTTTGTGTGAAAACTATTGTAGAAAGGTTTATGCACAATGTTTTCGGTGCAACTGTAAGTTTTTTGTTTTGGATAAATATACATGACTTCTGCTGCTGAAATGCCAGCTAGCTCTGGCTCAACGTTAACATTACATTCAGATCCCAATAACACTAAAGAAACCGATCCCCTGAACAAGGCTAATGGTGTTTATGTGACGGTGCATGGTCATTTTTACCAGCCACCAAGGGAAAACCCTTATCTGGACGCAATTGAACGCCAACCGAGCGCTGCACCTTTCCATGACTGGAATGAGCGGATTCATTGGGAATGCTATCGTCCAAACGCCTTTGCCAGAGTCTTAAATGACCAAGGTGAAGTGGTGGGGATCGTCAATAATTACGAACATTTCAGTTTTAATATTGGCCCAACGCTGATGTCGTGGCTAGAACGCTACGATGTGGAAGTTTATCAGCGGATTTTAGAGGCGGATGCCAAAAGTAGCCAACGCTTGCATGGTCACGGCAATGCGATCGCGCAAGTATACAATCACATCATCATGCCTCTGGCGAATGAGCGCGACAAATATACCCAAATTCGCTGGGGTAAAGAAGACTTCCGCTCCCGCTTTGGCCGCGATCCCGAAGGAATGTGGTTAGCGGAAACTGCTGTAGACTACGCCACCCTAGAAGCTCTTGTGGCTGAGGGTATTCGCTTCATTGTCCTGGCACCATCTCAAGCACTGCGTTGCCGTCCCCTCCCCACTCCAGATCGTCCCCATCCTGAATGGATCGAAGTCGGCGGTAGTCAGATTGATTCTACTCGTCCTTATCGTTGTTATTTGAAGCCCACATTAGACACTTCATCTTCACCTCTGAGTGCAATCGCCACTAGCCCCAAGGATGCTAGTACAGAAGAATTACCCTACATTGATATCTTCTTCTACGATGGGCCGATATCGCGGGATATGGGTTTTAGTGATGTCGTTTATAATTCCAGTCACTTTGCCGGCCGGATTGGTTCGGCGGTGCGTGGGGATCATCGTCCAGCACAGCTAATTTCGGTGGCGACGGATGGGGAAACCTTTGGGCATCACAAAAAGGGAACAGAGAAAACTTTAGCCTATGCCTTTACCAAAGAGTTTCCCCAACAGGGTTGGACGGTAACGAACTTCGCCCACTACCTGAGCTTAAATTCTCCCAGTTGGGAAGTGGAATTAAAGTCAGTCACAGCCTGGAGTTGCGCCCACGGTGTCGGCAGATGGGAGGATGACTGTGGTTGCGGTGGGGAAGGCTCAGTTTGGCATCAGAAATGGCGTCGTCCCCTGCGGGATGCCCTAAATTGGCTGCGGGATCAGCTAACTGAGGTGTATCAGGAACATGGCAGACAGTTATTTCGCGATCCTTGGCTAGCGCGAGATGAATATATCCAAGTAATGCGCGATCGCTCTGCTACCAATGTCAACCGTTTCCTCGCCCGTCATCAAACCCACAAACTAACCGCAGCCGAACAAGTAGACGCACTACGCCTATTAGAAATGCAGCGTCACGCTTTGTTAATGTTCACTAGTTGCGGTTGGTTTTTTGAAGAAATTTCCCGTCCAGAAGGGACACAAATTCTGCGCTACGCTGCCCGTGCTTTGGAATTGGCAGGGGAAGTGGCTGGCGTGCAGCTGGAAAAAGGCTTCGTCAAACATCTAGGTTTAGCCCCCAGTAATGTAGACGAGTTCAAACACGGTGCGGAAATTTATCGGCAACTAGTGTTAACTGCCCAACTTGGCTTTAAGCAAGTTGCAGCCCATTACGCTATTACTTCGCTGTTTACCAATCAGAAACCAGCAGAAACGCCACCGAGAAAAGATGCTGTTGACAAACAGTCTCAGCGTTACCAGAAGCGGGTTTATTGCTATGCTGCTAATGAGCTAGATTACCAACTGCAACGCATGGGATCGCTAACTCTGGCTGTGGGAAATTTAAAGCTGGTATCAGAGATTACTTGGGAAAGTGAGCATTTGGTATTTGCGGTTCTGCATTTGGGAGGCTGGGATTTCCACTGTGGCATTCAACAATTTACTGGGCGGCGTGACTACAGCAAATTAAAAGAAAAGCTGTTTGGGGCGCTAAAACAAGCTAGTGCGGCTCATACGATATTGGCGATGACGCAGCTATTTGGAGAAGAAGCTTTCAGCTTGCAAAATCTATTTGCTGAAGAACGCCACCGGATTATGCGGCTGCTGAGTCAGGAAACACTGGCACGTTTAGGACAGTTGTATACCCAAGCCTACCGTGATAATTATGGTGTGCTGATGGCGTTTCATCGAGATGAACTAGCAGTACCCCAAGAATTGCAGGTGGCAGCAGATATTGCTTTAGGGCATCGCTGTCTGATGACATTGCGATCGCTTGAACAAGAGATTGCCGATCCCCAAAAGAGTTGGAATCACATCTTAGAATTAGAGGCGATCGCAACTGAAGCAAAACATCTGCGTTGTCGGCTGAATATTCCTGACGGCAAGCAAATGTTAGAACAGTTAATTGCGCGATCGCTCTGGCAATTGTTGCACGATGCCAATGGTAGCTTTAATGCAGATATCCAACTATTGGAGCGATTGATTGATGTCGGGGATCAACTAAATATTCATATTTCCCTACAGCGATCGCAGGAACTATATTTTAGCTGTCTGCAAAGTCAGATAGCGCCGGTGTGTATTACTAGCGTTGGTAATGAAGCAGATAATCAGTGTCTTCAGTTGCTCAAGTTAGGTAAAAAGTTAGCCGTTGATGTTAGCTCGATCTCAAATCAGCTGAAATAGATGTAGTGGCGCACAGCAGTACATTGGTGTCAACGTTTTGCCCTCTCTCCCATCCGTGAGTGAGAGGGGGGCTAGACATTCAATTCCCCTTCTCCTTTGGGAGAAGGGGTTAGGGGATGAGGGCGTGAGGGATTTGCAAAACGCCTGTCCGATATATAGCAACGGACAGGGAGCTTAGGACAGCAATAAAATCACAAAGTACGCTGTTGAAGACGCGTTTCCCGCAAACTGTCCTAACGGCTTTGGCGACTGCTATAGTTTTCAACTTAAGTCAAAACCTCGTTGCCAGCTAAAGATTGGGAACGAGGTCAATTTTTGGATCAAAATTTCATCCACTCAGTGCTGAGTAAATTTAAGAAGTACTCAGTACTTCCGTACTACGGTAAAAGCCCCGCCCCTTGTGGGCGGTCTTTCAACTCTAAGCCGAGGCACTTGGAACTCAGCACTCTTCATCTAACGTGGGAGCGATCGCAATGGTAGGGATAAAGCCACTCACACTTGAAGACTCCACGGGTATGTTTTTCAAAAAATGTTCCTGCATGGCGTCCAGGTGATATGTCGATCCCAGCTTTCGTTTTAATCTCATATAGCCAGGGAAAGGCTACTACTAAAATAGCTATGACAGTGAAGAAGTAAAAAAGCGTAGTTCTAATATTGAGAAATATTAGGAAATTGCTATTGTGATTTTGAGGCATAGAAATGAGAGAGAAACTAATAGCTCATCCCATCGTAACCTAAAGCTGAAAATATCGCCGGAAACGCGGATCGATATTATCTGTTTTCTGCTGATTACAGGTAAAACAGAGAGTTTGGAGATTGCTAATATCATTTTGACCCCCACGAGCGAGGGGAATAATATGATCGATGCTGAGGTTAGTTTCTACATTAGTTTTACCGCAACTTCGGCATTGATATTGGTCGCGTTGAAAAACATATTTTTTGACTTCCGGCGGGATACGAATACGGGGAGTTTTGCTCATTTGTTTTCTAGTTCCTCAGAAATTCTTCTAAGCTAGGTACGTCTAACCAACTTGATTTTTGATGCGATTCATGAGATAAATCCATCAACAACTGAGAATAAATTCCTTCGCGTAGTGATGGTATAATTTCGTGATTGTGGTCAATTCCTTGCACCCATTGGTCTACTACGCGGATAAATGCTGAAATGCGCCCATCAGCATAATTTTTGGGGAAAATTAACCGATTCGGTATTTCTATTTCCGTCAAAGGTTTACCTGGTTGGGAAGCCCAAACACGAAAACCATGTATATAATCTTTTTGATTTTCACTACCTACAATTAATGTACCGCGATCGCCATATACTTCTACCCAATGGGTTCTTGCTGCATGAACAACTGCACTGATAGAAAGTTGGCAAGGTGTACCATTGGCTAATTCCAGCGTTAATATACAATTATCATCTGTATTCACTGCTTTAGATTTCCCGCTAATCGGATCAACTCGTGTAGGAATAGCAGTAGTTAAATGGGCGTTTAATCTCCGCACTGGCCCAAATAACCAGTGAATATAATCAAAGGCGTGAGAACCCAAAGATCCCAATGCACCGCCTCCTTTCTCTTTATCAGAATACCAATTCCAAGGGCGTGAAACATCAGCACGAGAAGAACCTAACCAATCAATTTTAATTAGGCGTAACTCACCCACATACTTTTCTGACAATAATTCTGCAAACAATTGCCATGCTGGGACAAAGCGAAATTCAAAGTCTACAGTTGCAATCACGCTTTTTGCTTTAGCTAACTGATAAAGTTCTTTCGCTTCAAATGCATTTAAAGTTGTCGGTTTTTCTAGTAATAAATGTTTTCCCGCTTGCAATACGGTTTTTGCCATTTCATAGTGCAAAAAGGGCGGCGTCGAAATACTGACGGCTTGCACTTCTGGTAATGCCACAATATCTGCAAGTGAGTCGGAAGCGTGGAGGATATTATGGGATTGTGCTATAGCTTTGGCTTTATTTATATCTCGGTGATAAACAGCAACTACCTCAGTGCGAGGATGTGCTTGGAATCCGGGAATGTGGACTTTCTGACCAAATCCAGTACCTGCGATCGCAACTCCAATCATCTAATTTTTATCCCCATATTTATCTAACTTATTATTTACTTAATATCCTTTGAAAATTCATATCTAATCTGTAGTTATATCAAACTTTGTAGACAATATTTTTCCTCCTGCTTGGCGGTTACTATGGAGTTGATAACATCTAGCGATCGCTCTTGTTAATCTAGTATACTATCAGATAGGATTATCGTAAGACTCTATAGGACTTAAAGTATAAGTTATATCAGCTAACAGTAGTACATGGATTGACTGTTGTAAATACCGATACTTTTAGCTTGCTTTTTATGTCTGATGTATGCGTTGCTGTAGGCATCTCTGCTATCAACTAATCACCACATATTTGGGTCTGTTCGCGAAGCGTCTCGTAGAGAAGCCCCGTGCTTCACGCAATGCTTTAAAGTAATGAGTGGATGAAAAATGGGTATTTACTCATTACTTATTACTCATTACTCCTTCTTAAGAGCGCCTTTAGGTCGGTGAGGATGTCACAATTTGGGTTAATAGCGGCTATCGAGGCAAGAATTTTCAACATTGGGTGATGAATGTATACCGCTAGATTATGTCGGTTGTTATTCGCATCAACATTGCAACGTTCTTCATAAATATTGCAATATTTCTCATCAACATTGCAATATTCATCATCAACATTGCAACGTTCTTCATAAATAGTGCAATATTTCTCATCAACATTGTAACGTTCTTCATAAATAGTGCAATATTTCTCATCAACATTGAAGTATTCATCATCAACATTAAAGCAATTGCAAAGAAAAACAGGTGGAAACTGAAAATCAAGAGAAATTACTCAGATTAATTGGTTTTTTCTTAACAAATATAATTATCACTAATTTTACTGAGCCAAAAAACAGCTTTAGTAAGCCAAAGTAGCTTTATAAACCTCTCGAAGGAATATATTGATGTCTCGTAAAAAACGTACATCCCGTGTTCTCGAAAAAGCTGAGTTGAGATCCGCTGGACTAAAAGCAATTGATTCAAATATGAGTTTTGGTGATGATTGCGATTTGCAAAACTTGAGTCAAGCAATTGAACAGCTAAGAACCATGCTTGATGCTTATAACACTGCTTTAACTGTAATTGATTCTTCTAAAACTAAAATTGATGCGATGGAGAAAACTCTACGTAATCTTACAGACAAAATGGTAAGAGGGGTTGCTTTTAAATATGGCAAAGATAGCAGCGAATATGAAATGGCGGGTGGGGTTCGCGAGAGTGAACGGATTCGCAAAAGCAGATTGAGCCGCTTGAAAGCTGCTGCTGGAGAAGCATCAGATAAAAATCCTAAAACTATCTAATACAGCCCGGATAAAAGCATAAAACAGAGGGAAAACAATGTTCTTACAAGGGATGTAGGCAACGAACAAAGGCACTTAGCTGATTAAAATTATTTTTTATATTACTGCAATTGTTTATGGTAAAGCATAACCTATTGCAATTTTTTATATTTACTAATGCTCTTTGATAAACAACAATTATATACAGCTACTATCATGCATCATCACGCATATTAGATCGGGCATTTTGTAGTCATAACTAACATTTTGTAATGCTGAGAGTCTTGCAGAGCAGTATTTTCAAGCCATTTGCTTGTATAAATACTGATTAGAGTTTATAGTGGTACGGTGTTTTCCGTTCCTTGTCTCGGCAGATTCATAACATGATTTATTTTGGCAAATTACAAAAGTATTTTGCGGGCATTTCTTTGTCTGTAATTTTAGTAGGTGACTTAGTTCTCACACAAAAAACTGCTCCAGTTTTAGCTCAAACCATCAATACATCGATTGGCAATGCTGTGACATTCAGTTGCAATGATAGTGAAGCGACAATCGCAGCTAAAAATGGTCCCAAAGTAGTTAATGGAACAGCAAGAATTTACATTGGTTATCAGCAACTATCAAATAACAAAAACCCTGTAACTGTCCGCTTTAATAATGGGATACAAGCATGGTGTCGTAATGATTACGAGACAACAAATGACGATGGTACAGGTTACGGATTGTATTGGAATGGAAATGATGTTTTATATGGCATTTACTCTTCCACAGGCACTCAGACAGGTAATGATTTTCGCCGTTTTGCCAGTGGTCGGTGGTTGCCTAGCTATGGTTATGGAGGTGGGCCAAAAGCCGCAGTGATAGCCCGGATTAATCCAGCTAATGGCCAGGTTGATTATGCCACATTTTTCTCTTCTAAAAAGGCAGATAATGGACAAACTAACTCTTTACTTGTCAATCATCTATCATGGAATGGGGCAAATTTAACTGTGAAAGCTCAGTCATGGTGGACTCCTCGTGGCACTAATACAAATTCCATGAATTGCTATGGTGCATCACCTTATCAATACACAGCTGCGTTTACAGGCGATTTAAGAACAATGACCTCAGCTTCAGCCAGTACTTGTTGGTAAAAGGGAAAAATTCAGCTATCAAATTGAGGAAACATATTGTTTCCAGTTGTTTAAGAATTGACAAAAATCTGGCGAATCTAATTCGCAGCTTCAGATACCCGACTTCTCCAAGAAGCTGAGTTTTCACGTCATGTGGAAAAGCCAACGGAAAACCTAACCCTCCAGCCCCCTTTCTTACAAGGGAAGAGGGGGAGAAATCAAAGCCTCTCTCCTTGTAGGGGAGAGGTTTGGAGAGGGGTTTTCCAGATCCCGTGAAAAGTCAGCTCTAAGAAGTTGGGGTTTTTGTTGTTCACCACATATTTGGGTCTGTTCGCGAAGCGTCTCGTAGAGAAGCCCCGTGCTT
>NZ_JAVRCS010000041.1:0-52316 GCF_034530635.1 Nostoc sp. EspVER01
TCATCCTTCTATGTTATATTTTCTCTCTCGACAATTAATCCACCCTGCTCCCCGCCTGCGGGGAGGGGAGACAAAGCACAGCTTTGGCGGGGTGGGGTTCTTCGGGTTTAATAAGCAATCAAGCGGACATGATATTAGATCCAGATACATTGTGAAGTCACGTATCACCGCTCAGTTTCGTCAAGGGTTTGCCGATTTACCTGAGCAAGTTCAAGAGCAAACCTGTGAGGCATAGCGCGTCTTCAAATAAGATCCAAATAATTAACAGCAAAGCAATCTTAGTCAATTTCCAGATGTTTTATAAATATTCAAAAAATACTTCAGGTACTAATCGGAATTCTCCAGATTTCAAGCGAGAGATATCTATCCAGAATGCTCTATGTTTATGATGTGGTGATTCGGAAAAAATTAAACTTTCCAGTTGATAAAATTTGGAATCAGCAAAGTCACATTGATAAAGCTGAATAATTTCATGACCTTGCCTGCCATTAAATATAAACAGGTTCTCTATACAACCGAGATATTTAATATTCGTTAAGTCTGCTTGAATTTCCTCTTGAAACTCCCGTTCTAAGGCGGCGCGGCTGGTTTCGCCAAATTCAACACCACCGCCTAAAGCACGATAAAATGTTTCTTGTTTTACGGGATCGTAGCCTTCAGAAAGAAATATGCGATCGCCATTCCGAATTAGCCCCAAGGCTATTACCCGAATTTCACCTGCTTTACTCATTTTTATAACTAATTATCATAGATAGACTGAGGACGACTTTCACTATCCTCAATAGGCCAATCTGGATTTTCACCACCGATGTACAATTCCTCAATGGTGACATATTCCTGACTTAGCTGGGTGAGAGCGTTGATTAAAATATCCAATGCGATCGCATCACTGGTTCCTAAGTCAAACCAACAACGCGCCCACTGTCCCTCATATTCAAACTCACCAATGTTGTGCATCAGTGCTAATAGGCTTTTATCATAGCCTTGTTCATCATAATTCATGTAGCTGATATCAAGTCCAGTATCCTGCACCTGGAGATTTTCTGCATTAAATGCACCCAATTTACCTAAATAAAACCAGGAATTGAAAACTTCTTCTACATACTGCTTTTCACGCGCAGAAGGATTTGTGCTGAATTTAAGCCAAATCCACATATCAAAAGGATTAATTTCGCGGAACTGAATCTCCATTTTGGTCTAATATCTCAAGTACTCTTCTGCAAATAAGCATATCAAAGTAGGGAGTGGGCTTGTCGTGAGCGTAGCCGAACGGGAGTGGGGAATGGGGGTTAAGGATTCTTCAAGCTAACAGCACTTCTGCGTTCACGCTCAATTTGTTTGACTAAATCGCCTGGGAGTTGGGATTTTTTAGTCAATGCTTTATCAAAATTAGCGATCGCTTCCTGGATTATCTGCTGGCTTTTTTCTCTTTGCCCCAGTCGCTTCAGTATTTGGGCTTTAAGATAATAAATTTCTGGATTATCAGATGTCGTTTTGATCGCTCGGTTGACATACTCTAGCGCCTGTGGATACCGTTTTAAATCCCGGTAAGCAAGAGCAATACCCCGATCCACTAGATACTGAGGAGCAGCATTTTGCTCTAAGCGTCCAATTGCCTGATCTGGGCTAGCAAAAGGCAAATTAACCGCCAATAATAAATCCATATAACCCTTGATTAAATTCAGTTCTGGATCGTTGGCAGAAATTGCTTCGGCTTTGTCTAAATATTCATAAACTTGTCGTAGCCTACCCAAGGCTTGGGCTACACCGTTGACAGTACCCTCACGCGTAATAACTACTGCACCTTCTAAAAAATGACCAACAGCAGTGTATAAATTTCCACGCAATGGATCGCTAGGAATCAGTTTTTGTCCTGTTTCTAGAGTTTTCTGACTGTATGTGTCGAGTTTAGCCCAATCCTTATTTCCGTATGCCAAAGATGCCTTCATCGCATAAGCTAGAGGTTCATTTGGCTCTTTGGATATTGCTTGTTCCAAATAACGATCTGCTGCTGGATAGTTGCCCTGTTGGAAAATCGCTTTAAAAGCGGCTTCTGTTTGGTCGCCAATTTGATGAGGTTCGCTATTGCGAAACGGATCGCCACCCAAGGAGGGATTTACCGACAGATTAAGTGCGATTGCCCAAGGGGCAACGCCAAAGGCGATCGCAGTTGCAAAAGAAGTCTGAGCAAAGGTAGTGAATTTAGCAGACGCTACTAATCGAGGCAAAGAAAACCTTTTAGTCATTTTAACCCTCAGAATAATTGCGGTTGAAATAGTTGTATGTGTTACTTAGAATGCAAAGATGGTTAATTTTTACACTGAGCGAAGTCGAAGTGTTAACTTGCCTTTGCTTCAACCAAAATTTTCTTATATATTGGTAATCTTTCATGTTTCCAGGCTTGCTCTAGCCATTATTTCAGGCTTAGTCTGCCACAATGGAGAAAAAGTGGATAATTCTTGCTGCTAAATTAAGGTGTTAATCCAGGTAAGGCGCTATAAATTGTTTTTCCAGAATTTTCCAGACATTCTCAGTGTAACTAATCAGTAATTTGCTGACTTTTTGGTAATCTTAACAAATGCTTTATCTCCGAAATGTAAATTATCATCCTACAGCGTGCCCAACAGCGATTCTCAAATCGATCAATTTAGAATTAGCACCCCAGCAGCTAGGTCTAATTATTGGCCCAAGTGGTTCCGGTAAAAGTACCTTACTAGAAATTTTGTCGGGACTAGCCGAACCCACTACTGGCGCTCTCTTCTGGCGGGAACAAGAACTTATAGCCGAACAGCTACAACAATTAGCCGGGTTGGTATTTCAGTTTCCAGAGCGGCACTTTTGCGGTGGTTCAATTTTAGAAGAATTACGTTTAGGACATCCTGAGTTAGGGTCAGAACGAGTCAGACAGGCCCTAAGTGAGGTGGGATTAGAGCATTTATCGCTTTCCGCTGCCCCTCATGCTTTGAGTGGTGGTCAGCAACGACGTTTAGCTTTGGCAGTGCAATTAATTCGCCAGCCAAATTTGCTGTTATTGGATGAACCCACAGCTGGTTTAGATTGGTCAATGCGTCGGCAACTGGTAAATTTATTAGCGAAACTGAAACAAGATTGGACATTGTTAATAGTGACACACGACGCTGGGGATCTGTTAGCGATCGCAGACCGTTGCTGGACACTCAACCACGGCGAACTAGAATCAGTAGACCCAAAGTCACTAGAATCTAAAGTTAAAGAACCTCTACCAACGGTGTGAGAAAAGAACAGGAGGACAAAGAGACAAGGGGACAAAGAGAAAAACTATGCCCCATGTCTCATACCAAATGACAAATGACAAATGACAAATGAAAAATTGCCTGAAATGGCAGAAATCTGGCAGCAAACTCTCAATTGGCAACCCACTCTTCAACAACAAGCGCAATTCCAAAAGCTTTATGAGTTAATCCTAGAAGGTAATCGCCAACTCAATTTAACTCGGATCGTTGATCCCCAAGAGTTTTGGGAAAAACATCTTTGGGATTCTCTGCGAGGAATTGTACCCCTGTTATCAGGAAATTTCTCCCCTGCTTCCCCTACTATCATCGATATTGGTACAGGTGCAGGTTTTCCAGGTATTCCCGTAGCAATTACTGTAACTAATTGCCCAATTACTCTTCTCGATTCCACTCGGAAAAAAATTACTTTTATCGACAATATATTAAGTGAAATTGCCCTTACCAATGCCAAAACTCTTGTTGGTAGAGCGGAAGAAATCGGTCAGCACCCCCAACATCGACTAGGTTATGATATTGCATTGATCCGTGCTGTAGGAGCAGCCTCTGTCTGTGCAGAATATACCCTACCACTGCTCAAACAGGGAGGTTTAGCTATAATTTATCGCGGTAATTGGACAAAGGATGAAACAGCTGCTTTAAAGAATGCTGTGAACCAGTTGGGTGGCGTTATTGAATCAATCAAACAATTTACGACACCCCTGAGTCACAGCATCCGCCACTGTGTGTATTTGCGTAAGGTAGCTACCACTCCAGCTAATTTTCCTCGTGCTGTAGGTGTACCGACTCAAAAGCCTCTTTGAGGGGTAAGTGCGAGAAAAAAGACTAAGTATTAGCCCTAATTCCCAAAAATATACCAAGTGCCATTACTCGGTCGCCAAACTGCGAAGTCATTCCTAATAGAGAAATCATAATTGCCAGGGGCAGGAATATCACCACCAACGCCCCATTGTCTAGTAACTGCTACACCTGTAGAACTGTTAATTACATACCAAGTCCCATCACTTGGTCGCCAGACTGCATAATCAGTTCTACCATCATTATCGTATTTGCCAGGGGCGGGAACATCACCACCGACGCCCCATTGTCTGGTAACTGCTACACCTGTAGAACTGTTAATTACATACCAAGTCCCATTACTCGGTCGCCAAACTGCATAATCAGTTCTACCGTCATTATCGTATCTGCCAGGTGCAGGAACATCACCACCAACGCCCCATTGTCTAGTAACTGCTACACCTGTAGAACTGTTAATTACATACCAAGTCCCATTACTCGGTCGCCAAACTGCATAATCAGTTCTACCGTCATTATCGTATCTGCCAGGTGCAGGAACATCACCACCAACGCCCCATTGTCTAGTAACTGCTACACCTGTAGAACTGTTAATTACATACCAAGTCCCATTACTCGGTCGCCAAACTGCATAATCAGTTCTACCGTCATTATCGTATCTGCCAGGTGCAGGAACATCACCACCAACGCCCCATTGTCTAGTAACTGCTACACCTGTAGAACTGTTAATTACATACCAAATACCATCACTTGGTCGCCAGACTGCATAATCAGTTCTACCATCATTATCATAATCGCCAGGAACGGGAATATCGCCACCTACACCCCATTGTCTAGTAACTTGAGCTTGTGCTTTAAAATTTACAATTCCCAGAAGCAATGGAACAGTTAAAGCAACCGTTAATAATTTGCAACTAATCTTCATGAGAACATCCTCCTTATAATCAAATTTAAATTCGACATTTAAAGAAAGATTTTAAATTTCATGTATTGTGTGTGATGATTAAATCCGAAATTGCAATTTTATATAAATTTTGTCAATATAAATAATTTAGCACTATACAGGTAAGATTAATTACAAGATTTATTGAGATATATTCTTATTTTTAACGTAAAATCAAGCTATATTAAATCTCAAAAAATAAAAAAAATACCTGCAATAATTGAAGAAAACTAATTATTAAAAGCAATAATTTTAAAAAGATGAATAAGCTGATGCGCGTCTAAAGTATATAAACACTCTTGATGGTCGTTCACTGAAGTCATCAGGTAAATGTACAAATTAAATGCGTAATACCAATTTAATGTGAAGTTGCACATATCTTGATCCTCCTTAATCCCCCCAATATATTGGCTACGGTGTACACACAAGTCTTGCCGCAACCAATGAATCTCGCTGTGTGTTCTATCCCGCCTCGGAATCAATTCCGAGTCTCATAGCCCAAGTCCGCTGAAAGTGGACTTTCGCTATCAGCCCTGAACTTCAGTTCTGGGCGGGATGTCAGTGAGTGTAACAGTTTCACTCTCACAAAAACGTGGGTAGAGGCTGTTGGATTATCAAAATCAAAAAACTGGCAACAGAAACAATATTCTGTCGCCAATTTTTAAGCGCCTATAGCAATCCTATCTGATTTGTGAAAATTCTCAGTGTCCAGATCCCCGACTTCTTAAAGAAGTCGGGGATCTAACTTTTCACGAATGATTTAGGATTGCTATATAATCCTAAATTGTTGTCTGGTGTTCAGGCAAATTTACTTGCTGCTGCAAACCGCTTGTTAATCTCATCCCAATTAACCACGTTCCACCAAGCATCTAAATAATCAGCACGCCGATTCTGGTAATTGAGATAATATGCATGTTCCCATACATCATTACCCAGGATGGGATATTTACCTGCACTTAGGGGAGTATCTTGATTAGCTGTAGTTGTCACTTCTAACTTACCATCTTTGTTACGTACTAGCCAAACCCAACCACTACCGAAACGACCAGCACCAGCTTCGTTAAACTGTTTTTTGAAAGCTGCAAAAGAGCCAAAACTTTGATTAATTGCAGAGGCTATATTTCCTGTGGGTTCTCCCCCGCCTTTTGGCTTCATAATTTGCCAGAACATTGAGTGGTTGACATGACCACCGCCATTATTGCGTACTGTTCGACGGATATCTTGTGGTACTTTGTCAAGTTTCTGCAATAGTTCTTCAACAGTTTTACCTTTGAGTTCTGGATGTTTTTCTAAGGCTGCATTCAGGTTTTTTACATAAGTTGCGTGGTGTTTGTCGTGGTGAAATTGCATCGTTTTGGCATCGATGTGTGGTTCTAGGGCTTCGTAGGCATAAGGTAAAGGCGGTAGTTGGATAGCCCCTGTTGTATTTGCTGTTATATTTGGTGTTGTATTTGGTGTTGCAGTATTTTCATTAGGAGATTTCTCTGCCAATGCACAAGCATCTAATGCAAAAGCACCCGCACCTGCTGTGAGTAAAAACAAGAAATGGCGTCGATTAATAGTCATATAAGTTTTTGCAGCTAATCCATTAAATCTCTATTGCAGTTTTTATTTTCTTAGATTTTGGCTAAGAAAAATTGTTAATTGTGATTATTTCTGGCAGTTTAAGAAACTATTTACAATACTTATAATATTAAGTACTAACATTCAAAACGTTATGTATTTTTATTTAAACTATCTTTTTACAACTAATCATAGGTTCGCACCCAACCACCAAAAAATAAACTCCGTCGCCACATAGATTTTTATCAATAACGCACTGAAAAAATTTGTTCAACAGTTAGATTTAAATCTGGAAATGTTGGGGACTCTATACGGTCGTCTCTTCTAAACTGTTTACCACGATATTCACCCTCATCACTTAAAGAGTAAATTGTGATTGTTGGTTGTTTGGGGTCGCCTATCAATTCCTTGCTACCCAAAGCAGCATAATCCACAATCCAATATTCTTGAATACCCATTTCTTCATAATCGGCAAACTTTTTATGATAATCATCTCTCCAGTTAGTACTGATCACTTCAATCACTAATGGAATTGAATCTGGTTTACTAAGAATAGATTGTTTCTCCCATAATGGTTCATTACCCAAGTTAGAAAAATTAATTAATAAAACATCAGGATAGTATCCTGACATTTTCTTTTCTGGCTTCACTGTAGCGGTTTTAGGTATACCGTAATTAAGTTTAAGACGAAGACACTCATACCCTAATATCATTGTTAAAAATGCTACTATTTGCTCGTGTTTCCCTGATGGTGGCGGCATTTGAATAATATCTCCATCGTGTAATTCATAACGAATGTTTTCCGGTTGTGTTTCTAAAAACTCTAAATATTCATCAAAGGTAAATAGTTTTTGTAGTGATTGAATCATTATTTCATCCTGATTATGGATATAAACTACTTCTCACTGCTGTAACCTGAAAATTAAGAGTTAACGGGGTGTAGCGGCCAAAGGTGAAAATAAATCGGCATGGACGCGCCAAGGTTCTTACTCAGCAATAGATACAGCAAATTTTCGCTATTTAATTAACAAATGACCGCGATCGCAAACGCAAGGTCAGAGTTACAGTCAAACATTGGATTAACGGCGGTGTGTTGACATCTTCACCGAACTAAAGGTGCGGTGATTCTGGAGTAATGAGTAATAAGTAATGAGTAAATACCCATTTTTCATCCACTCATTACTCATTACTCCTTACTCATTACTTTAAAGCATTGCGTGAAGCACGGGGCTTCTCTACGAGATGCTTCGCGAACAGACCCAAATATGTGATAATTCATTCTGGATGTGATCGCTAACCTATCCCTCGCCACCAATTACAGCGATTGCCCCTACACCCCGTCACAGCGATCGCACACAAAACAATTATATTTTACACTCCGAAGCGCTTATAATACTCTGTCCCCAGTTTTGGGATCGAATACAAACAAGTAATCTAAATCGAGCTGTAGAGAAAGGCGATCGCCTGGACGAAGACGCACATCACCGCCTACCTGAATATTTAACATCACCGCCGAACCAGGTAAACCAGCACGAATCAAAGTTTCTCTTCCCAAAGGTTCTACAACTTTCACTTCAACTAATAATAATTCTGAATTTTGAGTGCTGTTATCGGTAGCGGGGCCTTCAACCTGTTTTGAGCCAGTGTTTATTTTTATATGTTCTGGACGAATCCCTAAATCATAACTGTGTCCTTGACGCAACTGTAATTTTTCATTTACAACTGCTGGAATTGCTAATAACTGTCCACTCACATCAAAACTATTATTTTGATAAATTGCAGGCAAAATATTCATTGGCGGACTGCCTAAAAAACTGGCCACCATCTGATTAGCAGGACTTGCATAAATACTTTGGGGATCGCCGATTTGTTGAATTCGTCCGCGATTGAGTACGACAATTTTATCAGCCAAAGTCATCGCTTCAACTTGGTCGTGGGTAACGTAAATAGTTGTAATGCCTAATTCTTGATGTAACTGTTTCAATTCTGCCCTGGTATCATCGCGCAATTGGGCATCTAAATTAGATAAAGGTTCATCAAGTAAAAATACTTGGGGTTCACGAGCGATCGCTCTCCCTAATGCTACTCTTTGTTGCTGTCCCCCAGAAAGTTGTTTGGGTTTACGATCTAGCAGGTGATCGAGAGAAAGCGATCGCGCCACATTCATCACTCGTTCTTGAATGATTTTTCGGTCAACCTTACGCATTTGCAAGCCAAAGCCGATGTTTTCCGCCACACTCATGTGAGGATAGAGAGCATAGTTTTGGAACACCATCGCCACATCTCGTTGTCTGGCTGGGATATTATTTACCAAGCGATCGCCAATAAAGAGTTTGCCAGATGTAGCGGTTTCTAAACCGGCGATCGTTCGCAAAATTGTAGATTTACCACAACCCGATGGCCCAACTAAAACCCAAAACTCGCCATCAGGGATTTCAAAGGTAATATCCTCAATAGCAGTGACATTATTGAATCTACGTTTAATATCTTCTAGACGAACGTTTGCCATTATCTGATGAAAGTTAATAGTTAGGAGTTAGGAGTTAGGAATTTTGAGTTTAGAGTTTTGAGTTTTAAATTTAAAACCTCTTTAACTCATAACTAATAATTTTTAACTCATAACTGCGTCCAAGCTGGGTGAGAAAGTAAAGAAGCAAAAACTCGTACTCCCCGAAGTTGATTAGAAAGGGGTAAGTGACCTTTAGGCGCACTCAAATCCCAGGTAAACTCGTTAGGGTATCGCGTCCAGTTATTACCTGCTTTCCAGCCAATTTTCGGCCAGAAATTCTCCCAATTTTTACCCAAACTTAACCAGATTTCTCGCTGCACTGAAAAACCAAATTTACCTTCGGAGTGAACTAACCAGAGATTGTTAATGGTTTGCAAGTCAACAGCCGAGGTATTTTCTACCTCAGTAAAGTACAACCATTTTCGTTGTACAGCCGTTGGCCCTGATAGTTCGCACATTTTTTCGATGGTGACGCGATCGGCTGCTTGGAAGTCTTGAGCAGCCAATAGCTGTTGCAAAGAATTGTAGTTAATCCCGCACTCTGATTTTAGAGGTACAATTCCTTCAGGAAAACAGGAGCGCAAAAATTCTTTGACTTGAGGTGCATCAGAACTGTAAAGGACTTGGTAAGCTTTGCCATCAATCCAAGTCGCTGGGTTCTCACGTCGTTCCAGTAAAAATTCCATCAACACGTCTAATCCCTCATTACCCAACTCAGCTAACTGTGGGATTATCTGCTGTTGGACTTTTTCAGACCCAGCGATTAACGGTTGTCGGAGGGAGTCGATGTCATTTGCAGGGCCTGATAAAATCATTGGGTCTGTCATGCCATTCTTGTGTTAACGGTCAGTGAAAGAGCGGTAAGCTATCGGGCATTCTCTAAAGTGAAGCACTGATAGCGAAAAGTAGTTTACTATTTTTGATCGTACAAAATTGCGATCGCTTCACTGAAATCTCACACTTAATCCCCAAATAATGTACAAGGGGAATAGGGGGAAAATCTGTGCCTTCTGGCTTGGTGAACAAAAGACATAGCAAAATATACAAGCCTGCCACATAAGATTTTTTGAATAGCAGCGTATCGATTAGGAGTGTGTGAACGATGTACGAAAAGATTACCCCCCCCGCAGCCGGAGCAAAAATCACCTTCAAAAATGGTGAACCAATCGTACCGGACAATCCAATTATCCCCTTTATTCGCGGCGACGGCACAGGTATAGACATTTGGCCTGCTACCCAAAAAGTTCTCGATGCTGCGGTAGCTAAAGCATATAAGGGTCAGCGTCAAATTAGCTGGTTTAAGGTTTACGCTGGAGACGAAGCTTGTGATTTATACGGTACTTATCAGTATTTACCTCAAGACACGCTCACAGCAATTGAAGAATATGGTGTAGCTATTAAAGGGCCTTTGACTACTCCCATTGGCGGGGGAATTCGTTCTTTAAATGTGGCGCTGCGACAAATTTTTGACTTGTATGCTTGCGTGCGTCCTTGCCGTTACTATGCAGGTACGCCCTCACCCCACAAAAATCCCGAAAAGCTGGATGTAATTGTTTATCGGGAAAATACGGAAGATATTTATTTAGGCATTGAGTGGCGACAAGGTAGCGAAATCGGCGATCGCTTAATTAAAATTCTCAATGAAGAACTAATCCCCGCCACCCCAGAACATGGGAAAAAACGCATTCCTCTTGATTCTGGTATTGGCATCAAACCCATCAGCAAAACTGGTTCTCAGCGCCTAGTCAGACGTGCCATCAAACACGCTTTGCTATTGCCCAAAAACAAACAACAAGTGACTTTGGTGCATAAGGGCAACATCATGAAGTACACCGAAGGCGCTTTCCGCGACTGGGGTTATGAATTAGCAACCAGCGAATTTCGCCAAGAAACTGTCACTGAACAAGAATCTTGGATTTTGAGTAACAAGGAAAAAAATCCGAATATTTCCTTGGAAGAAAACGCCCGCCAGATTGAGCCTGGGTTTGATAATCTTACCCCAGATAAGAAAGCGCAAGTTGTCAAGGAAGTTGAAACTGTTCTTAACACAATTTGGGCAACCCACGGCGATGGCAAATGGAAAGAGAAAGTTTTGGTGAATGACCGAATTGCTGACAGTATTTTTCAACAAATCCAAACCAGACCGGATGAGTATTCGATTTTGGCGACGATGAACTTGAACGGCGATTATTTGTCTGATGCTGCTGCTGCCATTGTTGGGGGATTGGGAATGGGGCCAGGAGCAAATATTGGTGATTCTAGTGCCATATTTGAAGCTACCCACGGCACTGCACCCAAACACGCCGGCTTAGATCGGATTAATCCTGGTTCAGTGATTTTGTCTGGTGTGATGATGCTGGAATTTTTGGGTTGGCAAGAAGCCGCAGACCTAATTAAGAAAGGTTTAAGCGATGCGATCGCAAATAGTCAAGTCACCTACGATTTAGCCCGGTTGCTAGAACCGCCTGTTGAACCCTTAAAATGTTCTGAATTTGCCGACGCAATTATTCAGCATTTTGGTTAAGTCTATAGCAATCCTATCTGAGTTGTAAAAATCCGCGATGTCCAGATCCCCGATTTCTTTGAGAAATCGGGGATCTAACTTTTCACGAAATATGTGTATTGATCCCCCTAAATCCCCCTTAAAAAGGGGGACTTTGAGAAAGCTTTAACAATTTCTATTTGCTAGGTCAGTATTTTTACTAAATCAACCATTTTAAAAAAGCAAAAGCTTCTTTTATTTGCAAAAAACACCAAAATGAGAAAGCAAACTGGGGTTTGAGTAAGTCAAATGGCATTTTGAGAAAGCAAAAGCTTCTTTTACTTACAGAAAACATCAAAATGAGAAAGCAAACTGGGGTTTGAGAAAGTCAAAGCTTCTTTTACTTGCGGAAAACACCAAAATGAGAAAGCAAACTGGGGTTTGAGAAAGTCAAAGCTTCTTTTACTTACGGAAAACACCAAAATGAGAAAGTAAACTGGGGTTTGAGAAAGTCAAAGCTTCTTTTGAGAAAGTAATTGCGGATTTTGCTTATTGAATTTAGTCCGAATATGAAGTTTAGATAAAATTATTGAAAAAATTAGTCAAAAAACAAAATCTCCGGCTTTTCTAAAAAGTCGGAGATTTTTTTGGGGCATTGCCCTATAAAGTTTCCGTTATTCGGATTTAGAGTTATCGATAACTCGGCGCAAGTTCTCGATTAATTCGGATTTCACCCAATCGGTAATTTCTTTAACTGTGATTTTGCTAATTTATCAGGTGCGATCGCTCCATTTTCTGTAATGATGGCTGTAATCAACTCAGCTGGAGTGACATCAAAAGCTGGGTTGTAAAAATCTACACCAGCAGGTGTGAGAATAGTATCGCCAACTTGATAGATTTCTGTTGGTTCGCGTTCTTCAATGGGAATTTGGCTACCATCAGCTAATTCAAAATCAACGGTGGAAAGGGGTGCAGCGACAAAGAAAGGGATATTATGTGCTTTAGCTGCGATCGCAACACTATATGTACCAATTTTATTAGCAGTGTCGCCATTAGCAGCAATGCGATCGGCACCCACAACTACAGCATGAATCAAACCCTGTTTCATGCAATGGGCTGCCATATTATCAGTAATTAATGTAACTGGAATACCTTCTTGCACACATTCCCAAGTGGTGAGTTTTGCACCTTGTAAGCGGGGACGGGTTTCGTCAGCAAATAAACGTTCTAAACGTCCTTCTCTCCAAGCGGAACGCACAACACCCAAAGCAGTGCCATATCCAGCAGTCGCTAGCGCCCCAGCGTTGCAGTGGGTAAGCAAAGTCAGCTTTTCTGGAGTATTGGGTAAGACTGCCAAACCATTGTCACCAATCGCCTGACAGGTTTGCAAATCTTCACTATTGATTGCTTGGGCTGTTTGGCAAAGGGTTTGCTTGATGTCTTCTACTGTTCCCAGCGTTTCGTAGGCGGCTTTCAGCATCCGGCTAATTGCCCAAAATAAATTTACCGCCGTGGGACGAGTAGAACGCAACAACTGGGCTACTTTATCTAAGTTTTGCAGAAATTCGTGGCGATCGCTAGTCTCAATTTCTCTAGCACCAAGATACATTCCATAAGCCGCAGCCACTCCAATTGCTGGCGCACCTCGCACAATCATAGTTTTAATCGCCCGTGCCATATCTTCACTGCGGTGAATTTCCACAAATGTATATTCGTTTGGTAAGCGGGTTTGATCAATTAGTGACACTGAGTCATTGTGCCAAATAACGGGATAAACCTGGTTTGTGGAAGGTGTCATAGAAAAAGGTCGTTAGTAAAGGATCAGTATAAGTAATAAGTAATAAGTAATGAGTAAATACCCATTTTTCATCCACTCATTACTCATTACTCATTACTTTAAAGCATTGCGTGAAGCACGGGGCTTCTCTACGAGACGCTTCGCGAACAGACCCAAATATGTGGTGAATGATTACTTAATATTTATTTATTTAATTTCCTGCTTAACTGTCTTAACTGTCCTTGCATTCTTATTAAAAAAGTGGGAGGATATTTCGCTAAAGGATTTATATATAAATGCTTTTGTCCTATTTGCCCTAACTCCATGCCGAATCTACATTGGATAAAAAGTTGATTTAATTACTCAAATACTTTGAAAAAAAACTATGAAACGTCTTGTCATTTGCTGTGATGGAACTTGGCAACAATTAACAAGTCTTTACCCAAGTAATGTTGTTAAGTTAGCTCAATCCGTGAAATCGATTGCTAGTGACGGCGTTACACAAATCGTCTTTTATGATGAGGGCATTGGAACCGAGGGTCAAAAGGTTTTAGGCGGAGCTACCGGACTAGGAATCGATAGAAATATAGAAGATTGCTACCGATTTCTTAGTCTCAATTATGTTTCTGGTGACGAAATCTATTTATTCGGCTTCAGTCGTGGTGCTTACACAGTTAGAAGTTTAGCCGGCATGATCTATTGCTCTGGTCTTCTAGATCGCCCCCATGTTACTAAAGCACATGAAGCCTACGAGCTTTACCGTAACCGAAATATTAAACCCAAAGATAATGTAGCAGTAGAATACCGTCAAGCTTATGGCGATCGCGTCCCTATCACCTTACTCGGTTGTTTTGACACCGTTGGTGCCCTTGGTATTCCTGGGATACCAGCCTTTAGTAGGTTAAGTAAACAGCTTAATATGCGCTACAGATTCCATGACACTACTTTAAACAAATGTGTTCAGAATGCATTGCACGCGATAGCGATTGACGAAATCCGCGAAATCTTTGATGTCACTCCCATGAAAAAGCATCCTGATGCTGAAAACCAGCGGGTGATTCAAAAGTGGTTTCCAGGTGTACACGGTTGCGTTGGTGGTGGAACCGAAGAAAATAGTGGGTTATCAGATTCCGCCTTACAGTGGATGATTGATTCCATCGGTGAACTAGGATTAGGGCTTGACTTAGATCCAAATGTGATTCCGACAGGCATCAACCCTAATTATGAATGTGATTTTAAGAACGATGCTGGATTCTTTAAATTAGCAGGAATCAAGTTTCGTGAGGTCAGCGATGTCATTGAAGACCTTCATGAAAGTGCGATCTACCGTTTGAAAAGTCGCAAGGACTATCGACCAAAAAATCTACAAAAGATTATTTCCAAACTGAAATAAGTTGAATTAATTTGGGTAATTGCAGCAGATAAATTTAGGATGCGTTGAATACATAATTGCAAAAAATAAGGTAAAAAATTATGACTGGAAAAAGAGATACATCTAAAGATGGCTTAGGTAACAAAATTCAAACATTAGTTTTAACAAACTTTAAACCGATTTGGAAACTTCTACAAAGTAACGAATCTATAAAGCGTAAAGTTAACAAAACTCTACTCAATAGTCTCATCTACAAAATTCCGACTCGTCCTAATGCCTACAGTATGATGACTCTAGATGAGTATATTCCTGATACTAAAATTCCTAAGAAAACTGATGCTTATACTTCCTGGGAATCACTCAACGATCGCACTTATACCGGACGACATCTACCACCCGATCCCAAGTTAAACGCTGAGGGCAACTTACCCAAAGTTGAAGACTTAGCTATCTTATTCCGTAAAAGAGATGGTAAAACCATTTATTCTACCAAATCAACTATGCTGTTTCCCTATTGGGTGCAGTGGTTTACTGATAGTTTTCTCCGCCTCGATCACTACAATAAATTCAAAAATACTTCCAACCATGAAATTGATTTGTGTAATGTTTATGGTTTAACCAGAAAACAAACACACCTTTTAAGAAGCTTTAAAGGAGGTAAACTCAAATCTCAAAAGCTTCAGCGCCAAGATGGTGTAGAAGAAGAATATCCCTTATTTTATTATGCCGATCCAGCGCAGGGTAAAGTTGACGCTCAATTTGAGGGTCTTTATGAACCTGTCAATGATGAAAAAAGACAGCCCGTAGAAAAAAAACAATATCTGTTTGCGATGGGAGTAGAACGAGCAAATGTGCAAATCGGCTATGTCATGCTCAATACTCTATGTTTTCGGGAGCATAATCGTCTTTGTGATGAATTAGCAAGCAATTATCCAGATTGGGATGATGAGCGCCTCTTCCAAACCGCGAGAAATATTCTCATGGCGATTATTCTCAAAATTATTATGGAGGAGTACATTAACCACATAACTCCTTATCACTTTAAGTTGTTTGCCGATCCTGAAGCTTTTACTAAGGAAAGTTGGCATCGTCCTAATTACATGGCAATTGAGTTTGACTTTGTTTATCGCTGGCATAGTGCGATTCCAGAAACCTTTAAATATAACGGGAAACCAACCCATATTGTTGCATCTCTCTGGAACAACAAGATGTTCATCGATCAAGGATTGGGAGCATTAATGGAGGAAACTTGTTCCCAAGCAGGTACAAAAATTGGTTTATTCAACACCCCTGATATATTGGTTGAATTAACCGAGTTACCCGCTATTAAATTAGGACGAAAACTGCAATTAGCAAGCTACAACGATTATCGCCAATTATGTGGTTTCCCCAGAGTGACGAGATTTGAGCAAATTAGCGGCGATGAATTTGTTCAAGAGAAACTCAAAGAATTATATGGTCATGTTGATAATATTGAGTTCTTTGTGGGACTTTACGCCGAAGATGGGCGGAAAAATTCAACTATTCCTTCCCTAGTAGCACGCTTAATAGGGATTGATGCCTTTTCTCAAGCGCTAACTAATCCTTTACTATCACCCAATATCTTCAATGAAAAGACTTTTTCTCCTGTGGGTTGGAAAATAATTCAAAATACCAACACAGTCTCAGATTTAGTTAATCGCAACGTTCCGCCATCAGGTAAAAAGTACAAAGTTACTTTTGACCTTCAATAAACATTGGTTTTTAGTGCGATCGCTCATTGGTGTCACTCGAAGCTGACTGGACAATACTGCAAACAAGCTAGCGATCGCAGCTTGGAACAAACTCAATTTATTAATTAATCTTGCTTTCAAAAGAAATGAAACTATTTACCGAATACCCAGAAAAAGACGAAGCCAAATATTGTGCTCTCATGAGTGAGCTAGTCAAAAAGAACATGGAAAATCTTTACGGAGGTGAGAAGAAAAAAACTGCAAAGAGAGATACCCACTCTAAAACTAACGCTGCTGTACAAGGAACTCTAGAAATCTTTGACTTTGATGAAGCCACAATTAAGCAGGAATTAAGCAAACGCACCTCATTAACTGAAGCTCAACTTCAAGCCATTTCTCTAAAACAAGGTTTATTTGCCCAACCCAAGCAATATCCGGTTTGGCTACGATTTGCAAATGGTGCGTTTTCAGTCAAGAATGATTATGAAGGGGATACGCGCTCCATGTCCGTAAAAGTGATAGGGGTAGAAGGAGAAAGACTACCGCAAAGTCACGAGTTAAAAACCCAAGATATTATTGTCCACAATACTGAATTCTTTTTTGTTAGAACCATTAAAGACTTCCACAGCTTTTTTATGGCAGTTTATCGAGCAGGGCTGTTTCCGCTTTTTAAGCTGTTGGTGCTTTTTTGGCTAAAGTTGCATCCCTACGAATCCACTCTTTTGCAAACTAGTTTCAAACGTTTTCCCAAGAGTTTGCTCACAGAACGCTATTGGAGTGCTTCAGCGTATTCTTTAGGACTCAAATCTGATTTTGCTCCATCCCAACCAGGTCGAGTTCCTGTAGAATATCCGGTTGTGATTAAATATGCATTTACTCCAGTTTCCAGTCAACTACCTCATCAACAACTTCCTCTCGAATCTAGACCAGAAAGTGAGCTTCAGCGTGCCAAAGCTTCAGATTCAGAGGACAACTATTACCGAGATGATATCATTCAAGCTTTAGCAAAGCCTGATGCTGAATATTGTTGGGACTTTCAAATTCAATTTCAAACTAGCCCAGAAATGTCTATTGATGATACCACCATTGTTTGGAGTGAAAAGGAATCACCCTTCATTACAGTTGGTCGCCTAACAGTTAAGCATCAGAAAGTTAATTCTGCTAAAGATAATGACTTTGGAGAAAATCTCAGTTTTTCGCCTGGAAATGGTCTAGCAGTGCATCGTCCAGTCGGTGCAATCAATCGGTTACGCAGCATTGTTTATCCTATCGTTGCTAATGACCGTCATCAAAAACGAGGAGTCAAATACCAGGAACCAACTGTCTGACTTTCAATAGACTAAAACGACAGGTTTGCAAATCTTCAGCAATGTATATTCGTTTGTTAAGCGCGTTTGATCGATTAGTGACACAGTTAATACCATTTTGGATTTTAGATTTTATACCAGTTTAAAAAAAGAATGCGACAAATAGACCATTTGTAGAGACGCGATTCATCGCGTCTTCACCCAAGGATGTGTTGCAATCATTAATTGAATTGGTATTAGATTTTAGATTTTGAAACATCCATTGGATAAGTGTTTCAGTTTTCCATCTGTCGCAATCATTTTTCAAATTGGTATAACTACTAAAAAATCAAAAAAAATAGAGCAGTTGCATTGTAATACAACTGCTCTAAAAATTACTGAGATAGATATTTACTCTACCTATCCACAGACCCCATAATTACGTCAACACTGCCGAGAATCACCACAATATCTGCAACCTTCATCCCGCGCAGTAAATGTGGAACAATTTGGAGATTGTTGAAATCTGCGGCGCGAATCTTCCAACGTGCAGGGAAGACGTTATCATCGCCAACCAAATAAATTCCCAATTCACCTTTGCCACTTTCTACACGGGCGTAGATTTCACCCTTGGGAATCTTAAAAGTGGGGGAAACTTTTTTACCGATGAATTGGTAATCAAATGCGTCCCACTCAGATTTTTTACCTGCGGCTAAACGCTTTGCTTCCAGATTTTCGTAAGGGCCGCCAGGAAGTCCTTTAATTGCTTGGCGAATAATCTTCACAGATTCGCGCATTTCCCGCATCCGCACTACGTAACGGGCAAAGCAATCACCGGCAGTTTCCCACTGCACATCCCAGTCGAAATCGTCGTAACATTCGTAATGGTCAACTTTCCGCAAATCCCATTGCACGCCAGATGCGCGTAACATTGGGCCAGAAAGTCCCCAGTTAATTGCTTCTTCTCGCGTGATAGTACCAATACCCTCAACACGCCGCCGGAAGATGGGGTTATCTGTTACCAAGCGTTCGTACTCATCAACTTTTGGCAATAAATAGTCGCAGAATTCCAGACACTTATCTACCCAACCGTAAGGTAAATCGGCTGCTACTCCACCAACACGGAAGTAGTTATTATTCACCATCCGATAACCTGTGGCAGCTTCCCACAAATCATAAATCATCTCCCGTTCCCGGAACTGGTAGAAGAAGGGAGTTTGTGCGCCTACGTCAGCGAGGAAGGGGCCAAACCATAGCAAGTGGTTAGCAATGCGGTTCAACTCCAGCATGATGACGCGGATGTAGCTAGCGCGTTTGGGGACAGCAATACCTGCAAGCTTTTCTGGGGCGTTAACAGTGACAGCTTCGTTGAACATTCCCGCCGCGTAGTCCCAGCGACTAACGTAAGGGACGTACATTACATTAGTGCGGTTCTCAGCAATTTTTTCCATTCCTCGGTGCAAATAGCCGATGACCGGTTCACAGTCAACAACATCCTCGCCATCCAGAGTCATGATTAGCCGCAGAACCCCGTGCATCGAGGGGTGGTGTGGCCCCATGTTTAGCACCATTGGTTCAGTGCGGGTTTCTAGTCTGGTCATAGATTTCGTGTTCTCCGTTCGTGAAAATATTGAATTCAACCGCGCAGATGCCAACTAGACCCAATTTATCTTGTTTGTCAAGCCAAAGTAAGGGTTGTGGGAAGAGAGATTTGATTTGATGTTTAATTTTGTTGCACTTCTTCAACTATTATATGGAAGCTCGATATCCACTTAATTAAGGCATCGAATTTTTTTATCTCATGGTGCTGGGAGAACGGGGTAAAAGAAGATGCGTTTTCTCAATGATAACTATTGACTTCTGAGTTTATACGTAAGCTATAGAGATATTGTGTCAGCTATATTACAGTTTTATAAGGCTGACACATATTTATGGCTTTCAATCAAGAGCGTTTTGATCGGCTAATTCAGAAGTTAGAAGTTTTTGCTAACAAACAACCGCATCTTTATAAATTGCACGTTGCTTTTTTGGCTACCTTGGGCTACGCATATATATTTTTGGTTCTAGCTGTAACCTTGACTCTGCTGGTAAGTATTATCTTTTTGATGCTGAACGCTCAGTCAGTTAATGCGTCATCTTTGAAAGGTGTTATATTTTTGCTGGTGTTTGCATTAGTGTTGGTGCGATCGCTTTGGGTTTCTTTTCCCCCGCCTACAGGTTTACCACTGCAACCCAAAGATGTACCCAATCTCTATTCTTTAACCAACGAAATCTCATCAAAACTGAAAGCTCCACGGTTTCATCACATTCTGCTGACCAACGATTTTAATGCAGCAGTTGTCCAAAGACCACGCTTAGGTTTGCTGGGATGGCAGCAAAATTACTTAATTGTGGGTCTACCGCTCATGCTAGCACTACCACCCGAACAATTTCGTGCCGTATTAGCTCATGAACTAGGACATTTATCAGGAAATCACAGCCGTTTTAGTGGTTGGATTTATCGCCAACGCGAAACATGGTATCGCATTATTAAAGGGCTAGGACAAGGTGGAAATGAAGTATCGTCGTTAATCTTTGAACGATTTTTGACATGGTACAGCCCCTTTTTTAATGCCTATTCTTTTGTGTTGGCACGGATGGATGAGTATGAAGCAGATAGATGTGCCCTTGAGCTAACGGGAGAACAAAATGCTGCTGAAGCTTTGATAAATGTGGAGGTCAAAGCTAGATTTCTAGAAAGATATTTTTGGTCTAGCATCTATAAACAAGTTGAAACAGAAATCGAACCACCAAAAATGACTTATATGGCTATGCAACAGGCTTTAAGTCAGAGACTTCATCAGGAAATAACAAGTAGTTATTTAATGGAAGCTTTAACAAAAGAAACTAATAATGCTGATACTCATCCTTGCCTAACAGATAGACTAAAAGCCTTGGGATACATCTTCAATCCTCAGCAGGAATTAGCTATATTTGCACCAATTGAAATCAGTGCTGCTCAGAAACTATTGGGAAATAGGTTAGAAAAATTTATCGCACATTTTAGTCAAGCTTGGCGAGAAGAAATAGCAACACCTTGGCGACAAAAATATGCTGATTTTCAACAATCAATAGCTACTTTAAAAGACTTAAATCAAAAAGCAAAAACACAACAGCTAACTTTAGATGAAGCTACTCAACGGGCATTTTTGACATTTGAGTTTGAGGGTGAAGAAGCGGTTATACCACTATTACAAGAAATTATTCATCGTGATGCTCACCACGCCTCAGCTAATTATTTACTGGGTCAAATATTACTAAATAAACAGGATACAACCGGGATAGAATACATTGAGAGAGCAATAGAGCAAGACTCAAGTATAGTTATAGAAGGTTGTCAGACAATTTGCTATTTTCTTCAACAACAAGGAAAAATTAATGAAGCAAAATCTTATCAAGAACGTGCCGTAAATTATCATGAATTAATTTTAAAAGCACAGGAAGAACGTTCCAGTGTGAGAGAAAAGGATAAACTTGAATCTCATAATGCCTCAGATATAGAGGTAAATAAGCTTCGTCAGCAGTTTTCTCATCACCCGGATATAAAAACTGCTTACTTGGTGCAAAAAAATATGCAATTTTTTCCTGAAAAACCATTTTACGTTCTAGCTTTAAAGCGAGAAGTGAGCTTTTTAGAAGGTATTCATGAAACAGATCACTCTAAACTTGTGAACAGCTTGTTACAGGAAAACGAATTTCTCGGTAATGTATTTATTTTTATTTTAAATGACCATTTAAATATGGAGAAAAAACTAAAACGGATACCGAATTCGATGATTTACCAAAAAAAAGGTAAAAAATAGCACTACAGATGCTTAAAGCTCAACAATTAAAGCTGACACTGAGTGTTGAGCTTATGATATTTTCTTTTGTATCTTAGTGGTTTAAAACTATTTTTTAGCTAGGAACCACAAAGACACAAACAAAAGAATACATAATTAAAGTTCATCTGTGGTTTTTTGCCCTAAGTCTCATGAATCGTCAGCTAGCTCTTGAAGAACCGATATTTTCTCATCTACCAGTATTACCGCAAGAAGTGATTGCAGGTCTAGCGGTATCTCTAGGAGGTCATTATCTTGATACGACTGTAGGCGGTGGTGGTCATAGTCGCCTAATCTTAGAAGCGGCGGCGGATGTGCGGGTAACGGCAATTGACCAAGATGAGGATGCTTTAGCAGCAGCGAGGAAAGAATTAGCAGAGTTTGGCGATCGCGTACAATTTATTCATCGCAATTTTGCTGACTACGAATTTCCCCCCAACACTTTCGATGGTATCTTAGCCGATTTGGGGGTAAGTTCTTACCATTTAGACCAAGCAGAGCGGGGTTTCAGCTTTCGCCAAGCTGCAAATTTGGATATGCGAATGGATCGGGGGCGATCGCTAACTGCTGCCGATGTAATTAATAATTGGGATGAAGCAGAATTAGCAGATATTTTCTTTAAGTACGGTGAAGAGAGATTATCGCGGCGCATTGCTAGACGTATTGTAGAACGGCGACCATTGCACACGACTACAGAATTGGCTGAAGCGATCGCTTCTTCTGTTCCTCCCAAATACCGTTATGGAAGAATTCACCCCGCTACCCGTGTTTTTCAAGCTCTGCGAATTGTCGTCAACGATGAGTTAAAATCCTTAGAAACCTTTTTGGATCAAGCACCAAATGCCCTTGTCCCTGGCGGCAGAATTGCAATTATCAGTTTCCACAGTTTGGAAGACCGTCCGGTGAAGCATGGTTTAAGAAATTCACCTTTATTAAAAGTATTGACAAAAAAGCCGATTATTGCCCAAGAAGAGGAAATTAGTCAGAATCCGCGATCGCGATCGGCCAAACTGAGAATAGCTGAAAAGGTGTTGTAAGCCTTAAACTGCTCCATCTCGTGGCTCAGAACTGCTGCGAATACGCTCAATGAACTGAGGATAATTTTCTAAATCTTGTTCTGACTCTAACGGTGGCATTTCAATCCAATTACCTTCGATATGCAGCTTATCCACATAAGCATAAAAGGCTTCCCGATCTTCCCGATGAGCAAGAACGTAATCATGTAACTCTTTCTGGCTCATTGTATGAAAATTAGGCTTGCTCATCTTATGTATCTCCATTTACCGTTAGGGTATATTTCTATAATATTTTCCTCACCTGCCAAGAAAAATAGATTTTTTGTCCGTTCATCCATACGAACGATATTAATAGGCAAGTAAAGCTTAGTAAACCAACAGCACAATATGTAGCACTGTGTTTTTTGTTCTGGTGTAGGAATAATCTGAACTCCTTAACATTTATTAAAGTTAGCGCTAAAAAGAAATTATCAATAAGCCGCGATCGCGATCGGCCAAACTGAGGATAGCCCAAAAGCTGCTGTAACTACAACGCAGCGTTAAACACCTCCATCTCAACGATCTGCTAATCTAGCGTTGTTGAAGAGTGAAAAAATAATAGATGGACATTAGTAATCTGTTTACAGCAGGTGGCGTGGTCATGTGGCCTCTGCTGGCATTTTCTTTGTTAGGGGTAGCGCTAATTATCGAACGGATCATCTTTTGGGTAAAGATAAATAATCGGCAAAACAAGGTGGTGCGAGAAGTGCTACACCTTTATCGTCTTGATAATGTGGTTGGTGCTTTAGATAAATTGCAGAAAAATACTGATTTACCCCTGGCTCGAATTTTTTTAGCAGCTTTAGAATTGGAGGAGCCGACACCAGAGGAATTTCGTTTGGCATTAGAAAGTGAAGCACAAGCCGAAATCCCCTTACTCAAGCGCTCCCAAAATATTTTTGAGACAATTATTGGTCTTGCGCCCCTATTAGGACTTTTAGGAACTGTATTAGGATTAATTAACTCCTTTGCCTCTCTGAATATCGGAGATGTGGGAGGTAGTAAAACAACAGGTGTGACAGCTGGAATTAGTGAAGCTTTAGTATCTACAGCATCAGGGTTGGTAGTGGCAATCTTTACACTATTATTTGCCAATACCTTCCGAGGACTCTACCAGCGGCAGATCGCCTGGATTCAAGAATATGGTGGACAGTTAGAATTACTCTACCGCCGTCGCTACGAAAGAGGAGATAAATCATATCTGCCGAATAAATGAAGCGGAACTGGTAATTGTAAATTAGTAATCGGTAATTGCGATTAGTTCATTATTTGTTACCGATTTTGCTCTAAAACTTTTGACTCTAATAGTATTCTAAAATAACGAACAGCTTTGTTCGCTACAGTTATTGAGGAAATATTCCATGACTATTTGGGTAAATGAGCAAATCGATCCGTCTGGGATGATTCATGCCTGTATTGCCACTTGTAATGAATCTCAAGCCAAAGATTGTCATGATTCATTTCAGAATAATTTGACCGAGAGGCAAAAGGCCTCAGGTTGGATGGCGCGATTGCGGACAGTCGATTCTTGGGATGAAGTGCCGGTGAATTCTTTAAAACTCAATTAATTGGGTGCTATAGAAATTAGACTCCATAGCTGAAGTATCTCCTGGCAGACATAACTAATTTTGTTATTTTCTGCTTACTCCAACCTGCGTTGCTTTTTTGGGATTTTGATCGAATATATTTCATCTGCGTAGGCGTAGCTAGGCATTGGCATCGCTTGTCTACTACACGCTGTATCTATGCCAATACCCAGAGCGATCGCAACAAATTCCATGAGAACAGGTTAATAAAGGATAAAATTCGGATTAAATTTCTCAAATTATTATTAACTGCTTCCCAAAAAAGTAACATATTATAGAAAAATGATGATTTTTCTTAACTTTTAAGAGGTATCATCTATACCGTAGATTAAATTAAAAAATTTGTATAAGCCGAATCAATTTAGTGAACTATCCCAAAGTTTACACTTCGGAGCAAGCCTGTCCCATTAATTTAGTTGGCGAAACAGGACAAGCGGTTCAAATTTCAATTCATGCTCCCAGTCAATATATCTGTGCCAACTGCGAACGGATATTACCAGATTGGAAACGGCAGCCATTTTTACGAGTAGTGATTGTATTACAACAATCGCGTTATCAATTAGTCGAAAAGACAGCACAAGTAGAGTCAGAGAAAGAACGCTTACGAGAAAAGTTTATGAGATTTGGCTGTGATTTAGCATTTAATCTGCGCGATCGCGGCTATTTAACTGACCTGATTGACCCTCGTACAGGCTATCCTTTACTCTCCCATCCCGGAGCAATTCCCCACGACGATACAGCAGTTGTCAAAGCTTTGCTCAACTATCCAGTAATTAAAAATCAATGCCGTGTGTTAGTTCATCCCGATTGGGGTGCAGCAGTTTATCCTAGTATTTTGATATCAGAAGCTCCCCCAATTGTGATCGAATGGGTTACAAAAGGCATAGCATCCATGCATGGGTGGAAAGAAATTAATTATTAGTCATTAGTCATTGGTCATTGGTCATTGGGTATGTAAAGGCGTATATCAGCACTTGTTTCTCCAAACAAATTCTTCCAAGAAGCTATGACAGTCGAAGCGATAGTGCGGCTTGTTACTTCTCTCTCATAAGTAGACGCTACGAAGTCAAGTTGGAGATAATGGTTTTTGGTTCCTATTTGGGTAACATCTCAGGCTGATCGGCAGGTATTTCAAATTGATGATAATCTTACCCACTACTGTCAGACTAAACTTTTAGCCAGTAGCAAAGGGAATGGTAATTTAGCCGCATCTGCGGGAATTATATAACTATCACTATCGGCAAAAATCCTGTTCCCAACTTTCTGCATATAAGTAGATGGGTGAGGAAATTTATAACTATGTCCGTAGCGATCGCAAAGCGTGTCTCGTTGGGAATCAGCGAAGTGCAGCAATCGCAAGGGTTTCAAGCTTTTTATATCTCGTTAGATAGTTAGATTTATTTGTACTTACTTACCTTAGAAACCAAGTTGATTCTGAGCAAAGTGAAATACTTGTTTCATAGTTATGCTCAATCCCAATTCCCATAAATACAAAATTTGACATACCTGATGTATGAAAATATTAATTCAACACCGTCATTATGACAATGAAATTAGTGGAGTTTTAACTTATATTTATTCTATTATTCCTGAGTTGGAAGCTAGATTAATTGAAGTTAAAACTATTTCGACCAGACAAGATAATATCGCTAAATGGTTTAGTTATATTGTTTGGGCAGATATAGTACACATGAATTCAAATGATTTATTGTTTACTTTGTTATGTAAAATCTTGCGAAAAAAGATAATTATTAAATATCATTATTCTCTTTATCAATCTACTCATACGAGTTATGAGCAGATGAAGTTGACGCAACGTTTAAAAGCTGAATTTAAACATACATTGCCCAAAGCTAATTATCCATTAAAGTGGAAATTACACACTTTTATCAAATGGGCACGCCTAAGCACCCGCCTTTCTACTGCCTTCTTAGCCGATTATCATACGGCTTGTAGTAACTTTTTAGGAGAATCTTCTGCTTTTCCTTGGTCAGTTGATACTTTATATAATCCGATTGAAATCAAGTCGGAAAACCATCTGAAAACTTTAGAAAATTTATCTCAGCCATTTAATTTTATTTTTGTCGGGAGATTAGCTACAGACAAAGGTGTAGATATTTTATTAAAAGCAGCGCGAATTTTACAAGATGAAAATAAAGAATTTAAAATTACTATTATTGGCGATGGCGAACAATCTCAGGAATTAAAACAACTAACGTCTGATTTAGGAATTGCCAACAAAGTTAATTTTTTAGGTAAAGTTCCTCAAAAAGAAGTACTTCTAAAAGTTCAAGATGCTTTGGCTTTAATTGCTCCATCTCGTTGGCAAGATCCAGCACCTTACGTAGTGCAAGAAGCCTCTAGCGTTCAAACCTGCTCGATTGTCTCAAAAATGGGAGGATTGTCAGAAGTAGGAGGGCCGCACAGCCTATTTTTTGAAAATGAAGATGCAGAAGAATTAGCTAAATGTATGCGATATTGCTTAGATAATCCAGATGAAGCAATTAACCGAGGTTTTCAGTCCAGCCAATATGTTGCGGAAAAGTTTTCGGCTGCGCGTGCTGTTAATAGACTACTGGAAATTTGTAGCCAACTTACTCCTAAAGCATTGGTAACAAAATCTGATACATAATTCCCGTTACAAGGTTGCTGCCCTGTAACAGGCTCATTGGAAGCTCTACCATAGTACAATAAGCACTTCCTTATGGCCCAGAAAAGACAGCTTGTTCTACATCATCCCGACTAAGAGAATACTTAAATGAGCGTTGGATATCTTGTCCATTTTCTCCAGATTGAACATATCGCACTACAATTTGCTCAACATCGAGCCATAATTCAGCTTGCCAATTAGGTCGCTGTACACGCCAGCAATGCCTTTGTGTTTCGTCTTGTTGACAGCCTTGGTCTTTTAGCCACTGCTCAATTTGTGGCAGGGGATGATTATATAGAGGAGTATCAGAGGGAAGAAGAGCCATAGGAATTTTAGGTTTTGGATTAGGGAATTGTTTAATTTTTAATTATCAGATGGGTAATTAGTTGCGACATATAGGTAATCTGCTGTTGTACAGATGTAGTTGATTGCAACAAATGGGAATGGAGCGCAGCCTCGCCACGAGTTAAGCCAATGGCAACTGCTAATAACAGACAACCTACAAATGTTAACACCAGCATAAATAAAGCAAAGATTTCGCCAGATGATAAGGGGCGATCGCTCGCATCGAGGTAAGCTGATTTTGACCAGTCATGAGAACGCGAGACGGGATGATTCAAATCAGGGGGTGGTTGAATCACTCCAAAGCGGGAATAGCCAATTTTGAAATCGTAGCTTAATCGGCGTTCTGGATGGCTAAGGGTGGCGTAAGCTTCGTTGATTTGCTGAAATTTGGGAGTGGCGATCGCAGTCGGCAAGTCTGTAGTATCAGGATGATAAAGCTTGCTCAGTTGCCGATAAGCGCGACGAATGTCAATTACCGATGCCCAGGGATGCAGTCCTAGCAGAGAGTAATAAGTTGGTTCGCTGCTTTGTGGCATTGCCCCGTTTTGATTCACATCTGTTTGAGTCACTTTGCTCAAAGATATTTTTTATATTTTAAATCCTTTGTGAATTTGAGAAGACACAGCAGGTCTCAATACGTTCGGATAAGTATTTTTCACTTTCTTTGTGGTCTGGGGAATGGGTTTGCGGGTAAAGGGGAAAGGATGTATTCAAAACCTTTCACCTTTACCCCTTACCCTTTAACCGAACCGTCTATTCTAAGTCCTCAAAATCAGGTCTCCTCACAAGATCAATAGTTCCCAATGCCCAATCCCCGTTTACCTTGTAATTCTCCGCATATAATTTCCCCACAACTGAGCCGCTTGAGCACTGCTGCCAGATGTCGGGGAATTATTGTCGTTTCCCAGCCAAACGCCAGTTACAAGTCGCTGACTGGGGATAAAACCAATAAACCACAAGTCAACGTTTTTATCAGTTGTGCCAGTTTTACCAGCTTCCCCTAGTCCAATGGCAGCACTACGACCAGTGCCTCTTGCGATTACACCGCGCATCAAACTAGTCATTTCATCGGCGACATTAGTTGTCAACACTCGTTTGTTAGCACCTGGATCTTGGTCGAAAGAGTAGATTACACGACAGGTTTTGATATCATTGCGATCGCTGCAATCACCACTGTCTAAAATTCGGCTAATGGCATGGGGAGGATTCAACACACCGCGATTGCCAATCGCGCCAAAAGCACCAGTCATTTCCAAAACATTAACTACACTTTGACCCAGTACCAAGCCGGGAACTGGATCGAGGTTTGATTTTATCCCCAAACGCTGCGCCATGGCCACAACTTTATCCAGCCCGACTTGTCTGGCAACTCGCAAGGCGATGGGATTTTCTGAAAGTGCCAGCCCGGTGGCAATATCTAAACTTGCGTCAGCACCAGCACGACAAGGTTTATAAGTAAACCCTTGCCAAGTTAAAGGGGCACAAGAATAACTTTTTGATTCTGGAATTCCCTGTTGAATAGCAGCAGTGTAAGCAAAGATTTTGAAAGTGGAACCTGGTTGTCTTTTGGCTTGAACAGCACGATTGAACTGACTTTTTTTGTAATCAGTCCCGCCTACCATTGCGAGGATACTGCCTGTACTAGAGTCAAGAGTGACTACTGCTCCTTGAGAAAAATTAAAATTTCTACCAGAGTTGTTGACCGAATTACTTAATGCTGCTTCTGCTTGTCTCTGTATGGCTGGATCGAGCTTGGTTTCAATGATATAGTTTCCCTCTCTTGCAGCTCCCTCCCCTAAAATTGATTCGAGTTCAGAGAAGACATAACTGTAAAAATAAGGTGCGATCGTTTTAGCTTGCTGTTCGCAGACTTTAGGACTAATTTGGACAGTGGAGCGTCTAGCGCGGTTCGCATCCTCTGCTTTAATTTTGCCCATCTCCAGCAACCGCTTAATCACACGATTTCGGTATTCAGCCGCTTCTAGTTTATTTGGCCCATCCCCACAAAAATCGAAGGCGTTGGGAGCAGGTAAAATTCCTACCAATGTTGCTGCTTCTGCCAAAGTTAATTCTTTAGCCGACTTCTCAAAGTAATATCGGGCTGCATCCTCAAAGCCAGAGGTATCCCCTCCCAAAAAAACCCGATTTAAGTACATCAGCAAAATATCATCTTTGCTGTAAAAGGTTTCGAGCTTGAGGGCGACAACTGCCTCCCGCAATTTGCGGCCAAGGGTATCCTGTCTACCTACATACTCGCGGAACAAACTGCGGGCAACTTGCTGGGTAACAGTGCTGGCTCCTTGTTGCACATCTCCGCTACGGCTATTAATCAACACAGCTCGTAAAATCCCTAAAGGATCAACCCCAAAGTGCCAGTAATAACGACTATCCTCTGAAGCCACTACCGCAGCAGGCAAATAAGGGCCAAATTCCTCTAATCGCTTCATGTCTACATGAGAGATTGTCCGAGGCTCTCTCAGGGGAGTGGCTCCATCACGGGCGTAAACAACTACTGGGGCGCGTGTCGCTGTTGGTAGAGGTTTGACTGAAAATTTCAGCCATTCGACGCCAATTACTAACGTTAATAGGGCACTGACACCACCAACTCCATAAGCTGTCCAACTTGCAGCTTTGACATACCATGCTGGTGGATCGACATATTGCAACCGCACAGAAGCGGCGAGTTCTGGGGGTCCCAGAGTCAGAATATCGCCGTGACGCAGTTCTAGAGAACTAACACGACGCTTGCCACGATAAATACCATTGGTGGAGTTTTCGTCTTTGATCGTGAAAACTGGTGTGCGTTGAGTAGAATTCCGCGATAGTGACAGGTGAATTTGGCTGACAACCGGGTTACGGATAACGATATCGCTGGATTTGGAACTACGACCGAGAATATAGCGATCGCCCAACAGTGGATATACTTCTGCTTTATCCGCCCCCGCATCCTGCACCCAAAGTTCTGGTACTTTGGCATTAGGCTTGAGCGCCAATTTTGAAAAATCGACCCTAGCTTGAATCGTATGTACTGCTTGAGTCAGTTGACCTAGTAACGTTTGTGGCTTGTGAGGGGGTTGGGGAGAACTCATCGGCTATTCACATCACAGTTTTTAATGAAGAATCGGGCGAATTACAATCAATTTTAGATGTTAGTCTTTCATCATTTTACTCATAAGCCAAAGCATAAATTAGCTCTACGGAGCTTTTTGATTTAATTTATACTTAAAATTATACTATAACTATAATATATTTGTAATTTTCATCACTTCTCTACATAAGGAAATATTGTTTATGTATTCTCAGAAGCTTATCTAAGCTAGTATTAATCCTTCAGTAGCTACAAGTACAATTTTTATTGTTGTATTTTTAAACACCAGTTATTAATAAAGAACTGATTTAAATTTTACCAATTTTACATATCCACATATTCTGAAACAAACCTAAATATCTTCATTTAGGAGGATTTTCTAAATCTTGATTATCTGCTTTAATAGGGCGAGTGTTCCGTTGAGGTTAATTTCAGAATGATGGGAAAATCTCTGACCCTGATTGGTACAGCTTTATCTTTGGCACTTACCACTAATATTGCTGTAGCCGAATCCAGTAAATCCCCCATAGCCCAATCTAGTAGCGACTCCACTAGTGCACCAGCGGAAATTAAGATATCACCAGAAGGGATGAAAATTCTGTGTGAAAAATCTCCGCTTAATTCACGTTGTCCCGGCGGCACAGCACTCACCCCTAGCGCTCCTGGTAGCACTACAACACCAGCAGAAACAACACCAGCAGAAACAACAACGCCTGATAGCACTACCACTCCTGATAGCACAACTGCACCAGGAACCGCTCCTTCTGAATCTGGCACTCCCGAAAGCACTCCAGCACCGGCACCTGAAGGCGCACCTAGTAACTTAACTCCAACACCAGGAAGCGTTACTCCAACCCTACCTGAAGGCGCACCTAGCAACTTAGCTCCAACGCCAGGAAGCCCAACCACTCCTGAAAGCGCACCTACTACTCCTGGCAGCACTACCGAACCAGGTAGCTCAACTACACCAGAACAACCTGGCACTCCTGGCAGCACTACTGAACCAGGTAGCTCTCCTAGTACTCCAGGCTCTAGTTTGCCAAAAGCTCCTACCACAGGTAACTAAATCTAAAGCTGGGGCATAATCTAAATACTAGTGTGCCATCAGCGATCGTCGGTGCATCTTTCTTGAACTCTTGTTTCTTGAACTCTTGCACCAGTTATGTAAACTGGTGTCAGGTGACAAATAAAAATTGATAAAACCTTATACGTAAAGTCTTCGCATATAAGACTAAGCAAGGGTTTCACTAAGTCAATAGCCTGGGATTAATCATCCCAGGCTTAATAGTTTAATGGGATCTGCCAGTTGAAGTGGGTGTTTTTTGCAAGGAAGCGATTAACAGGCAAACAATACCGATACTAATAAATGAATCTGCCACATTAAATACAGCAAAGTTAATCAGGCGAAAATCAAGAAAATCAACGACGTAGCCTAAAACGAAACGATCGATACCATTGCCCATAGCTCCACCTAAAATCAAGCCATAGCCTAACTGATCCCACAAATTTAATGTTGGGCCAATTAACGCCAATGCTATCAATACTAAACTCACTCCTAAAGATAGCCAGCGCAACCACTCTACTTTCCCGCTCAACAGACTAAAAGCCGCACCAGTGTTAGTAACATACGTGAAGTGAAATATCCCAGGCAAGAGTGGTAGTGTCTGCCCCAGGCTAAAGCTTTGTACTACCCAGTACTTTGTTATTTGGTCTAAGAAAAAAGCAATGAAGGCAGCGATCCAGAAAAGACGATTTTTTAAATGCATGGCGAATTAGTCATTGGTCACTTGTACTGAGCGTTCGCGTAGCGTCTCGTAGAGAAGCCTAAGTATTGGTCGTTGGTCATTAGTCATTGGTCACGTGTACTGAGCGTAGTCGTTGGCGTGGTAACAGAGCGTAGTCGTTCGCGCAGCGTCTCGTAGAGAAGTGCAGCCTCTCCAAGAGTTTTATTAGTCATGAGCTTTTGACAAATGACAAAGGACGAAAGGCAATAAACTAATAAAACATTAAGTGACGCAATATATATGCTATTACAGTAACTGCACAAACCACGGTTAGTTGACCTGGTAGTGCAAACCAGGAATATCTAAGGATTGCTTGCATCAAGGGTAGATTTTCTGTGCCTTTCCACTGAAAAAAATAGCTAATAATCAAATAAGTAATACCGCATAGGTGGAGAGTTAACAAGCCACAGACACAACTAAAGGCAAGAGTTTCTAGTCGAGGTCTTGCTTTAAAGGCAACTAAGCCACAAATCCAAGCTCCAGGAATAAAGCCTAGTAGATAGCCAAACTGAGACAGCTTGACATAACCAATACCGCCGCCATCGGCAAATACTGGTAATAAGGTTAACCCTATGACTAAATAGGCAATTTGCGAGAGCGCACCCGCATTTTTGCCTCCTAAACAACCCACTAACAATACTGCGCCAATTTGAAAAGTGACACCTAAAGAAAAAGTCTGAATTCCGTGCTGACTCCAAGTCCAAGGAAAGGTGATGCCATAAACTTCTAAGAAGGTACCACCCATTGTCAGGAGTAAGCCAATCATAGACCATAGTAATTGATTGGAAGCAGCAAACATTTATCAGGCAACCAAGGAAAAGCAAAAGGGAAAACCAACAGCAACTAGCATATTCATTAATATTGAAATGAAATTTGTGCTTACATCTTAAGAACTAGCATATTTTCTTTTGCTTTTTTGGTATTGTAATTTTTCAGTTCTAAGAATTGTAGCTGAGGTGTCTATTATCTGATTTTCTTGGCTGAGACGTGCTGTTAATTCTGGTATTAAACCTAAAATATGGTAAATTAACATTATGGATATAAGTATTTATACTAATTTTGCAGAGCAGTGCCTAAATTTGGCTACAAAGTATTTAATGCTTTATCTTAATTCTTAATTAATATTTATATACTTTTTTATGACTTGACCAACAGAGATACACTAACAATAAATTTTTGTAAACAGGTATAACAAACTTCCTTTAGTAATATTTCTATCTTAAACTTAAAGTAAGGTATAAAATTTATCAATAAAAACTAGAAACAAGGGTTTGCTCTTCATCAAAAAAACAAGTATCTTTTTGCTTTGTTAACCTTTCGTTAATCTCTATTGTTGCTCTTTGGGAGTATCTTAGAAACGCTCACCTGAAAAGTTACTAAAAAATTGATAGCGATGCTCTCACGTCTTAGTGCAATAAAAACTCATCGCCTCACAGGTTCAATTTCAGTGTTAGCACTGACAATCAGCCTAGCAGCTTGTGGCGGACAACAAACACCAGATGGTACAGCCACCAAGGATACGCCTTCTGGTACAGCTACCGATACTACTGCCTCTAGCCCAGCTAAATTAGACCTTGGCGGAACCGTAAAGTTAAGCGGAGCTGGTGCGACTTTTCCGGCACCACTATACGATACCTGGTTCACTGATTTAAACAAAAAATATCCAAATCTGCAAGTTGACTACGCATCAGTTGGTAGCGGTTCTGGAGTTGAGCAATTTATCAAAGGCACTGTAGACTTTGGGGCCAGTGATGTTGCGATGAAGGATGAAGAAATTCAGAAAGTACCAGCAGATAGGGGTGTTATTTTACTGCCTGTGACTGCTGGTAGCATCGTACTGGCCTACAACTTGCCTGATGTTCCAGAACTTAAGCTGCCAAGAGCCGTTTATGCTGATATCCTACTAGGTAAAATTAAATCTTGGGACGATGCTCAAATTGCCAAAGCTAACCCAGGTGCAAAACTTCCTAAAGAGGCAATAACGGTCGTTTATCGTTCTGATGGTAGCGGAACCACTGGTGTGTTTACAAAACACGTCAGTGCTATCAGCCCGGAGTGGAAAAGCAAGATTGGCGAAGGAAAAAGTGTCAATTGGCCTGTAGGAGTTGGTGCAAAGGGTAATGAGGGTGTTACAGCCCAAATCCAACAAACTCAAGGTTCTATTGGTTACATTGAATATGGCTACGCCAAACAAAACAATCTCAAGTTTGCTGCTTTGGAAAATAAAGCAGGAAACTTTATTGTTGATACTGAACAGTCAGCCGCTAAAACTTTAGAAGCAGTAACCTTGCCAGAAAATCTTCGGGCCTTTATTGCAGATCCCGAAGGGGCTGATTCATATCCTATCGTGAGCTATACCTGGCTTTTAGTTTACAAAAAATATCCTAATGCAGCAAAAGCTAAGGCCATAGAAGCCGCTATCGAATACGCTTTAACTGAAGGTCAGAAGCAGGCTATTCCACTAGGGTATGTTCCTCTACCCTCAAATGTCATCACAAAGGTAGCTGCTGCTGCTGACCAAATCAGTCCAGAGTACAAAATTTCTGTTGCCAGTGGTAGTAGTGCTAGCAAGTAAGCAATAAAACATGCCTATCCAGTAGTAACTTTGCACACGGAGTTACTATTGTATAAGTCAGTTTAAATAGATGATGAGGCGACAATTTTACTAATCTGGTTGCCTCCCATATTTTTCTCTGATTTAATTCTGAAAGTCGGTATTCATGACTACAAATTCTCAAAATCTGTCATCAGCGATGAAAAATCGCTCTGACGCCGAAAAATCCCTAGATTTGGGTTTTATCTGGCTGACTAAAATTTTCGCTTTTGGGGTTGCTGGTACTTTATTATGGATTGGGTCGCAGGTTGCAATTGGTGCTTGGCCTGCCATTCAACAGTTTGGTGTCAGCTTTTTGGCCAATACCACTTGGAATCCGGTTAATGATACCTATGGGGTGCTACCTCAAATTTATGGAACTCTCGTGAGTTCTTTTATTGGGCTGCTGATAGCAGTCCCAATTGGTGTTGGTACTGCTATTGTACTGAGCGAGGATTTTTTACCTGCAAAAGTGAGACTGGTACTGGTTTTTGCGGTAGAACTACTCGCAGCTATTCCCAGCGTTGTCTATGGCGTTTGGGGTATTTTCGTTTTAGTGCCAATACTAACCAGCTTGGGAAAATGGCTTAATGCTTACTTTAGCTGGCTGCCATTTTTTGGCACTTCTCCTACAGGGCCAGGAATGTTGCCAGCGGGAGTCATATTAGCGATTATGACTTTGCCCATCATCACAGCTTTATCCCGTGATGCCTTGATTTCTGTACCCCCCAGCTTGCGCCAAGCCTCTATAGGATTAGGAGCAACCCGTTGGGAAACGATTTTGCAAGTTCTTATCCCAGCAGCCTTTTCGGGCATAGTTAGTGCTGTGATGTTGGGACTTGGCCGCGCAATGGGAGAAACAATGGCTGTAACGATGTTAATTGGCAACTCCAACAACATCAGTCTCTCTCTTTTTGCACCAGCCAATACGATTTCTTCTCTATTGGCAAATCAATTCTCAGAAGCTAGTGGTTTGCAAGTTTCGGCTTTAATGTATGCGGCTTTAATTCTATTTTTCTTGACACTAGTAGTCAATATTCTGGCAGAGTTGATCGTTCTGAGAGTCAAGCGAATATAGCTTAGTTTTGGGTTAAATTATGACTTCTAATTTTCCAGAGCGCAGTTTAACTCGCTCCGCCATGTCTCAAAGAACACTGTTTAATACAGTGATGACCGTAATCGCTTTTACTTGCGGAGTATTGGCACTTATTCCTTTGCTAGCAGTGCTTTCTTACGTTATTATTAAAGGCTTTAGCAGTCTGAATCTGGCCGTGTTTGTTGAATTGCCACCCAAAGCTCTCCAAAAAGGAGGAGGCTTTGGTAATGCAATTTTAGGCACGCTACTGATGGTAGGAATTGCTGCCTTGATTAGTATCCCCTTTGGAGTTTTAGGGGCGATTTACATCACAGAATTTAGTTCGGCGAGAGTAGCTAGATGGGTGCGTTTTTCGGCTAACGTCCTTAGCGGAGTCCCCTCCATTATTGCTGGGGTATTTGCCTATGGGATTGTAGTTTTGACAATGGTAAAGTTGAACTTAGGATCGTATTCAGCTCTAGCTGGAGGGTTTGCACTGGCAATTTTGATGTTGCCAATTATTCTGCGAACTACTGATGAAGCGTTGCAGTTAGTATCGCAAGATTTGCGACAAGCATCTGTAGGGTTGGGAGCGACTAACTTTCAAACTGTAAGTCAAGTAGTCTTACCAGCAGCTTTACCAGCTATTGTAACTGGGGCAACGCTATCGATCGCCAGAGCTTCTGGAGAAACCGCACCTTTGTTATTTACTGCTCTATTTTCTAACTTTTGGCCAGATGGTTTATTCCAACCAACAGCTTCACTGGCTGTTTTAGTTTACAAATACGCCATTTCTCCGTTTAAAAATTGGCAATCTCTAGCTTGGGCAGCATCTTTAATTTTGGTATTGATGGTTCTAATCACAAGTATCATCGCTCGCTGGGCAACTCGTCAAAAAGCTTAGTAAACAACCATATACATTGCAGATCCCCATCGCTTAAAGTAACACTAGATTTAATTTATGGCTACCAACACTAAGACAGTGAATGACACTGAAACCGTTTTACGGGCTGAAAATCTCAACATTTACTACGGCAAGTTTTTAGCCTTACAGAATATTTGGCTAGATATACCGAAAAATCAGGTGACTGCTTTTATCGGCCCTTCCGGTTGTGGTAAAAGTACGTTGTTGCGATGCTATAACCGCCTCAATGATCTGATTGAGTCATTTCGGGCAGAAGGTAAGATACTTTTTTACGATAAAAACCTGTATGCACCCGATATTGACCCTGTAGAAGTGCGTCGGAGAATTGGGATGGTATTTCAAAGACCAAACCCATTTCCCAAGTCAATTCATGACAATATTACTTTTGGAGCTAAAATCAACGGCTACAAAGGTGATTTAGATGAATTAGTAGAAACCAGTCTCAAAAAAGCAGCTTTGTGGGATGAAGTCAAGGATAAACTAAAGCAAAGTGGCTCGTCTTTATCTGGTGGACAACAACAGCGATTATGTATTGCTCGCGCGATCGCAGTCCAACCTGAAATTATACTGATGGATGAACCTTGCTCCGCTCTTGACCCCATTTCCACCTTGCGTGTTGAAGAACTGATTCACGAACTTAAAGAGCAATATACTATTGTCATTGTCACCCATAACATGCAGCAAGCAGCCCGTGTTTCTGATAAGACAGCCTTTTTTAATGTTCGGACTTCAGAGAAAGGAACCCGTAGCGGCTACATGGTTGAGTACGACGCAACAGAATTAATTTTCAACAATCCTCAACAGGAAGAAACCAGAGATTACGTCAGCGGCAAATTTGGATAAATATTTATTTCACATTGTTGATATTAAAGCAATGAGGGATACTCGGAAATTAAAGCTGTGCGATATTCCTCTATGTTTTTTATTTGAAGTACTTTTTTTCCCTAACAAACTTCATATTCATGTTGTCCGATGTCTATTACTTAGTGCGCTCAAAAACTGACGGGAATTATCTGATAGCTCGTCCTGATGCTGAAACATCGGGTTATTTATTGCTGTTTCAAGAAAACTTTGACGCCCTTAGCTATCTCAACACCCACGCAGCAGAAGTGGCAAATCGCTTTGCGGTGGAATCTATTGCGCGTACACAGCTGGGAAACTTGCTTAAACGCTGGGGTTTTAGCGGTGTGGGTATTGTGACTGACCCATTATTGCCCAAAATTGAGTTTTTACAACACAATTAACTAATTCGTAATTCGTAATTTTATATTAATTAAATAGTTGTGCGTAGGCGTAGCCCGTCGTAGACATCGCACAAGTAAAATCAGGCAATATGGGTGAACTCAATTCGTCACCATTGAATAACGTAGCAGCTAACTTTAAACTTGCTTGTTCGCGTCGATATACTTCCACTTGTTGCTTACGCCAATCTACAATCCAATATTCTCTGACTCCTCGTGATGAGTAGAGCTTAAGTTTTAGTTCTTTGTCCCGTTTTTCGTTTTCACTACCAGCAGATAATACCTCTACAACCAATTCTGGCGCACCAGTCAGTTCATAAATCATCTCGGTTAGGGGATTTACCTATTTTAGCCTGGGTGAAAATGGGACATTAGTTAGGAGTAAAGCTAAAATCCAAAATCTAAATTCCAAAAATATTGGGTGGAGCGCTCGCCCCACCCAACCTAAAATAATCTAATCATTAACTACTAATTCGCTACCTCAGCCACCTCAATAACTCGCCCTTCATAGTCCTTGACTAAAAAATTCAGGGGTTTGTGGTTACGAATCTTCAATTTCAAACCGCGCATTTCGATTCGCATTAAAATCATTTCCAGGCAGTCATGGTCAAAACAAACGTGGCGTTGTTGATTTTTGCTACCTAAACTCGCACCAGTAATGACGTGTAGCTGGGTGTTTTTCTTCAATTGATACCACAGCCCATCGTTAGCATTATTCATCATTTTGCTAGACAAGCTGGGCCCAGTAGACATATATAACGGATCGATGCCAGTTGCGCCTATAGTTTGTTCGTAGTTGTAGTAATAGTGCAATGGCACCTCAGCTGCTGGCAAATCTAGCAGTCCTTCATACAACTGTCGGGCAATCTCCAAATCTGACACCATTACAGTGTGTACTTTTGGGGCACTGGTGAGAAACATCCACATGGCACCAGCGTAAGCTGCTAGCAGCATTACCATAATGCCTTGGGTGGAGAACAGGCTATCTAAAGGCAGGGAAGGCAGAAAGGAGCCTAAAGTAAGGGGACTGAGCAGGAACGAGATCACACTAACTGCTATAACCATGAACAAATAAGGATTCTTTAAGAGAGTTGATTTTATGATTGTCGATTAAGACTAAAATTAAGTCCTTGTTTTTAGTTTATCAATACTCAACTAGTCTGAGTCTTATCTACAAACTGAGCAACACCAAGATATTATGCGATTAACTAGTAGTTCGCCAAGGAAACTTGGCGGGGTAAAGGGCAAGGGGTAAAGGGAAAAGATGTTTACTCCTTTAACCTTTAACCTTTAACCTTTACCCTTTTCCCAGCCTTCACCTAACAATTTTGGGTTGGCAGACTACTAGGGGAGTGCAATTCCCAAAACTATTTTAACAACTATCAACTCCAAGACTTGTGCAAATTCCTCATTTTCCCGAAGCTAATCACCCACTGGTGAAGTCGCTATTCCATCACAGTGACCATGAACTACTGACTCTGTTTCAGCGCTATCCAGATGCCGGAAAGTACTTTACGGTGATTTTTTGCCGCTATAGCCCCATAGTCTACACCTTAATTCGGCATTCGGCGCGATCGCCTGTGCAGGCAGATTATCTGTTTGCCCTCACCTGGCGACATATTTATTACGAACTCGGTGGACTAAAGTTAACTGATTCAGAATCAGGTGAGGAAGCTTTAACCATGCAGAATTGGTTAATTAATATGACAGCTTTCTGTATAAATGAGATTAAACTACCACCCACAGAAGCAATTCATTATTCTCTGCAAGCGACTTCACCGCCGCTATGGTGCTATGTACAACAGGCATTAGACCAACTACCACCAATTTTAAGATTAATCGTGTTAATGGCTCAAACCTTCCACTGGAGTGAAACTAGAATCGCTGCTTATCTACAAGCTGAAGGAGAAGCGATCGCTCCTAACGAAGTAGCCAATTTTCTCCAGGAAGGCTATCGTATGCTAGAGGACAAATTGCCCACAGATATCCGCGCTATATACTTTGGGGAAGATTTAGCTCAATCACAACTTAAGTAGAAATGCGTATATTAGTTGTCTTCAATTTTAAAACTTAAAACTTTTTCTTAGACCTTCTACTTAAACCCGCAACTTTACGGGTAATTTTTATGAAACAACGGCTTGTATTTCCCTGCCCAAAGGTAGGCTTAATTTGTGTAGGTGCGATTTCTTCTCCCCAGGTACTTTTACACAGCTTTTTACTGTTTGCTTTTTTGCTGAGTCCTGTAGCGGGTGCGGTTGATATTTCCGAACAACTCCATCGCCCTTTAAATAATTCCGTTGGACGACAATCAAGAAATGAAGCAGACAGCTTGCTGCGTATTGGTCAACAAGAATACACTTCAGGATATGCCGACAAAACAATTGCGTCTTGTTTGCGGGCATTAGAACTATATCATTCTATTGGCGACCTGAAAGCACAAGGTCTAACGTATAATTTGCTTGCGAAGGCTTATGTGCAGCTTGGTAGTTCAAAAGAGGCAGAAGATGCTTTCAGAAGAGGATTAGCGATCGCTCGTGATACTAAAGACTTTCAATCTCAGATTTTTGTGCTGAATAATATCGGTACATTTCTGCTGCAAAAAGGTGAATCTGCTGCTGCTGGTGAAACAATTGAAGATGCACTCGCAATTGCTCACGGGGTGAAAAATATTGAAGGTGAAGGACTGTCTTTGAGTAATTTGGGCTTGGTAAGTGCCAGGTTGGGAGATTATAACAAGGCGATTAAACTGTACGAAAATGCTTTAACTTTCCGCCGTCAGACTGGCGATGCCATCGGTGAAGCAAATACCTTGAATAACTTAGGAGATGCTTATTTAGCATCTGGAAATTATCAAGATACCATTGCTACTTATGGTGAAGCAATGCGCACAGCTAAAACCAACCGCGATCGCACTAATCAATTACGGGCAATTGACGGTTTAGTTACGGCTCATACTGCTGTAGGACGTTACGAACGCGCCTTTGACTTACTAGAGCAGCGTTTAGCACTCGCTAAAGAATTGCAAAATTTACGCGAAGAATTAAAATCTTTTGAATCTTATGCCCAGTTATATAAGCAACAAGGTAACTACCTAACTGCCCGCAATTTTTACGAAAGGGCAATTATACTGGCGCAGACATTGCAAGATAGCAGGCAAGAAGTGCAATTGCGGGATCAATTAACCAAAATGCTTCAGCGAAAGTAGCAATAAGACACCGAAAATCTTTTGCATTATTCAAAGTAGGGGCAATTCATGAATTGCCCCTACAGTTTTGTATAAGTTAATCCACGCCTTAGTTCTACTAATTCAAGAACACTGAACCGTTTCGTTCAATTCTCATCGCACTTCTGCCCTGTGTTGCATTGGTGGCTTCCTTAAATGTGACTTCCAAGCTTCCTGGTTCTGAAGAACCTTGTGGAGTCACTATTAATTGTCCGCCATCTTGTCGTTCAAATGTTACTGTTACTGGTGCTTTTAAAGCTTGTAGCGTTACATCTGACTTACCTTCTAGCGATCGCGGTGCTGTATCGCCAATCACTTGGAAAGTTATCTTAGCCGCAGTATCATTCACCAACCTGATATTAACCATACCATTAGTGAGTGCGATCGTCGCACTGGGGGTTTGCCGTGGTTCTAACAGTGGTTGTTGGTCATTGGAAACTGTAGGTGGTGAAGGTTCTTGATTTTGATCGCCAATTGGGCGTGGTGGTCTAGCACCTGGTTGTGGTGGTATGGGAGACACTTGTCCCTCAGCCGGCGGAACTGGGCGTGGTGTTCTAGCACCTGGTTGTGGTGGTACGGGAGACAGTTGCCCTTCAGCCGGCGGAACTGGGCGAGGTGATACGGGAGCCTGAGAGCGGTTGTAGGGTGGTTCGCTAAAAATACTGGGACTTGGGTTAACCTTGACAGTAGATTCTTGTGCTAATGCTTGAGGAATTGCTGGCAGACTAATTAGCAATCCCCCACAAATAGCGCCAAATAACTTGCTAGACTTGCGAAAATTTTGAGACTTCATATTTGTTCTTGACTCCTAAAAAAACTTCAATTTTTTTCTTACTAAAAATTTCTCCAGCCGGAAATTAAATTAAGTTTTATCAGTCGTTAACTACATCTAAACATTTAACAAACTACTCGATTTATCGCATCTAGCTAAGGATAAAGAAATAATCTAAAAAACTTGAAATATTTCATTCTCAAGATTTACAATCTTAACCATTGTCATGAAGCACGTTTTTGTAACAGTCAAATTCAATATACCGCTAGAAAATAAATTTCTTCGCTAAAAATTAAAGTCCAGTTGAATAGACTAAAATCTTACATCTATCACAGGAAATAAAAATTTATTAGCAAATTAAGACTCAAGAGTTATTGGTAAAGTGATAGTAAAGGTAGTGCCAATGCCTTGGGTACTTTCAACTTGAATATGACCGTGATGATGTTCGACAATAGCTTGAGCGATCGCTAATCCCAATCCTGAACCTGTAGCGCTGGCTGTCGCTGTATTCCCCGTCCTATGAGTACGTGCCGGATCTACTCGATAAAAGCGATCGAACAAGCGTGGTAGTGCTTCCGCTGGAATTCCAACTCCGGTGTCACTCACCTTAACTTGCAACTGGGCACTGGTGTTACGTAATCCAGAAACACGATTTATTCCTTCTATCCGCGCCAATTCCACTTTCACCCGTCCACCTGCTGGAGTGTAATGCAAAGCGTTAGCAATTAAATTTGTGAACAACCGCACCAATTGATCCCAATTACCTACAAGAGTAAACCAATTTTCCAGTAATTCGGGGCTAGTTTCAGAGATAGGAGGGTCAACTAAGTCTAGAGAAAGGGCGATTTTTTTCTCAGGGACTAACAATTGTTGTTCTTCAACTACTTCTATTAGCAAAGCGTCCAACGGACAAGGTGAAAAAGTATCTTTGCTAATACCACTATCCTGCCTTGCTAGGAAGAGTAAGTCATTGACTAACTTACCCAAACGCTGCGTTAACCGTTCTACCACCTTTAACTGTTGTCGATATTGCAAAGAACTAGTCGTTTCTGTTTCTGCTAAATCCAAGTCAGCAAGGGCAACTTGCACATTAGTTTGAATCAAAGTGATCGGACTTCTAAGTTCGTGGGAAGCATCAGCAGTGAATTGTTTAAGACGTTGATAAGATTCACCCACCGGTTCCATCGCTTTACCCGAAAGAAACCAACCACTTGCGCCTACAGAAAGCACCATTAACCCAATACCTAAAGCCAAATCAAAAATTAACTGGCGACTAGGTTTAGTAACTTCAAACCAGGGATGACTAACGCGCAGATATCCTAATACTTGTCGTCTCACTTCTACTCGTTCGGTAACTTGTCGCAATAAGAGTGGGGAGTTAGGAATTTTAAATTTTGAATTTTCACTTTCTCTCTTGACTACGCGCACAGTTTCACCAGTGCGATTGGCACGTATGGGAATATTTAGGGGTTCAGATAGCGTTGACCAAAGTAATTTACCAGTTGGACTAAACCATTCTAGGTCAATGTGATCATCTTCTACAGTATCGGTATTATCGCCAAAACTGGCTTCTACATTAATGCGAAATTTATCTGTATCAGCATTAATTGGCTCAAATATTAGTGTAGATGCACAACCACTGGTTGTCAGGCAACGCTCCACTATTTCTACTACATGGTTAAGGGTGTCATCAATCCGCTCAATCAGTGTACTGCGGACGTATAAATAAACGCCACTGGCAAACAGTAGTAGTAATACAGCAGTGACGGCAGTGTACCAGATTGCAAGACGGCGGCGAGTAGCTTGAAACATATTTCCACCTACTTCGTGTTAAGAATAATTGTAAAGTGCTTTTTATGATTAACAATTTTGCTCAAAACAATACTAGTTTGATTTTTTGCGATCGCATCAAATTTTGACGTTCAAAAAAATATTACTTTGTCTGCAAAAATAATATAAATATAACTTTGATTCAATTTGCTGAGGGGTTAAATCAAAACAAAAATTTAATCTTTGTATGCGGTGAGTTTCTACAAGTCTTATGCAACAAAGGGTAAGGGCTTTTAAAACCTAGTTTTTAGCTAAAAGTTATACCAATTTAAAAAAAGAATACAACAAATAGACCATTTGTAGAGACGCGAGGAATCGCGTCTTTACCCAAGAATGTGTTGCAATCATTAATTGAATTGGTATAACAATTGAGTATTTTTTATTTGCAAGTCACTTGAATACGAGACGCTGTACGAACGAGTAGTGCAGCGTTAGTTAGGAACGAGCATCTGGAGAAGCGTACATGATATTAAACCTCTACCAAAACGGCCTCGCGCAGCTTGCTAATCACATCACTCAGATTACCTGTATTCAGGCGGTAACTCAGAGGATGGGCAATCAACCGCGCCGTGCTTTGATACAGACTAGCAATTTCAATCAAACCATTTTCGCGTAAAGTCCGCCCTGTAGAAACCAAGTCTACGATCGCTTCTGACATTCCAGTAATTGGGCCTAATTCCACTGAACCATACAATGGCACTATTTCCACAGGTAAATCTAGGCTATGGAAATATTCACGAGCGCAATTCACATATTTTGAAGCAACTCTACCATGCGGTGGTAAATCTAAAGGCGATCGGTAAGAACTTGATTCTTTTACCGCCACTGACATCCGACAATGACCAAACTGTAAATCTACCAAGTGAGCAACTTGCGGCTGCTTCTCCCGCAGTACATCGTAACCAACAACCCCTAGTTGTGCCTGACCATATTCCACATAAACAGGTACATCTTGTGCCCGCACCAGTAAAGCTTTTGCAACTCCCTTAGTGTCAGGAATTTGAAGTTGGCGAGTTCCTGAATCTAAAAAAGCACTAAAATCTAATCCGACAGCTTGTAGCAAGCGGATGCTATTTTTAAGTAGTTCCCCTTTTGGCAATGCAACAGTCAGCATTTTTTTTATTGGTATCCTTAGCGTCTTGGCAGTTGAATAATATTGAGAATATCTCTATATGCTTACCACAAGCAGCATGAGAATTTTATTAGTTGATGATGAAGTTGAACTAACTCAACCCTTGAGCCGCTTGTTAACTCGTGAGGGTTATGCCGTAGATGCCGTTTATGATGGGACATCTGGCAGCGAACTTGCACAGACAGGTAGTTATGACCTACTTATTTTAGATTGGATGCTGCCAGGAAAAACGGGGTTAGAGATTTGTCAGGAATTGCGCCGCCAAAGCAAAACCACTCCCGTATTGTTTCTCACAGCTAAAGATACTCTCGATGACCGCGTACAAGGTTTAGATGCTGGTGCTGATGACTATTTGGTGAAACCTTTTGAGCTGCGGGAATTATTAGCAAGAGTCCGTGCTTTATTGCGTCGTTCCGGTACTCAAACCTATGAAACCACCACCGGACGTTTAACCGTTGCTGATTTAGAACTGGATTGTGAAAATCAAGTGGCCTATCGCCAAGGACGAATAATTGAGCTATCGCAAAAAGAAAGCCAGTTGTTGCAATATTTTATGGAACACACTGGACAACTTCTGACTCATGCCCAGATTATGCAAAATTTGTGGCAAGAGTCAGAACAACCCAGTAGTAATGTAATTGCGGCATTAATTCGTTTGCTGCGCCGTAAGATTGAGGTAGGTAAAGAAACTACGCTAATTCACACAGTCTACGGTAAAGGTTATCGTTTCGGTGCTTCCTCAGTAGAGTTAGTTTAGTGCCTAATACCAATTCTCTATGAAGATGCACAGAATAACACACTTGAAGCTCCATGCTAGACAAGGTAATTATTCTATGCAGGCTCACATAGATTTGGTATAACGGACAAGCTGTGGTAAGAACAATAACTTTATTTCTAACAACACGTCCATACAGCATTACCAATATTTTCAACGATTTTCTCTATTATTGGCTTAGTCAACAGTATAGTGGCGATCGCACTCCCAACATTCGTCATCACTACAAACTTACAGCAGTTTTCATTTAATTGAACCACAGCGTAAACCTGTTAAAATCACAAAAATTCAGCTTGTACTATTAAAATTTACCCAAAAGTTGATTAATTTGAAGTTGCAGTTTTTCTCTTAATTGTTGTGCCTGTTGATAGGCTACTGCACGCTCTTTCTTTGAGTGGTTATCTAATCCTGCTGGTTGCAAAGGTTGAATAAAGTAACGCAAACGAGTTTTCATTGCCCAAACTCCCATTGAGGGAAACAGAAGTAAGGCAAACATCAAAGGCGACAAAGGTAAGAATGGTAGTTTGACTAGTCGTTGTAACTTGATGAAATTAACAGCCCAAGGATGCAGAGATTCACTGCCGATGCAAACTACTGGCAGAATCGGAATATGATAGCGATCGCTCAACTGAATAAAGCTCACATTAAACTTTTCTAGTTGATAGCGTTTTCTCCAACCTTTCAAAGGCCCGCGAATACCTTCGGGTGCATATAAAAGAATTTTACCTTGGGCAATAGCTGATTCAAAATCATCTAATTCGGCTCGCACACCACCTAAAACCTGCGACCATTGAGATGGTAGCCACCAAATCACCCAAGGATGCTCAAATAACGCTGTATTTGCGATGGGTTGTACTACCCATCCTTTGGCTTCACTTAATAAATAAGCCAAGGTTAAAAAGTCCCAAGGAAAACACATTCCGGCATGATTCATTGCCACAATCAATGGCCCTGTTGGCGGCAAGTTTTCTACTTGTTGTAACTCTCCCCGAAAATAGTATTTAACGATAGGGGCTAGAATTTCTTTGCCAAAAGCTTGTTGATATTTAGGATCGAATTCACCAACTTCTTTTCGAGGTGAACGAAAACCCAGACGTAACCAACGACTCAGCAACGCTAGATAAAATCCGCCAGGAATTAAGAATAATCCATATTCTAGCCAATTCCAACCATCTGGATCTGGGTGATAGTGCTGCCAATGGCGATTGAATAAAATTAACCACCCTGGAGGATACCAAAGACAAAACCAATCAAACCAGTTAAATATATAGCCTTCACCTGGTGCATTTTCTAGTTGACTGTTTACTAACTTTTCGGAGCGTTGATTAATCAAAACAGTTAAAGATTAGGATTAGGCAAAAGAACTTTATTAAAAGTGCATTATAGCTTCTTAGTTTTGTAACTGCCATCATACCATAGAAGTACACGGTTAGGGGCACAACATATTCTGCCCTTACGATTATCTGTAACTTACCATTTTGCAATCTGTTGTAGTTGCTAAACTAGCGATATAAAAGCTTTCATCCAATACAAAATGAACTTGCATATAAATACTTTATATATAAAAAATATGAAAAATTAATCTCAATACAATTCATGAAAACATGATGCATCACCAAATTTTTAGCTGTGTGCGATGGCTGGTAATTATTTAGTTAAATCGCCTTAAATAATACTATTGGGAATCTTATACTAGGCAAAATTTAATGTTTATTTTAGATATACCTTCTACAGGCAACAGTAAGCCGTAAACACTGATAACTGAATATTGATGTTCCGCCAAAAGATGAAATTGATAACGACTGATGATTATTAAAATTCATCCTCAAGCTGGAGACGAATGGCGAGACATCTGTCCTACTCTTCCTACTATGGAACTAAGAAAACCACTCAAAACTCCAGATTTGATCCGTGAACTTCGGCAGCAACTCCATCTTTCTCAAGAAAAGTTTGCAGCCAAGTTAGGAGTTTCCCAACGAACAATCAATCGTTGGGAGAACGGATCTACAGTGCCTTCACAGATGGCACTAAAGCTGATTGAAGAAATGTTAGAGAGGATGGGCAAAGCAGATAAAAGATTAGCGAACGAGTATCTCCCAAAATCGGAGCAACGGGAGGACTCTTAAGATGATGGTGAAAGTACCTGAAAAATTTTTGATAATGCGTTATCGGTTCATAGCTTTTAGTGTGATGATTTTGGCAGTGATAACGGCGCTGCTGTTGACAAAAGTCTTACTGCCAGTTTTTGATCCGAGCGTATTTACATTATTTTATGCTGCTGTGGCAGTCAGCGCTTGGTATGGCGGTATGAGACTGGGAGTGCTAGCGATCGCTTTATCTGTTACAACTACACTCTATTTCTCGATCGATCCAGTCTACTCCTTCGATTTACTCAGCCTGAAAGTCCTGGTACGATTAACCACATTCTCACTAGTATCCTTCTTAATTACTGCGCTTTCTTCAGAGTTGCGAACTGCTAGACGCAAAGCAGAGACAAGCCTCAAGTTGTTGCAAAATAGCGAAATGCGGTTTAGCCGACTGGCAAAATCCAACATCATTGGGGTAATCGTAACTGATATGAACAACGGCTTTATTATCGAAGCCAATGATGCTTTTCTGAAAATGCTCGGCTATACGCGAGAAGATTTCTCGGCTAACCAAATAAACTGGCACGAAATTACCCCACCTGAGTATCTTCTTTTGAGCGAACGTTCTGTGCAAGAAGTAAAAACTACTGGAGTATGTAAGCCTTTTGAAAAAGAATACATTTGTAAAAATGGCGATCGCATTTCCGTTCTGCTCGGTTCTGTGATGCTGGGAGACACTCAAGAAACGGTCATTGCCTTTGTTGTTGATTTGAGCCAACAGCAAGCTGCGCTACGCGAACGCAAACAAGCAGAAGCGGCATTACAGCGAGCTAATCAGCGGAATACACGCACTCTAGAAAACATGAGTGATGCATTTATTACTTTAGACCGAGACTGGCGAATCATCTACCAAAATGCCGAAGCAGAGCGAATTAACGGTAAACCCCGGACAGAGGTCATTGGTAAGTCACACTGGGAGGAGTGGCCTATATCATTAGGTACGAATGTAGAGCATCAGTACCGACGGGCGATGGCAGAGCAAATTCCCGTCCATTTCGAGCATCACTACTACTTACCACCCAAATATGACTTGTGGCTGGAGATTCACGCCTACCCTAGTGAAGATGGTCTTGACATTTTCTATCGCGACATCAGCAATCGCAAACAAATAGAACGAGCTTTGCGACAGAAAGAGGAACGTCTGAAGTTAGCAAACGAGCGGTTTGAGTTAGCAGCATCTGCGGTAAACTGTCTGATTTATGACTGGAATATCCAACAGGATAGCGTTGAAAGAACCGATGGGTTAACCCGAATTTTGGGCTATTCCCTGCTAGAAGCTGAAGCAACTGGTAATTGGTGGTCTGAGCTTATCCATCCAGAGGATTTGCCAAGCGTACAAGAGGCGATACTTGCATTGGTAAATAGCGATCGCTATGCTGCCGAATACCGAATTCGCAACAAAAACAATCAGTATATCTATGTATTAGATCAAGGGATAGTGGTACAACGGGATGCAGATGGAAACCCGTTACGTTTAGTTGGCAGCACTACAGATATTAGCAAACGCAAACATGCAGAGAAGGCAGTCCAAGCAAGTGAGGAACGGCTCAGGAGTTTTGTGAAAGCGAATATAGTTGGCATTCTCTTTGGTGATGTGAATGGTAGCATCACTGAAGCCAACGACGAGTTTTTGCGAATTGTCGGCTATACCCAAGAGGATATCCAAGCAGGTAGATTAAGCTGGGCTGATATCACGCCATTTGAGTATCAATATTTAGATGAACTGGCTATTGCCGAAGCAATAGCGAAGGGAACCTGTACTCCTTATGAGAAGGAATTTATTCGCAAAGATGGTTCCAGCGTCCCAGTTATAATTGGCTACTCCCTTTTAGGAGAATCTCGGCATAAATCAGTCGCATTCATTCTGGATATTAGCGATCTCAAACAAGTTAAAAAAGCGCTGAGTCAGAGTCAAGAGCAATTTCAAGCTTTTATGGACAATATTCCCGCCGCCGCATGGATTACAAATGCAGACGGACGTGTACTTTACCTAAGTCCAACTTATTTCAGCACATTCAATGTGCCAATAAATAAGGCGATCAATAAAAACATTTTTGACCTATACCCAGTCCAAATCGCTCAACCCCTCCTCGATAACATTAGAATAGTTGCCGAAACTAATCAGGTTATTCAAACGATTGAGTCTGTCCCACGCACAGATGGCACCCTTGGCGAATTTTTGGTCTATAAGTTTCCCATTGCCAATGCGTCTGGTCAACGCCTGGTAGGAGGGGTTGCAATTGACATTACCGAACGCGAACGTGCCCTTCGCGAACGACAGCTTGCAGAACAAGCCTTACAAGAACGCAGTGAAAGACTTAAACTGCTTTCGGAAACAACCAGCGATTTGCTTTCAACCGAGCGCCCCTTGGATCTAATGAACAGCTTGTTTAGCAAACTCTCGGCGCAAATGGATTTGCATTGTTACTTTCACTATTTAATCGAGACACGCGAAAATAAGCAGAAACTCCGGTTAGTAGCTTGGAACGGTATTAGTGATGAAGTATTTAAAGCAATTGAATACCTAGAATTTGATGAAGGGATATGCGGACTAGTGGTGCAAGAACGCCGTCAAATCGTCGTCAATAATGTGCCGCACTCTACCCATCCCCATGCCAACATCCTCCATGCTTTAGGAATTACAGCCTATGCAGGTCAACCGTTAATTGCTCAGGGAAAGCTGCTTGGTGTCCTCTCTTTTGCCAGTCGCACCCGTACCAATTTCACTTCTGGGGAAATAGCTCTATTACAAGCAACTTCCGATCAGGTGGCGGTTGCTCTGGAACGCGCTCAGTTAATGGCTTCGTTACAGCGCCGGAAAGAAGAATTAATCCAAGCTAATCGAATTAAAGATGAGTTTTTAGCGGTGCTTTCCCACGAACTTCGCACGCCACTAAACCCGATTTTGGGATGGTCGAAATTACTACAAACGAAAAAGTATGATGAAGCAACCACTACTCGCGCTCTCGAAACCATTGAGCGCAATGCCAAGCTACAAACCCAATTAATCGAAGATTTACTGGATGTCTCTCGCATTCTTCAAGGTAAGCTGAGTCTGAATATTGCTCCTGTAAATCTAGAAACTGTGATCGCCGCAGCAATAGAAACTGTACGTCTAGCCGCTGAAGCCAAATCGATCGATTTGCGATTTACGATTTCAGACTTCGACGCGGGTACTCAGTCTTTCTCTGTGGGACACTACGCGAACGACAAGGCTCAGGAACCATCGAACGATTTGGGATTAGACAATTCTCAAATAAATTTAGACTCAATCGATTTTAATAAGCAACTTAACAATTTAAAATACCAAACTTCAAATTCTAAATTTTTAGTCAGAGGTGATTCCAGTCGCTTGCAGCAAGTCATCTGGAATCTAGTTTCCAATGCTATTAAGTTTACACCTCAGGGTGGAAAGATAGAAATCAGTTTAGAGTCTGTTGCGTCTCAGGTTCAATTGCGAGTCAGTGATACAGGTAAGGGAATTAGCCCTGACTTTTTACCATTCGTCTTTGACTACTTTCGACAAGCTGATGGCGCAACCACTAGAAAATTCGGCGGACTGGGCTTAGGATTAGCTATTGTTCGTCACATTGTCGAGCTACATGGCGGCACAGTTCAAGCAGAAAGTTTGGGTGAAGAACAGGGAGCAACCTTTACAGTCATGCTACCGTTAATCGAGGTCGATCTAAATAGCCATCAGATTGCCTCTCAAACCGATGATTTGCCCAATTTCAAAGGGTTGAAAGTTCTGCTTGTGGATGATGAGCGAGATACACGAGAGTTAATTGCCTTCATTTTGGAGCAGTCTGGTGCGGTAGTAATCCAGGCTGCATCTGCAATGGAAGCACTACGAATTATGCCTCAGTTCCAGCCAAATCTGCTGTTGAGCGACATTGGAATGCCAGAAATAGACGGCTATATGCTGATTCGTAAAATTAGAGCTATGTCATCAGAACAAGGAGGGGAAATTCCCGCGATCGCCCTTACAGCTTATGCTGGTGAGGTTGATTATCAACAGGCAATTGCCGCTGGATTTGGGCAGCATATCACCAAACCAGTGGAGCCAGCTAAATTACTTCGTGCGATCGCTAACCTAATTTATAGTTGTAGCAATTGTTGATTGGTAGAAAAACCGTGCAATCTTATGAGCGGTAGCAGTAATAGCTTTGGGAGCGCCAAAGCGAGAACGTAAATGACGATAAAACGTGCCCAAAGCAATCATGTTGACGGATATAGCTACATAAAACGATGTTGGGAAGCAATATCAATACCAGCAGCATTAGGATGAATTGGATTAAGCTTCAATGTACTGGTTACAGATTGGCGATTCGGAACTGAAGATTTCTGTTTTTTCTTTTCTTCATTTTAGTTCCCCTTGTCTCAAGCAGTATCAAAGTTGAGAGTATGCCTTGACCAAGGTTGACGGAATTATACAGTCTTCTAAACGGGATGAAGAGGGATACATTACCCAACAAGTTTAATAAACAAAAAGCCCCAAGCTGTGGAGCATGGGGCTTTTAGTATGAA
>NZ_JAVRCS010000042.1:0-51805 GCF_034530635.1 Nostoc sp. EspVER01
GGGACTGCAATTCCTCAGTAGGTCTTTCTTTTAATGGATGCAAACTTACATACATCAATCGATTCATAACGAACTGTTTTTTAGGGAACTGGTAATCGCGATTCATCATCCTGAGTGTTTTCTTGTTTGTCTGCGTAAATGTTGGCAGTATCAATCCCTAACCTATTTAGAAGGAATCTAAGCACTGAAACAAGTTTACGGGCTTGCTCATAGCGTGGTGATGTAATCTTCTCTTCACAAGTTCTTTCCCATATATCAACCTCTTTCTCTAAGTCAATTAAAAGTAGGTAGATATCATCTAATTTGTCAGCAATAGAGATTGGGACATATTTTTGCATTACCTCTCCTGCATACTTCTTCTTTCTACCTGAGCCTGGCTTTCTTGTGCCTGTTTTTGGAACACCTCTAGGCATTGTTTTGCCTCCCTTCGGTCGCAGTCTTGTTCCCACTTACTAATCTCATCATCCAATTCCAGCAAAAAACTATGCATAATTTCAATTTTTTCTGCAAAGGATGTGGAGATACGCATTCTGACTGTGGGACTGTCAAATTTTCTTCCTTTTCGTATGCGAATAAATGTCGGTCTGGGTCGTGTCCGTTATCAATGCTTGTTTGGACTGCTTCAATTCGATTTTTCAGTGCTTTATAACGTTCATCTAGTTTGGCAAAGTTTTCAATTATTGTTTGAGGTGTAACCTCTTCATCCGTTAAGCCCATAACTAAATTGGCAAGTCTTGTAGACTCAAGATTCAATTGATGTGCTTGAGACTGAATAGTTTTGAATTTGTAACCCGGTGAGTTCATAACTTTTTCTCAATGACAGTAGTTTTAAGTGACAGTGGTTTATACCCAACAGTAACAGCGCTATGGAAGTGATGAATCTCTAAATCCCTTGCTGTGCTTGGTATATATCATTTATAACAGATAAATAAAAAACGTCAACTATTTATCTGTTATAAATAAAAAATAAGCTACAACGTATGCTGTGAATGGATTATAAGAGTTATTGGTTTTGTTTGTACTATTTCTCTGTTTTTCTTGCACTCTCAAGCACCGGACACTGACAATCCCTCTGTTGATACCCCTACTTTTCGGGTAACACCTTGGATAACACCTTCGATGCTACCGCCGATGACACCCAATTTTCATACCCCTACTTCCCACCCCTCATGTTCCCGGTATTCAGGTACGGATTGAGTGCTTTTGCTCTTGCAAGTACCTCTGTACAACGAATGTACTCTTCCCCCACGTCAGCATAGGCACTGGTAAAGGCTTTTGCTTCATTCACCTCATCACGCATTGCAGTCAGTAATTGCGCTTTCAGCTCTGCCAAGTGCTTCTCTGTTGTAGCGATCTCCTGACGCAAAGCATTCACGTGTATGTGATGTGCAGTAAGCTTGGCTTTTTGCGCTTGACTAGGCAGTGATGGCTGAGGTTTAGCGATCGCTGAGTAAGTGCCTGTTTTACGAATAGCTGGTATCACTTCCGATGTGAGCCACTTCTTAAAGCGCTTTGCTTGTGCTTTGCGACTGGTAAGAACAAGGGAGTACAAGCCTGACTCGTTAATGCAAAGTGTTTCCCTGCCTTGACCTGATATCTGTAATGTATACATCAGCTTTTCATCGTCATCCAATTTCGCGATCGCCTGACTGACATTTATGATGTCCAATACGCTACAAACATCTGCTGCTACCCACCACGGCTCATCCGCAGTGCCCACAAACCGTATTTCGTGTGACTCAAAGCTGAAAACTGATAAGTTTGCCATTTTCCTTGTGTTGTAAATTGTGTGTTGTGGTTGACAGTATTCACACAACCATAAGAAAACACCCTATTTTTCACGGTAGGGTGTCGTTTTTACTTATATGTCGTTTATGGTAGTAGTTTTATGCTAAGGACTACATACCCGTTTTCAAGTGCCCTGTGATGTAAATTCGCTCAATAAATTGTCCACATGAATGATTGAAATTTCAGGCAAACTTTTCTTGATTGGTTTAGTCAGTGGTTGAATTCCTGAAATATTGTTACACGAAATGAACTGAAAGCCTTGTTCTGTATGCACCACAGGCACTTTGTACACAGCACTGGAAAGTCTGTTTAGGGAAACTTAACGGGGGTTCGAATCCCCCCCTCTCCGTTTTCAGACCTAATTCTAAATATATAGTTTGAACCATAGTTCTACAAATAGTTAGGTTCAGTAAGAAGCATATCTAAAACTCAGACTAAACATTGCCTAAATTGAATCTTTTTAGGCAATGCTCAATTGCTTTATAACGGAATAATAAGGGTTGTGGCTTATCCAAAAAATACTGCTTAAATTCTCTTTTAAGCAGCATTTTGTCAAGTGCGTAACTTTCTGCATGAATGCTACTAAAACCTCGACTAAGGTGATTTCCGACAAAGAAAATACCTGTGTTAGCGAGTTTCGACAACTCTTGCAGACGCTACGCGTAGCTTGCTTCCCCGCAGGGGTACGCTCAACTCTCGATCTATGAGTTGGTTGAGCGAAGCGATGCACTGAGCCTGTCGAAGTGTCGAAACCAACGGCATCGGTATATTTATTCTTGTAAATCACCTAAGACTGTGGAACCCACACAGAAACAGAACCAGCATCGCATCGAAAATCAGCCCAGCCCTCATCATTCGTTGTCACAGGTTCGCCGATATGTTCAGTAATATCAATGTAAGTGCTGTTGGGTTGCCCAACTTCCATCCACTTAGTCCCTTCTCCTCCATTACTCAGAACTACTGCCATACCGCCAGGATGTTCTTCGTCTCCTAAGCGTGTCCAGGCGATTGTATTGGCGTGATCGAAGTAATCGTATTGGTCGCCATAGGCATAGGTTTGACGAACGTGCAAAAATTTATCAATTATCCATTTATGACTATCGAGCCAAATCTCATGCTCATTGCCATCGCTGCCCGTATCCTTGTAATTAGCACCATAGTAATCCGCATAGAAGATACAGGGATAACCCTCACTTCGCAGTAGAATCAACGCATAAGCTAACGGTTTAAACCAGCCTTCCACTACAGATTCCAACGACTGCAAGGGTTGAGAGTCATGATTGTCAACTAAGGTGACGGCTAAAGCAGGTTGCTGTTGCACCAATGTGTTATCAAATATCTGCCGCATATCGTAGTCATTGCCTTGTTTGCTGGCAGCGCTAAAGTTATAGTGCAATGGCGCATCAAACAGCAACACATCGCCACCGGTGACGTTAATGAAATGGTGCAGCGCTTCAACTTCATAAGACCAATACTCACCGACGGCAAAAAGATCGCGACCAGCCTTTTGGCGACAGTGTTGCAGCCATTCTGGGAAAAAGCCAGCTCTAACGTGTTTAACCGCATCAAAACGAAAGCCATCTATATCAGTGGTTTCTACAAACCACTCACCCCAGCGATTCAACTCCTCGCGAACTTCTGGACTTTCCATATCCAAATCGCATCCCATGAGATAGTCGAAAGCGCCTTTTTCCAGGTCAACCTGTTCGTCAAATTTTTTATCTTTGAATAGATAAACTGCGTTTTCACCTTCGTTGTAGACGTTGTAATCAACTGCGTCGAAGTGCCACCAGTGCCATTCCATATCGGAGTATTTGCCCTTCCGACCTGGGAAGGTAAAGTGAGTCCACACTTTTATTGTTTGCATCTCACCGATTGGCTCGTGGCGATTGTCTGGATTGTAAGGAGTTGCTTCTACCTCTTCGGGTTCGTCTGCACCTAACTTGTGGTTAAGGACAACATCAGCATAGACTCGAATGCCAGCAGCTTTTGCCGCCTTAACAGCAGCAATATACTCGTCTTTTGTGCCGTACTTTGTCCGAACCGAGCCTTTCTGGTCAAACTCGCCTAGATCGTACATATCGTAGACTCCGTAGCCGACATCGTAGCCACCCCCTGTTCCTTTGTATGCTGGGGGTAGCCAAACAGATGTAACACCTACATCAGCTAACTCTTTGACTTTATCTTTCAATTCATTCCAAAGATTGCCATCTGGAGGGATATACCAATGGAAGTACTGCATCATTACACCATTCAGTTGAGCCATATCTATCCCTCTGGTTAAATATACGATGAGTTGTGATTTCCGACACAAAGACTCTACATTAAGTTTTATTTTTTGTCTTTCAATAGAAACAAAAATCTATTAAAAAACTTTGCTCAGCTCATGTTGTTTTCTTCTGTGGCTGACAGTTCTTCAGCTAAGTTTTTCTGGAGTGCTTCCAATACCGCGATCGGGTCAGCTGGTTCCTGCATCGATTTCGCTTCCGAATCTTGCCGATTTATCACATTAGGCAAATCGGTACGGAGTTCTTCTAATAGAGCAATAATCTTGGCAATTTTTTGCTCGGAGAGCAGGTTAAGCTGTAGCATCAATTGCGCCCGTTGTTCGGCAAAGTTTTCTTGGCGAGTTTGTCGTACTAGTACTCCGGTTGAAATCACCAATGACGCTGCATCTAAGCCTTGACCTGACCAGCTAAACGAGGGTAGATTGAATGGCAAAAAGCGATCAAAAAAACTGCTAAAAATCCAGATAGCCAGTATGACTAGCAAACTATACAGAAATATCGATCGCCCAAAGAATGTAGCGATCGCTTCTAGTATCCGCTGGTGGACGGGAATATCTCGAACTTCCTGGGCATGAAGTGAAATAATCGCTTCAATATTTTTTGCAATCGGGTCTGGTAATGGAGCCGTGATCACTTGATTTCGAGAAGCTTTGTCTTTGAGTTTGTTAGCATCTGAACTGAAGTGTCTGTTTGCTGTCTCGTCTGCGTCATCGGTCATGCACCAACTCCTGAATCTGGATGTTACTCGATTATTGCTTATCTTCCACCGACGATGGCGCGCATCCCAATACTGCTCGATTATTTAGATTTAGAACTAGAAAAATTAAATATGATTTCCAAATAAATCGACTTTAGGGGCGTACATCTGTATGCCCCTAATAGGTATTTCGTAAAACCAAGGGTATTGAGTTCTAAGGCACTTCAATGGGAATCAAAGCATTTTCTGGCAAATAGTTGGAAAAACGCCCTTCATCTGCAAGCACCAAAATCAGACGCAGAGGATAATCTGGCGGAACTTGCAAATCTGCCCACGGTACTGCCAACTCTAAACAATTATTTAAAGCTACTTGAGCGCGGCTGAAACGGGGATGCCATTGATAATTGTCTCCAGCTTCTCGAAATTGAATCGATTGCGTCAGCAAGTTAACTTCCAGAAGATGGTGGAAATGGTAATTAAGTGGGGCTGCATCTGGTACATCTGCCAAGGGAATTGGGCTGTTCACCATTGTTTTTTCTGGATAGAACCACAACAAATTTAACTCTGCTGGAAAACCCCGCCCTGGTGCAACGCCACCTTTAAAGTCCAACCGCAAATAGAAATTTAAGTGATCTACCCCATACCAAAGTCGCTGGATAATACTGCTATTGTGCATCGTCCCCCGCGCCCCGCCGATTTCTATGCGTCCAGCTTTGTCCCAATCTTGTTCGTCACCCTTACCATCAATGACGGGGTGAATAAAGCCTTGTGGGGTGTGGCTTTTCTGTGCTTCGTGGATTTCCAGCGGTTGCTTGAGATAGGGCGGTACAGGTTCATTTAAAGCTTTGTAAATACCAAACAGATGTTCTCGAAACAACCGATCAAAAATGGCATCCTGATTTGAGGAGTGTCCTGTACCAAACCACCAGAACCAGTCGGAACCCTCTGCGGCATACAATGCTTCCCACGCTTCTGGGTTGTTTTCTTCCGTCGCTTCGGGATGACTTGCAAGCATAATTCTAGCTTCTGTCAAGTAATCCCAAGCACGATTTTTGACGGGATCGCCGATCCAAGTGGTGAAGTTGCCATCTACCCAAGAACCACTATGTAGTTGCCCTCCGGGGATGGTGGCTGTGGCTGGAAATTCTTCCAGAAATTCGGAGACAGTGACGAGTTTGAGGTGGGGTTCATCGCTCAAACTTTGATATAAAGCTTCTAAGAAAGGTTTGCCATCTTGGGGATAAAATTCCCAGCAATTTTCCCCATCTAAGGCGATGGTAACTAGCCAAGGTTGATCACTGTGACTATCTCTTTGCATTTTAGCGATCGCTTGCAAATGTCCTACTAAATCGGCTGCTGCCTGTTTTGCTGGCATTGCACCATAAGTAAAACCAATCAAATCTGATAATCTATGGTCACGAAACACAATTGACAAGTCACCCTCGGCGGTTTGCAAGCGATAGGGTCGATACAACAGTTCTGGTTGCTCCACATTCCCCGCCCCATCCCGATGAAAAAAGTGTTTCAGCGTCCACCCTAAGACGGCTTCATCTGAGCATATCCACTTAAAACCTTGGTTAATAATATGCGGAAGTACCGCCGGACTAACTGACTGTTCCGAAGGCCACAAACCACGAGGTATCTGTCCAAAGCGGTCTTTATAGAAGTTCCAAGCTTTCCGCAAGTGGCGGGGAATATCTTCTGCCCACTCAAAGCGTTGCTTCGGTAGTGTCATATTAGGCACAGCTACCCGGCCAGAATTAGTATCAGCTAGCAAGGGTAAAATCGGGTGGGCGTAAGGCGTGGTGGTAACTTCTAGCTGCCCCGACTCCTGCATTTTTCGATGTTGGGGAATAATCCGGCTGAGGATTTCTCGCTGTTTGGAATAAATGCGCTGGCGATCGCTTAAAGTAAAATTCCGTCCCTGTTTTAACCAAGCAGCAATTTCTGGGTCATCCCAAAACAGCGGATCGATCCAAGCCAAATTGTGCCAAGCTAGCAAATCGCCATAATCTGGCAATTCCCAATTTGCTAAACACCAAGCTTGTCCTTTTTCCTGCCTTTGCTGATACAACTCGGCATAGCGGGGATGAGGGTCAATCAGAGTATGGTGATTGGCATCAAAAAAGTGTTGGATAATAAATTCGCGCTGTTGCTGGGTGAGTTGCTCATTCGGTGTCAAGCTGGCTGTGAGGTAAGGGTCAAAAGCAGTGCCAGCAATATAATCTTCGAGTTGCAATATTAGCGATGGAACTAAATTCACCGTTTGGTGTAACTTAGGATACCGCTCTAAAAGCAATACCAAATCCAAATAATCTTTAGTGCCATGCAAACGTACCCAAGGGAGACGGTACTGCTGACTTGGAGATAGCGAAACGCCGCTGCCAGGAGATTTGTACAGCGGCTGATGTTGATGCCAGATAAAAGCAATGTAGAGAGGATGAGACATATAAATAGTTAGGAGTTAAGAATGAGGAGTTAGGAGTTAATTGAAAACTCATAACTCCTAACTCCTAACTCCTAACTTTTACACCACTTGTTCAATTTCTGCAATTTCGGGAATCATTTCCTTAAGGCGGCGCTCAATACCCATTCTCAGGGTCATTGCAGAACTGGGACAAGAACCACAAGCACCTTGGAGGCGCAGTTTTACAACGGGGCCATCAAGTTCTACGAGTTCCACATTGCCGCCATCAGACATGAGATAAGGGCGCATTTCATCTAAAACTGTTTCAACGTTGTCAATTGTGAGTTCCATAGTTTAGACCTGCTAAGTTAATGATGGGCATTGGGCATTGAATAATAATGATCTCTGTGCCAGATGCGGCGTTGCTCATTAACCATTATCCAAAATATTATTTTCCAGCTTTGTTAAATCGATCCTAAATCTAATTGCCGCTATATTGCCAGGTGTCAGTTTTTTATGACTTTTGACTAAACCACTGCTGGTTTTAGCAACTTGATATTAGATTAGCTGAACAATTTCTCGTGCAAGCCCTCCTACTCTACTTTAGCCTGTAAAGTACTGAAGAGAACGCAAGGAGGTAAGGACAAGGAAGCTTTTTTCCCAATACCCCTCAAGAATGCTGAGTAATGAGTACTGAGTAATGAGTGCTGAGTGCTGAGTATTGAGTTTTGATACTTGGTAATACTGGGTTTTGAGTTTTAAACTTTAAAGTTTTTTAGTAATTATTATTTAATAACCATATTAGGGATGGGGCAAAACAGTTCCGAGTTGTGAGTAAGGAATCCTACTCATAACTCATTACTCAACATTCAGCACTACTTGTTGAGTCGCTATCATTAGACGAAACCATGACTGGTTGTTGATATAGTGGCACGGTGAATGTGACTGTTGAGCCAAGTCCTTCGCCCAAGCTATAAAAATGTACCTCACCGCCCATAGCCTCCACTAACTTCTGCGATATTACCAGTCCCAAACCTGTGCCGCCGTACTGGCGAGTGCGGGAGCCATCCACCTGAGAGAATAATTGAAACAGTTTATCTTGTTTGTCTAAAGAAACACCTATGCCGGTGTCTGCTACACGTACTCTCACCATGCCAGGAAATTGCTGATCTTGAAAGTTCGCCTTTTTGAGTACCAAATCAGCGCTGACAGTAACGCCGCCTTCATGGGTGAACTTGATGGCATTGTTCACCAAATTAAGCATCACTTGTAGTAACCGTTGATAGTTGCTTTGGACAATGATTTCATCGGAGGTAGCAGGCATTTGCATCCGAAAGCTAAGGTTTTTCATTTGTGCTTGGGGACGCATGAAACCTTCTACATGACTGAATAGCTCATCTAGCTTGACTGGAGCGTAAGCTAGCTCCATTTTACCAGCTTCGATTTTGGCAATGTCCAAAATGTCGTTGATGATATTCAGCAAATGTATCGATAAGTGATGAGCTTCTGCTAAAAACTGGTTTTGTTCTTCTGGATCATCAGCCATCCCTTCCAAAATCAGCTTCAAAAACCCAATCATACCGTTGAGGGGGGTACGAATTTCATGGGATACATTAGCCAGAAACTCACTTTTGAGGCGGGAAGCTTCTTCGGCTTTCTGACGCGCTACTTCTAATTCTTCATATAAAGTAGCATGAGCGATCGCAGTTCCCAATTGATCTGCTGCTTCTTTTGCCAGTTCTAATTCCGATTCTGTTAATGTATAGCATTCATCCTGCCAATTTAAGGCAACCAATCCATTAGCTTGGTCTTGATAGCAAGTCGCAACTACTAAAGTTTTCTGCCGCCCAGACTCTTTGTATCCAGGCACTTCCATCGTAACTGGTTCTAGGGTTGCCAAGGCTTGAGCAAAGGCAGGTTCAGAAGCTATATCTATGTCTGAGCCAAGCATTGATTTGAGTTCTGGCTGGCGATACTCAGCCTTCACCTGCACTTTTGAGCTTGAGGGCTGATAAGGACAAATAATGCAGCGTTCTAGCCGCAGTGCTTTCCCTAAACTATCAACTGTTTGCTGCCAAATAATATTTAAATCCAATGTCCTGCGAATATTTCTGGTAATGCGATTTACCAATTTTTGGTGTTGCTGTGAACGCAAAGCCAACTCTATTTGTGTGGGCGTTTTTGATGCCACACGCGCTTGCTTTTTGTTGAGTGTCGCTTGTACTAACCGTCCCATCACTAAAACGGTAGTAGCAGTGGTTCCCCAACTCGGCATAATCGGACTAATCACTAAGTCCAACTCAAATAATTCCTTCTGATAGCTAAACCAACACTGAAACCTTTCTGGCACCAAATTTGTCAAAATTCGGTGCAATCGTTCCAAGTAAGTAACCTTATCCACGGGGACAAAGGTTTGGGTCTGGTTTAGCTCGTCAACTATTTTTTCAGTATTTAACCCCAGGAGTTCGCTGTACTGCCAACAAAAGGTCAGATAGCGCCCTGCCCCATCTTGCGTATAAACCAACTCGGCTCCTAGAGTTGGTAATGAGCCATCAGTCTTACTGGTACTAGATTCCAGATTTTGGGAAAATACATTCGACAATTGGGAATTGGCAGTAATAGTCATTAATTGAGTTGGATAGACAAAGGGTATCCGACCGTAATTTTACTAAAGCCGCTGAAATTTATACATAAATTTTTACAGCTTTTTTGGGTTTGATGGGGTATTTTTTGGCGTTCTAAAAACCAGATTGGCAAACTTTACTTTTTTTAACTTGCATTGACAGTTAAATAATGGCGTCAATCGTTCCATTCACCGCGAGGAGGAACAGGAGTACGCACAGGCGTGCGCGTTAATTCGTCATCTCTGAGGATTTCACCCCGTAACCACTGGCGAATTGCCACCTCAATTACTTTACTTGGGTCATTGGTGAGATGCTGAATTTGCTCTAGTAACTCGGAGTCTAGGCGGACAGCGATTTCTACCTTATCGGCTTGTGTATTTTCCGCTTTGGTAGTTTTCTCTCTCATATTCATAGGTTTATATACTCTAAATTCTTTGAATTGGTTTTGTCTAAAGCTTTGTAAAGTAGTTATATTCATTATTTGGGCTAATTCGCTGAAAAATTTTCAAGGGCACAGTTAAATACTTCCCTGAAATAGCACCAAAGTAACAGCTTTAAGTTTTAAATCGCATTTTTCATATAACTGACTAGACAATGGCTCTAGAAGTTTTGCCGATAAACCAGCGATTATGGGCAATTACCAGTCGCAATTGCCCACGATCCCTACACGATCCCTACATGTACTTATTTACATTTATTGTACGCTTCTAGCTGTTGAATACTAGCAGCGACAAATAGACTTTCATAATATTCTTAAATGTCCACCTATTTAGATCGAAAGTTAAAGATGGGGTGAAGAGAGGCAGGGAGCAGAGGGGCAGGGGAGCAAGGGGAGAATAACTAATGACGAATGACGAATGACTAACTCAGCACTAAAAGCGGAGCGTCTTGGCTAAGAAAGCATTAAAATACATTAAGTAAATTGCCCTTTTAACTTTGGTTGCTGCTAAGGCAAAGATAGTATATGACTGACGTTCCCGCAGTTCGCATTCGCAATTTTTGTATTATTGCTCACATCGACCACGGGAAATCAACCCTCGCCGATCGCTTGCTACAAGCTACTGGCACTGTTGAAGACCGACAGATGAAGGAACAGTTTCTCGACAATATGGATTTGGAACGGGAGCGCGGCATTACGATTAAGCTGCAAGCTGCCCGGATGAACTACACAGCTAAGGATGGACAGCAGTATGTGCTGAACTTGATTGACACTCCGGGACACGTGGATTTCTCTTATGAAGTCTCTCGCTCTCTTGTTGCTTGCGAAGGAGCGCTATTGGTAGTAGATGCGTCCCAAGGTGTGGAAGCGCAAACTTTGGCAAATGTATATTTAGCATTAGAGAATAACCTGGAAATTATTCCAGTTTTGAATAAAATTGATTTGCCTGGGGCTGAACCAGAACGGGTAATTGGCGAAATTGAAGAAATTATCGGTCTAGATTGCAGTGGGGCAATTCTGGCTTCTGCTAAAGAGGGAATTGGGATTAATGAGATTTTAGAAGCAGTTGTCGAGCGGATACCGCCACCACCCAATACCATAAATGAACGCTTACGAGCGTTAATTTTTGATAGTTATTACGACAGTTATCGGGGAGTAATTGTGTATTTTCGGGTGATGGATGGCACCGTGAAAAAAGGCGATCGCATCCATTTAATGGCATCGGGTAAAGAATTTGAAATTGATGAATTAGGCGTTCTTTCTCCGACTCAAAAGCAAGTTGATGAACTGCACGCTGGAGAAGTAGGCTATTTGGGAGCGGCAATTAAAGCTGTCGCTGATGCACGGGTAGGAGACACAATTACCCTGAGTAAGGCGAAAGCAGATGCACCCTTACCAGGCTACGCAGAAGCGAACCCAATGGTTTTTTGCGGGATGTTCCCCATTGATGCCGATCAATTTGAAGATTTGCGGGAAGCCTTGGAAAAGCTGGAACTCAACGATGCAGCGCTGCATTACGAACCAGAAACTTCGAGCGCAATGGGGTTTGGGTTCCGTTGCGGATTCTTGGGTTTGCTGCACATGGAAATTGTCCAGGAACGTCTAGAGCGAGAGTATAACCTAGATTTAATCATTACAGCCCCCTCGGTGGTTTATAAGGTGATTACCCTCAAAGGCGAGGAACTGTACATCGATAATCCTAGCCGTTTACCTTCTCCCAACGATCGCGAAAGAATTGAAGAACCCTACGTCCAAGTCGAGATGATAACGCCGGAAACTTATGTTGGCAGCTTGATGGAGTTGTCACAAAATCGCCGGGGCATCTTCAAAGATATGAAATATCTCGCCCAAGGACGAACCACACTTACATACGAACTCCCCTTGGCGGAAGTTGTAACTGACTTTTTTGATCAAATGAAATCGCGATCGCGCGGTTACGCCAGTATGGAATATCACATCATCGGCTACCGTGAAAATCCTTTGGTGAAGCTGGATATCATGATTAACGGCGATCCTGTGGATTCCTTGGCGATGATTGTACATCGAGATAAAGCTTACAACGTCGGGCGGGCAATGGCAGAAAAGCTCAAGGAACTAATTCCCCGCCATCAATTTAAAGTGCCAATTCAGGCATCTATTGGCAGTAAAGTTATTGCCAGCGAACACATCCCTGCTTTGCGTAAAGATGTGTTAGCCAAATGCTACGGTGGTGACATCAGTCGGAAGAAAAAACTTTTGCAGAAGCAAGCAAAAGGTAAAAAGCGGATGAAATCTGTAGGTACTGTAGATGTACCGCAGGAAGCCTTTATGGCAGTACTGCGCTTGGATCAAAACTAATAGAATTCAGGAGTCAGGAGTCAGGAGTCAGGAGTCAGAATTCAGAATGAATTTGAGTCCGAATGGCGGATATCGCTACGCAAAGCGAGTCCGCATACTCCTGCAAAGCAGCAAGCTAGCAAAAGCGTCTGAATCTACTATTTTCAGTCCCCCACCAAAATTTTTTATTCTGAATTCTGAATTCTTTATTCTTCTTCAACATTCGTTAATTTTAATTACAACGGCTGTCAACAGCAGCCTCAAATGAGTTCCAGGCTGCTGCTGGCAGGTTAAACAATCCTTGAGTGTGCCTCTAGTGCGGGATTTCTAACAGAAAAAATGATAATTTATTGTAGAAATTCAAAACGTCATGAGCCGCAAGCAGCCCCAAGAACAACTCTCTGAGGCAGAGCAAAAGTATCGTACTCTCGTAGAACAAATTCCCGGCGTTGTTTACGTCTCACCGATTAATGACACTACAAAAGTTGCTTATATTAGTCCACAACTACAACAATTATTAGGCATTGCCCCTGAAGACTGGAATTTTGGTTTCTTTAATAGTTGGTTAGATTACACTCATCCAGAAGATCGCGATCGCGTTTGGCAAGCTGTAAATACTACAATTGCCACGGGAGAGCCTTTCAGTGTCGAGTATCGGATGATTAGGCGCGATGGCAGAATAATTTGGGTACGGGATCAAGCCAATCTCGTTCTCGATATCGATGGAGAAACTCAGGTACTTCAGGGTTTAGTATTTGATATTAGCGATCGCAAACAAGTAGAAGCTGCACTGCAAGAGAGCGAAGCGCGTTCTCGTGCCATCCTCGAAGACCAAACGGAACTGATTGCTAGAGGCTTACCAGATGGCACTTTTACCTTTGTTAATGAAGCTTACTGTCGATTTTTTGGGCTGGAGCGAGACAAAATTATCGGTCAGCACTACAAACCTGTTGTGTTTGAGGAAGATCAAGAACGTGTGTTTAGTCTGGTAAATTCCATCAGCTTAGAAAATCCCGTTATTACCATTGAAAATCGCGTCGTAGCTTGCGAAGGGGTGCGGTGGACGCAATGGATTGTTCGAGGGATATTTGATCCGCAGGGGATGCTTGTAGAACTTCAATCTGTTGGAAGAGATATAACTGACCGCAAACTGGTAGAACAAGCTTTAAGTGAAAATGAGCAAAAATTCCGGGCGATTTTCAATCAAACCATTCAGTTTATCGGATTGCTTGAGCCGAATGGGATAGTATTAGAAGCGAACCAAACAGCACTGGACTTTGCTGGGATTAGTCGAGAAGAAGTCGTTGGCAAGCCATTTTGGAAAGCAAAATGGTGGACAATTTCTTTAAACACTCAAGAGCAATTAAAAACTGCGATCGCATCTGCTGCTAATGGTCAACCTATTCGCTATGAAGTTGACATTATAGGTCGAGATGGTCAAGCGATCGCGATTGATTTTTCAATGCGTCCCATACTTGATGAAACTGGGCGTGTGACACTACTCATTTCTGAAGGACGAGATATTACTGAATATAAAGTCGCGCTTCAGGAACGCCACAAAGCTGAAGAGGCATTACGCTCAAGTCAAGACTTTCTACAAAAGGTTGCTAATACCGTACCGCATATTTTGTATTTGTTTGACCTCTTAAAAGGAACAAGCATTTATCTGAATGAGAAAAGTGTGACTATTTTAGGCTACTCTCCAGAGGAATTTTGTAACGCAGATCCGCAGTGGTTCATGAATTGCTTTCATCCAGACGACAGACACCTCTGCTATGACATTCCAAGTCGCTTTGTTAACCTTAAAGACAATGAAGTACTTTCCACTGAATACCGATTCCGACACAAAAATGGAGAATGGCGTTGGCTAAATACACGAGAAGTGGTATTTGCCAGAGATGGTAACGGCGCTCCAACGCAGATTCTTGGCTCGGTAGAAGACATTAATACTCGTAAAGAAGCTGAAGTAATGTTGCGACAGCAAGCAGAGGGAGAACGGCTAATTACTGAAGTAACTCAACAGATTCGACAATCACTGAATTTGGAGGAGGTTCTGAATACAACAGTCAACAGTATTCGCCAGTGTTTGGGTTCAGATTCCGTAGCTATCTACCAGTTAGAATCTGACGGAAGTGGCAATTTTGCGGCGGAATCACTGAGTGATAACTATCCTCAGAGATTAGAACTGACAATGCAACCATTTTCGCTCAACCAAGATTTTAGCTACTATTACCAGGGATTACCTAAAGTCTTCCATGATATTCAGGAGTCTGATTTTTCAGCCGATCTTTTTGAGTTATTACAACTCTATCAAATTAAGGCTGCTGTAATAGTACCGATTTTGAATGGGGAGCATCTGTGGGGTTTACTCATTGCTCACCAGTGTGGCGCACCTCGTTATTGGCAAGCATTTGAAGTTAATTTGTTGCACCAACTGGCAAGTCAAGTAGCGATCGCTATTCATCAATCAGTACTCTACCAGCAAGTGCAAGCTGCCAATGAAGAATTACAAAGATTAGCTACTCTAGATGGCTTGACTCAAATAGCCAATCGCCGCCGATTTGATGAGTATCTTGAAGCTGAGTGGCAGCGACTTAAACGCGAGCAAGTGCCTGTTTCTTTAATTTTGTTCGATGTCGATTTTTTTAAACCCTACAATGATACTTATGGTCATTTAGCAGGGGATGATTGTTTGCGACAATTAGCAAGTTCCCTCAAAAATATTGTTAAGCGTCCAGCCGATTTAGTCGCTCGTTATGGTGGCGAAGAATTTGCTATCATTCTGCCTAATACAGAGATTCAAGGAGCAATCTATGTAGCTGAAACTATTAGACAAGCAATCCGCGACTTAGCCATTCCTCATACTCAGTCTCGCGTGTGCGATCGTGTTACCGTTAGTCTAGGCGTTGTTAGCATTGTGCCAAATTCCGAAATTTCGCCGACAGACTTGATTAATGCAGCAGACAAAGCACTTTATGTAGCCAAACAGCAAGGACGCGATCGAGTTCATGCCGTTTCTGTCGTTATCCCTTCTTGACACCTGGTTGCGAGAGGCTCAATTGTTCTAATTACGAATTATTACTATACCTTGCTTTTTATCCTTAACTTACAGTTAATCGCCTTTAACAAAATCACTGTTAAAAAATCTAAAAATTTTAGTAAAAGTACTCACTACATTGGCCAGACTTGTATTTTTAGGTAAATGTAGTTTGTTAGATATTTATAAAGTGTTGGGGAGTCTAGTAGATGAAGATACTGGTACTGAGTTGGGAGTTTCCACCAAGGATTATTGGGGGAATTGCGCGGCATGTGGCGGAGTTGTACCCAGAACTGGTAAAGCTAGGACATGAAATTCACCTGATTACAGCGGAGTTTGGTCACGCGTCGATGTATGAGGTGGTTGAAGGAGTAAAGATACATCGAGTACCAGTGGCATATAGTAACGACTTTTTCCACTGGGTAGTGAATCTCAACTTGAGTATGGGAGATCACGCTGGTAAGTTAATTTTAGAAGAAGGGCCCTTTGATTTAATTCATGCCCATGATTGGTTAGTCGGAGATGCTGCGATCGCTCTCAAGCATAATTTTAAAATACCACTAATTGCCACAATTCATGCTACAGAATACGGACGATATAACGGTATTCACACAGATATTCAAGGTTATATAAATGGCAAAGAAACCTTGCTAGCTTACAATGCGTGGCGGATTATTGTTTGTAGCGACTATATGCGCCAAGAAGTAGAACGAGCGCTACATAGTCCTTGGGACAAAATTGATGTCATTTATAACGGTATCCGAGCCGAAAAGAAACAGCATCATACAGATTTTCATGCTCTAGATTTTCGCCGCCAATTTGCCGCAGACGATGAGAAAATAGTTTACTACCTCGGTCGTATGACCTACGAGAAAGGTGTACCTATATTACTTAATGCCGCACCCAAAATCCTTTCGGAAATGGGAGGTAACGTGAAATTTGTGATCGTTGGTGGCGGCAATACTGACCATCTCAAGCGCCAAGCCTGGGATTTAGGAATTTGGCATCATTGTTATTTTACTGGTTTTCTCTCCGATGAATATTTAGATAAATTTCAGACTGTCGCAGACTGCGCGGTTTTTCCGAGTCTTTACGAACCCTTTGGGATTGTAGCTTTAGAAAGCTTCGCTTCTCGTGTACCTGTAGTAGTTTCTGATACTGGTGGTTTTCCTGAAGTGGTGCAACATACCAAAACAGGCATTGTCACTTGGGTGAACAATCCCGATTCTTTAGCTTGGGGAATTTTGGAAGTGTTGAAAAATCCAGGTTATCGCCAATGGCTGGTGGATAACGCTTATGAGGATTTAGAAAGACGCTTTAGCTGGCCGAAACTAGCCAAGCAAACCGAACGAGTATATCAGCAAGTTGTACAAGAGCGATCGCAAATACCTTGGTAATATAGATCCCCGATTTCTTGAAGAAATCGGGGATCTAAAATTTTATTTTAACTTGCATAAATCCTTAATCAACTTTGAACAATCCATAGCTCAATACGCTTGGGTTAGCGCCAAAAATCTTCAGTTGTGTAGGTTGGGTTGAGGAACGAAACCCAACATTTATGACTATATAAAATAAACTGCTATTTTGGGATAAATTATGAGCTAAAAAAGCTAATAATATTGTTTATTGTGGACTATTTCTACCTTGGATTCACGCTTCTATTTTTCAATCGCTGGCAATGATCAGGAAGAACTAAATGCTGAAAATAATTTAATTTGTGTTCCCAGTTATTCAGCATATTGGGTAACTATTCCCAGTAATTACGGAAGCATCTGAACAATCAATACCTAATCTATTTTAAATTTTATCTGGTCAGAATTAAACGCTACAAGCAATGTAGATATTTTCGCACAGTAGCACAGAGAATTAATGATCACTCTGCGTTATTTTGCGTTAACAAACAGTACAAGACCTGTACGCTGGAAATTCTACCCGATCTAGTGCCACAGTTAAGCTAGTGCGCGTCTCAATTGCACATTTTTCGTTAAGACTGTCCTAAGTCAATTGGTTATTCACAACAACAGATAAATGACTAATGACAAAGAACAAATTTCACGAATAAATAAGCAATTAAAATGCGTCACAGCCTAGCAATAATTGCAGTTTGCTCTAGAAGTTTAGTATGACAAAGGCATTCCCAAGCATAGCAAGGCGCTTGAAAAGTACAGGAATCAAGTTGTTGAAAATGGGAACCTTCCTAATAACCCGTTTTATTGCAAGCTGGAAACGCTTCTTTCTGGGTGATACTGTTGATGTTCGCCCCTCCACCTCTGACTCCTTTGATGTCCGTCCCTCCTTAGCGGGCCCAGTCCTGAGTTTGGGTGGGGGAGGCCCCGATGTCGATGATGCTATCCAGTGGATGATTAACCAAGTTAGAGGAGGTAGTAACTCCAGCACTAAAGTTAATGTTGTAGTTATCCGCACTAATGGTAATCACGATTACAATCGGCTAATTTATGCCATGAAGGGTGTAAATTTTGTGGAAACTCTTTTGGTTAGGGATAGACAAGAGGCAAACAAAGCTGAGATTTATGAAAAAATCCGAAATGCTGATGTAGTTTTCTTTGCTGGCGGGGATCAATGTCAATACATCCGCAACTGGAAAGATACCAAGCTTGAGGCTGCCGTTAAATCAGTTTACCTTAAGGGAGGTGGTATTGGTGGCACTAGTGCGGGTGCAATGATCCAAAGTGATTGTGTTTATGATGCTTGCGCTTCTTCCGAAAAAGGCATTGAAACTAGAGACGCACTTGAAGATCCCTACCGAGACATTACTTTTACTTACAACTTTTTCAATTGGAGTAATTTGAAGGGAACTATCGTAGATACACACTTTGACAGGCGGGAAAGAATGGGTCGAATTATGACTTTCATTGCCCGTCAAATTAAGGATGGTGTATCTAGCAGTGTTTTAGGTATAGCGGTTAGTGAAAGTACGGCGGTTCTTGTGGATAAAAACGGTTTGGTGAAAGTTATGGGTAGGGGTGCAGCATACTTTGTACTTGGCAATCATCTACCAGAAGTATGCGAACCCCGAAAGCCTTTGACCTTTTCCAATTACAAAATTTGGAAAGTTCGCAGTGGCGACACCTTCAACTTAAGAAATAGACCAACTTCTGGATACTATCTCAGGAGTGTCAAAAGGGGACGGATTGATTCAAATCCCTATTGAGTGGCAGGGCTGATTCTTCTCATTTAAAACAGGATTTGTCAAGATGGTTAGCAAGAAAATTGGGCGTTGCTGAATCAAGGGATGATTCTTGTAGGGTGGGCGTCTCGCCCGCCCTGAAATACATGGGACGGGCAAGATGCCCATCCCACAAAACTAGCAAAATCATCCCGCAAATATGCAACGCCGAAAATTGTAACTAAGGGTGACGGTGAGATGAACATTTAAGCACTTAAATAGGGAGAATCTCACCTTTGCAAATATATCAGGCGTGTTTTTACACTCATTGAGATGCTCCCCTTAAATATCAGTAAAATAGTTAATTTTATCGGCACGCTGATAACAAACCAATCAATTTTTAATTGCTAGAACCCTTGATTTTTAAAGCTATTTGGGGAATGTAACACGCCCAACACCCATAACATTTTCTCATTTTGAAAATAGCTTTCAGGAGCTTTTAGCTCACTTGGGTAAGGGAGGGTCAAATAAAAGTAATTTTAGAAAAGAATCTGACAGAACCTGAGCTTCGGTTTTGCTCGGCTCAACCTGGTATATATAAGATTTTGAAAGTAATTTCGGGCAATACTAGGCGCTGATGGGTTGTTGTTCAGATTCAATTAACTGATTATTAGGTACATCAAATCTAATAGTACTAGCTGCCCAGTCTTTAAAATCGGGTGCTAGCCAGACTAGCTTACGCAGAATTTCATCATTGACCCACAACACCAAGGGAAACTGAAACTGTTTGCGAAACTCATCTCGCATGATATTGGTACTAATAATCAGTTGGTTAATTGCCACTACAGATTCTAAGCCTCGTACCATCAAAGCTTCGGGTTGAGTAGTACCAATTTCACTGGTAATAGCTGTGTACAATTTGTCAGCAGAAGGTGAGAGCAAAATTTCGTGAATATCTGCTGATGAAAATTCTGTTAACAAATTCAACACTTGCTGCTGCTTTTGAACACAGTTGCAACACGCCAATAACAGTGAAAACTGTCCACCGGAAACCATCATCGCCCTTGCTAGTCTCTTAGTGGCTGCTGTGCTGCTAACTGTGCCGTTTTCTGAATTAGTTAAGCCGATCATTAAAAACACCCTTCTTTTGATTTTCAAACATATTCAGTAATTCTACCCTATTAATTTTTATTTAAAAGTGTTAATTGGGTAACTTTGATGACTTGTCTCTGTAATATTAAGCATTATATAACGAACAAGCAGATGGTGCATTATCTCATATTCACAATTAAAGGATAATGTAAAGATAATATCAACACAATGTCAGTAATAGGGGACAAGCGAAGAATTAACAATTGAATTATCACTGGATTTTCATAGATTTTTGCATCTGCTAGCAAGTAAGTAATTTTTTGTTAAGCCACAGTAAAAAAAATACTCGGTAAAAGTCTAACAGTAAATGTTAGCAAGTGGCAAAACTTATAGCAGTTTTCAAACGCACTCCTACTTAAACATTAGGTTTTCCATGTCACCCTCCTCTTGTGGTTGCACTATAACTTTGCTTCACGCTAACACCAGTTATCTACAGCAGTAAACCCCCTACAGCATGAGTTCACCGCGTCACTGTGTCTTCTCAACAAGCTATCTGGGGAGGGATATTGAGTGTGGAGTAGTAAAATAGTCTCAGCACAAGATGCAGAAATCTTGTTGCATTAAAGCTAACTCATCCGTTTGATAGAACTGTAAATATAAGATGTCGCTCCGTTAGTGGAGGACAGGGAATATTTAGCTTTCTAAGATCGATTTAGAACATCTGAACTATAACAACCAGACAAGTTTGGAATTTGCTCAATTGCTCCATTTTTTGAGGTTGATAGCCAATAACAAACTTATGTAAATATTTATTTTTTTTTTGGAAACCAATCAATTAGGAATATAACACCATGCTATTTAAAGATCGGAGGTTTGCGGGTCAAGTTTTGGCTAAGGAGTTAAGCGCTTATGCTAACGACCCAAATGTTCTGGTATTAGGGCTACCAAGGGGTGGTGTACCCGTCGCCTTTGAAGTTGCCAAAACGTTAAATGCCCCCTTAGATATTTTAGTGGTACGTAAATTGGGTGTACCCGATCAAGAAGAACTAGCTATGGGAGCGATCGCTTCTGGTGGTGTGCGGATAGTCAATAAATATATTATCAACCTGGAAAAGATATCCGATGAAGTAATTGCCAGAGTGGCTGTGCAAGAAGAACGGGAGTTAGAGCGGCGGGAACGGCTTTATCGGGGAAATCGCCCCTTAAGAGATTTGAAAGGACGTACAGTCATCTTGGTAGATGATGGTTTAGCCACAGGTGCAACGATGTGGGCTGCTGTTGTAACTGTGCGAAAACAGCAACCTGCTCAGATTGTGATTGCTGTGCCTGTGGCTGCACCTGAAACTTGCCAAGAGTTAGAAACTGAGGTTGACGAAATCGTTTGCATCTCCAGACCCAGACCGTTTCAGAGTGTTGGTCTTTGGTACGAAAACTTTCCTCAAACGACCGATGAAGAAGTCCGCGACTTACTCGCAAAAGCGGCAAAGAACGGTGAAGCAATACCTCTTGGTACGTAGATAAAGATTAAGTTTATGAGATGGTCTTAACTCACCAACTGAAGTTTTAACGGGACAGAACTCAAATGGCGTGATGATAGCGGTTCGGATTAGTAACGTTGCCGATACAAAAACGTCGATCGAGTATACAAACTAATTGATATGGTTGAATAATGCTGAGTTCATCTAGAAACGGCACTCGATGTTTCACGATCCATACTCAATAATCCCCAGGAATAAATATGTCTCTTATTCAAAACAAAGTGGTAATCATCACCGGAGCCAGCAGTGGTTTAGGCGAGGCAACTGCGAAGCGACTTGCTGCTAGTGGAGCCAAACTGATGCTGGCTGCCAGACGCGAAGATCGTCTCAAAGAATTGGTTGGAGCGATCGCTAAATCAGGAGGGACTGCAACCTATCAAGTAACGGATGTGGCAGATTGCGCACAGATGGAAGCCTTAGCGAAGGAAACTTTGAGTACATACAGCCGGATCGACGTGCTAATTAATAATGCCGGGTTGATGCCGCTTTCTCCCCTCGACCAAGTAAAGGTGGAGGAGTGGGATCGGATGATCGATGTGAACATTAAGGGTGTCCTCTATGGCATTGCTGCCGTGTTACCAATTATGCGTCAGCAAAAGTCTGGTCACGTCATTAACCTATCGTCAGTGGCTGGACATAAGGTGTTTGCGGGAGCAGCAGTCTACTGTGCCACTAAGTACGCAGTGCGGGCGATTTCTGAGGGGCTGCGGTTAGAGTCAAATGGTGAAATCCGTTCGACTAATATCTCACCAGGAGCCGTTGCCACCGAACTGACTAATACGATTACCGATCAAGACACAGCAGCAGGAATTAATCAACTTTATACGATCGCCATTGATGCAGATGCCATTGCCCGTGCGATCGCATACGCCATTGAGCAACCCGATGATGTTGATGTGAATGAAATGATCATTCGTCCGACACGTCAAGAACTTTAGATTTCGGCTTCCAGAGCAAGCATTCCGCTCAGATCAACTCTCAAAAAGTAGGCTTGGGACTAGATTTACTATTTGAAGTGGAAAAAGTTATTCTTAAAATTCAGCAAAACCCAAATTTAGGAACCCCACACAAGATTGAAGGAATACGTCGTTATGCTATTCAACGTTTTCCCTATCTGATTTTTTATACGGTGCTTGAAGAAGTGATATCATGTCCGCCAAATTACCCATAATAAAATAACCCCACCCCCCCTCCCCGCTCTTCGGGAGGGGAGACAAAGCACAGCTTTGGCGGGGTGGGGTTCTTCGGGTTTAATAAGCAATCAAGCGGACATGATATGATTTGGGTTATTGCGATCGCGCATGGTAAGCGCAAACCGAATTACTGGAAACAAAGAAATATTGAAATTTAATAAAAATACGGCGATTGCACTAAGAATTTTGTGGCTCTTTATTTACCTGATATTAGCCGTACCATTGCTGAGTGCATAGCAGTCAACCGCCGCACAATCTGGTCAATCTCCAAATCTAATATGCTGTAATCAATGACTGCCTGACGAATCGGTGTATGTCCTTGATTGAAAGCTAACTCTTCTATTCTGGCTGTACGCAGTGCTTGCAGGTGCGGCTGGATTTTTTGCAGTGTTTCTTCCAAATCAGGTAAGGGCGGTGGGGGAATTTCCTGCTGTACCGAATCAGCTAACTGCTCTAACACTAACGAAATTTGGCGGACAAAGGTTTCTAATTCCGGGAGTGGTACTGTTGCTCGGAAATGTTCGAGATGTACTGCCAAAACTGTCACGGCGTTAGTAAAACGTCCCATATACAGCAGTAGCGTCATTACTGGTTCTACTAATTCTTGGTGCATTTGGGGTTCGCGCAACAATCCTTGGAAGGAGGCTTGGGCATTGCCAATTGCTAGTCCAGTTTGTCGCCGTTGACTGATAATACTAGAGTCACGCTCCTTTATACCTTGGTAAACAGCCATCACATCCCGAAAGTATTTGTGACATTCTCGTAGCGCTGTGGCGAGTTGACTGGGTAAACGATCGCGTTCCCAATTTGGCCATAAAAAGTAATGACTCGCAAAAGCCAGTCCCGCCCCAATTAATGTATTCAACACCCGAAAGCCAGCAAGTTGCCAACTAATAGGATGACCAATATCGATAATTAGTAAGACAAATATTGAGAAGAAAATCACTGAATACCCATAGTTGAAAGCGATTAGGGAAACACCAAAAAATACTGTCAGCAGAATAATGATGTCTAATACAGGCTTACTCGTGATGGTTGCAAGTAAGATAGCAGCTAAGACAGCTCCTAAGATTGTCCCGCCAACTCGCTGGAAAAACCGTTTGAAAGTTGCACCCAAGTTTGGTTTCAGGACTAATATAATTGTCAGTGTTACCCAATAGCCCATTGGTAAATTTGTAACGCTGTATAAGATCACGCCTACAGTTAGACTCGCACCAATGCGAAGAGCATGGCGAAAGATTGCTGAGTCTAAGGTAAGGTTTTCTTTGAGTAAACTTAAGAGCGATCGCTGTTCTTCTTCAAATAAAAGAAGTCTATCTATATCTCGTTGACTCATTTTGCTGCGATCTGCCAGAGATTTAGCTGTCTGAGCCGTGTATTGCAATTGCTCAATCAGCTTTTTGAGCGTCAGCACCAGGTTAGTGAAAGCAACGAGGGTTGTGTAGTCGGTTTCACTGCCAGCAATTGCTTTTCTTTGCAGACTTTCTTGTTCTTTCAGTGCTTCATAGATGCGCTTGAGATTTCCCAAGTCGATGCTAGCAGGCTTGCGAGATATGACTTTCGCTATGGCTTGAAGAATGACTGATATTTCTGCGAGTGCATCGTCTACTAATTGCTGGACTGTATGATATTGCTGTTGTTGGAAGTGAGTTTCTAGTAATTCTGTTAAGGCAACAACTAAACCAAGCAAGCGATCGCCATCCTGAATTAGCAGCAAAAATGGCTCATTTATCCAACTCCGAGACGACTGTCCAATCCGTAATGTACCTAAAGCAGTGCGTGCTGTTTCTAATGCTTTTCTAATTTCGAGAATATTTTCAGATGTTGCTACTTTACCTACAAATGCCTGAATGTAGTTGGCGATTGCACTGAAACAGTCAGCCAAAGCTAGCCGTATGGGATCGTAAGGTCTAAAAGGCCACATTACTAAGGAGAGTAGCATCGCCCATCCACCTGCAATTAGACATAACAGCGATCGCACGAGTGCAACTTCCAAGTTTCCTGGCTGTGCGATCGTGGTAATAAATGATATCCCTACTACCAGACCAACATTAGCACCAGCATTACCATACAGTGACGCAAAACCGGAAGCAAGCCCCCACAGAAGTGTCAGCACCACAGCTAGTACCGGAACTTGAGCGACTAGAGTACCCACAAATACTGAAACAGTTATTCCCAAAGTAGCCTGTGCCATTGTCTTAGCTTTGATTTGGTAAGGGCCACCAATATTCGCTAAGTTGACAAAGTGAGCCATTAAACCAACGAATAATCCGCTTTCTCTTTGGTTAATGAGTTGCCCAATTAGCATGGGAACTCCCAACGCTAACGCAGCTCGTAAGCCGTTGGATATTGCTGGTTTTCCTGGCTCTGATTGGATCAGAAATCTGAGGAAATTACTTCGATTCAACTGCATTGTTTTTGTTAACAAAACAAAATTTTTATCGGAATTATCTTAATATTTTGATATATGCAGATTTATTTTAATTGATGGTGGGCAATTAAGAGCTTTTACAAAAAGTGAATCTTAGGATACATATTTTGCCACTTTATAATTTATTTTCAATTATTCGTTAACAGATATGAGTTTTATCGTGGATAACGGCATGATTGCCGTGATTATCGGATAAAAAGCATTATTATGATGCAAATAGCTGTAGTTAAAAATTGACTATTATCGAGACATATAAATAACTTTAGTTGCTGATTGTAAAAAACTAAATAAATATTTACAATAAAATAAAAAAAGTAAAATAATGTCAACGAATTTGATAGAAAAAAATATTAAATCTGTCCAAAAGTAGAGATAATTTTTAGAAGACGAAAACAATACAAACCATTTACTTGGATAAGGTTTGATGTCGAGAGACTGTTCCAACTTCAGGGGAGAATTCAGCACGTGAAGGCTCCGGTGTTATGAACCTGAAGAGTAAATAAAAGGGACTGGGCATGGAAAAGAGGCATTGGGGCGGGGTGCAAAAGGGAAAACTCTTCTCCCTTGCACCCTGCTCCCTTGCTTCTTCCCCAGTTCTTGATACATAGACAAAAAGTTAAGCGCGAGGACATAGATTTAGTATGGCTAATAGCAGTGCAATTACCGCAGCACGACACTTGAGTGAAAAGTTACCTTTACCGCTCAAGCGTTTGGCAGATTTGGCTTATAACTACTGGTGGAGTTGGAGTGGCGATCGCATCTCCTTATTCCAAACAATTGATCCCCAAGAATGGGAACGCTGTGGGCATAACCCAGTAGCGATTTTAGAGTCGGCAACTTATGAGCGTTTGACGCAATTAGCAGAAGACCCATTTTACCTAAAGCAGATATCCGCCCTCGCGCGTGAGTTTGACCAATACATCAACCAGCAAGATACTTGGGTCAGTCGAGTTGCACCGCAAGTATCCAAACAGCATCCTATTGCTTACTTTTGCGCCGAATTTGGCATCCATGAATCTCTACCCGTCTACTCTGGTGGCTTGGGAATTCTCGCCGGGGATCACTTGAAATCATCATCAGATTTGGGTGTGCCATTGGTTGGTGTTGGCTTGTTGTACCGCCAAGGTTATTTTCGGCAACGCTTGAACCGCCAAGGTTGGCAAGAAGATTATTATATTGACAACCCCTTTGGCCACATGCCCTTGGAGTTGATTAAAAATGAGCAAGGGGAATCAGTCACTATCGAGTTACAAGTTCGCCAGCGGGTTGTGAAAGTGCAAATCTGGCGAGTGCAAGTTGGGCGAGTCACCTTATATTTATTAGATAGCGATCGCAACGATAACGATCCCATTGACCGTTGGTTGACGGGACACTTATACGGCGGTAACTTGGAAACCCGCATCGCCCAAGAAGTCGTTTTGGGAATTGGTGGTGTTCGCGCTCTACACGCCTTGGGAATTGAACCTTCTGTCTATCACCTCAATGAAGGACACGCTGCATTCTGCACCTTAGAAGTTGCGCGGGTAGAAATTGAACGGACTGGTAAATCTTTCTATGACATCGAAGCCAAGGTGCGGAACAGTTGTGTATTTACCACCCATACCCCCGTTCCCGCCGGTCATGATGTCTTCTCACCCGATTTAATAGATTCCTTCTTTGCCAGCTATTGGCCGCAATTGCGACTTTCTCGCGAGCAATTTTTGGCATTGGGTGCAAGGCGACTGGGCGATCCTTGGGAACCCTTTGGCATGACCGTTTTAGCATTGCGGATGTCGCGTGCTTGCAATGGTGTAAGTGAATTACACGGTCAAGTTTCTCGTAAAATGTGGACAGTTCTCTATCCGCAGCGATCGGAAGACAAAGTACCAATTGGTTACATTACCAATGGCGTTCATGCACCCACTTGGACTGCACCCTTGTTAGGTGACTTATATAACGAATATTTGGGAGAAGACTGGAAAAATCGCGCCGTCGATCCCAAGATGTGGGCTAAAGTTGACGAGATTCCCGACGAGGAATTGTGGTCGCGGCATCTTATCCTCAAAGAAAGATTGATTGCCTTTACCCGTTATAAGGTGAAGAAATCACGGGAGTTGCGTGGCGAAAATCATGAACTCATTCAAGCAACTGAAAAATTACTCGATCCCAATGTATTGACTATTGGATTTGCCAGACGCTTCAGCCCTTATAAACGCGGCGATCTGATTTTACGCGATGCCCAACGCGCATTGAAGATTTTTGGTAATGCTCAACGTCCAGTACAAATTATCTTTGCCGGGAAAGCGCATCCAGCCGATGAAGAAGGTAAGCGGATTATCCAACGCTTAATGGAGTGGTGTCACAATTCCGGGATTATCAACCGAGTCGCCTTTATAGAAGATTACGACATTTACACTGGTCAAAAATTGGTGCAAGGCGTGGATGTTTGGTTAAATAATCCCCGTCGTCCTTTGGAAGCATCTGGTACAAGTGGGCAAAAAGTCTGCTTCAACGGCGGTCTTAATTGCAGCGTTTTGGATGGCTGGTGGTGCGAAGGCTACCAAACAGGGCCCGATGGTAAAGGAATTAACGGTTGGGCAATTGGTGAAGATGCTCATACTAGCGATCAAGAATTGCAAGATGGGATTGATTCGCGATCGCTTTATCAGCTGTTAGAAGAAGAAATCGTTCCTTTATACTATGACCAAGATGCCCAAGGTATTCCTCACCGTTGGGTGCAAATGATGAAAACGTCCATTAAAACAAATGCGCCGTTATTCAACACCGACAGGATGATTGCCGACTACGTTTCACAGGTGTATGTCCCAGAGATTTCTAAGAGTGTGGAACCGATTTTAGCTAAAGTTCTCCTGTAAAGGGCATTGGGAATTGGGCATTGGGCATTGGGTATGGGGTAAGGGGAAAAGGGGAAAGATTAAATTTATTCCTTTTCCCTTTAACCTTTAACCTTTTCCCCTTACCCCCTGTCCCCAGTCTCCAGCCCCCATAGCCTTCCTAGAAGCGATAAGATCGAGAATAAATTCATGCTGTGTTTATGGCAACCCAACTCAGCCAAGCCAAATCACCAACAGAACTGGTAATCTCTTGGGAAGCCTTGCCCAAAGATTTTCAACTAGAGGATGAACCAGTGGAGAATACCGGTCAGCCACTTTTAGCTGGTGCTTTGCGTGAAAGTCTAGAAATCAGTGGATTCATTCAACCTCAGATGTTGATAGCTTCAAACTTTGGTCTTTGTGCGACAGTCAACGAGCAATTTATTGCCAAAGCACCAGACTGGGTTTATGTGCCGTCGGTTAATGAAGTCGTGGGTAATCGCAAAAGTTATACACCCAATTTAGAAGGAGATATCCCTGCGATCGCTATCGAATTTTTATCCGATACTGAGGGTGGAGAATATTCGGTCAAGCGAAGTTATCCACCAGGAAAATGGTTTTTCTACGAGCAAATTTTGCAGATTCCCATTTACGTAATTTTTGAACCTTATGGCGGTTTATTAGAATATTATCAACTGGAAAATAAGCGCTATGAGTTAAAGCAACCTGACGAAAATGGTCGTCATTGGATTGATGTAATGGGCTTATTTTTAGGAACTTGGCAAGGAACAAAAGAAGGTCGCACTGGTTGTTGGTTGCGCTGGTGGAATCGAGATGGTAATTTGTTACTGTGGGCTGTAGAACAGATTGAACAAGAACGTCAACGCGCCGAACAAGAACACCAACGCGCTGAACAAGAACGCCAGCAAAAAGAACGATTGATTGCTTATTTACAATCTCAGGGTATTGACCCGAATAACTTGCCCCCGTTTGAGTAGAGGCAATTGATAAATTGCCCTTACGAGAATCATCCAATTTTGCACTAGTTTGCTATAGCAATCCTCAATTGTTCCTGAAAAATAATATCGCCGACTTATAAGCTGTTCCACATTTAAATTGCATAATTACGGCGGGCAAGATGCCCACCCCACAAGAGTTATATAAATTTTAGATATGCAAACTAGATGTGGTTTAGCTTACCAATTCAATTAATGATTGCAACACATCCTTGGGTAAAGATGCGACACCAGTCGCTACAACGGGGGGAACCCCCGCAACGCGCTAGCTCATGAATCGCGTCTATACAAATGGTCTATTTTTCGCATTCTTTTTTCAAATTGGTATTATATCATGTCCGCCAAATTACCCATAATAAAATAACCCCACCCCCAACCCCCTCCCGAAGAGCGGGGAGGGGAGACAAAGTACAGCTTTGGCGGGTGGGGTTCTTCGGGTTTAATAAGCAATCAAGCGGACATGATATTATTTGATAAATCGGGGATATGCAGGTTGTAACGGTCATGCTTTTGGGCTGATTGATAAGTAGGGGTTAATTGTCTGGATTCGTTCACAAAATATATACCTTTCCAGGCTATTTACCTGATTTTAATCTTCAAGCATCTCTAAAAATTGCGCCTCACTTAACTGTGTAATTCCCAATGAAATTGCTTTTTCTAACTTGGAACCGGCATCTTCTCCTAAAACTAAATAATCGGTTTTTTTACTAACTGAATCAGTTACTTTCCCCCCAGCTTTTTGAATCAAATCCTTCGCTTCATCCCGCTTTAAGGTTGGCAATGTTCCCGTAATTACAAAAGTTTGACCTGCAAATTTTTGATTACCATCCCCAACTATTTTTGTTTCCTCTGGGGCAGTTAATTGCAATCCTTCTGCTTGTAAGCGTTCTATTAACTTTTGGTTAGCGTCAATCCGAAACCATTGGTACACAGATTGGGCAATTTCAGCACCAATCCCGTAAATGCCTTCAATATCTGATTGCTTTGCTGCTGCTAACTGGTCTACAGTGAAATATTTCTGAGTCAATAATTGAGCATTTACACTGCCAACGTGACGGATGCCTAAACCATACAGTACCCTTGACCAAGATTGATTTTTTGATTGAGCGATCGCATCCACTAATTTCTCTGCCGACTTTTTCCCCATCCTTTCCAATGCAGATAACTTCTCTGCTGTCAACTCATATAAATCGGCAACAGAATGCACCAAACCTTTATCAACGAGTTGATATACTAGCTTTTCGCCCATACCTTTAATATCTAAGGCATCACGACTAACCCAATGTTCAATGGAACCTTTGAGAATCGCCGCACAGGAAGCATTGACGCAGCGAGTCACCGCCTCACCTGATTCTCGCACCACTAATTGACCGCAGACTGGGCAATGGGTGGGCATAACGAAGGGTTCAGTGTCAGCGGGACGGAGTTCTTTGATTACCCTCAGCACTTCTGGAATGATTTCTCCAGCTTTGCGGACAATGACAGTATCGCCAATGCGGATGTCTAATTGAGTAATGCGATCGCTATTATGTAAAGTGGCGCGGGAAACTGTTGTTCCCGCCAGTTGCACCGGGCGCATCTCGGCTAACGGCGTTAACGCTCCCGTTCGTCCTACATTTACAGCAATATTTTCCACACGGGTAGGTGCTTCTTCGGCTGCATACTTTAAGGCTACTGCCCAGCGGGGAAATTTCTGCGTAAATCCTAGCTGTTCCTGAAGTTTAAAAGAATTCAGCTTCACTACTACCCCATCAGTCATGTAGGGTAAATTCAGCCGTTCCGTGTCCCAATATTCATAATATTTTGCCACTTCTGCGATCGAAGCACAGAGTTTGTGGTTGGGGTTGACTCGAAAACCCATCTTTTCCAACAATTCCAACGCTTCCCATTGAGTATTGGCAATACTGGTGTCATCTCTACCCGGAATGTGCAAGGTGTAGCCAAAGAAATCTAACCGCCGTTTAGCGACAATGCGGGAGTCTAATTGCCTGAGTGTACCAGCGGCGGCATTGCGGGGATTGGCAAATAATTGCTCGCTGGCTTTTTGTCTTTCCTCGTTGATTTGTTTAAATACTTCCAACGGCAAAAACGCCTCGCCTCGCACTTCTACCCTTTCTAAAATTTCTAACCCTTCAAAATTCAAACGTAAGGGAATTGAGCGAATTGTCCGTACATTTTGGGTGATATCTTCACCCGTTACCCCATCACCTCTAGTTGTCCCTCTAACTAGAATGCCATCTTGGTAAGTAAGAGCCAAAGCAGAACCATCAATTTTAAGTTCACTGACATATTCCACTGCATCTATTTTCGGTACTTGTCGCCGCCAACGCTGATCCCATGCTTGTAACTCATCAATATTGAATGCATTCTCTAGACTGTACAAGGGGATATTATGCCGCACCGAGGTGAACTGCGTTGCTGGCCTCTCACCCACGCGCTGAGTTGGACTATCGGGTGCTGTCAATTCTGGATATTGAGTTTCTAGTTGTTGCAATTCTCGATATAGCTGGTCATAGACTGCATCCTCCATGATTGGAGTATCTAAGACGTAATAAGCATAGCTTGCTTGTTGCAATAACTGGCGCAATTCTTCTGTGCGCTTTACTTGAGGTTTAATCTGTGTCATGAGAATTCTTATAAAATATCTAGGATTAGGGCTAACAAATCATACATTTGTACTATACAAAATTTTGGCTTTTCAGCCATATCTAAAGCTAAATAAGTTTTACCAAACTCCTTGCTACCTAATACTTGCATAGGGCGATCGCATCGCAAAACTTTGTCTCATTAGAAAAGTGCATCTATCGACAGATGGATTTATTATTACTTAGCAATTAGCTACTGTCAGCCTTCAGTAGTCTGCTTCCTCTGAGTACTAAGTATAATTCCACAGGTAAATGCAGAGCGATCGCAAGTCAATAAATCGCTATATAAAAGAATGTAGAGAGGTAGCACTGCTACATCTCTACAAGGGTAATAACGCATATTTAATTTCAACAGAGTCTATTAGAGAACTGGGTTGAGTAGCTGTGAATAGGCGAAATTATGTGTAGGATGGGGCATCGCCCCACCCAAATTGTTATCCAATTACCTCAGCAGTCTTATTCTTATCCAACTTAAGAATCAACACACCCAAAGGTGGTAAACACAAATCTAGCGAATAAGGACGACTGTGCAAAGACCAATCATCTGTCCATTTACCACCTAAATTGCCCATATTACTGCCGCCATACTGACGCGCATCACTATTGAACAACTCAGTATAAAATCCCTTTTGCGGTACACCGATGCGGTAATGAGAATGGGGTTGTGGTGTAAAATTACAAACGACGATCGCAAAATCATCAGAATCGCGATCGCGACGAATGAAAGAAACTACACTATGGCGGTTATCGCTACAATCAATCCACTCAAACCCCGGTTCAGCAAAATCCTGGGTGTACAAAACTGGCTCAGAACGGTAGAGATGGTTCAATTCCCGGAAAAACGTTTTTAACTGTTGGTGGGCTTCATGCTGTAATAAATGCCACTCCAAATCAGCCCAAGCATTCCACTCACTCCACTGCCCAAACTCCATACTCATAAACATGGTTTTCTTACCTGGGTGAGCAAACATATAGCTAAATAAACAACGGATATTAGCTAACTTCTGCCATGTATCCCCTGGCATTTTGCCGATGATATTGCTCTTACCATGCACCACTTCATCGTGGGACAGGGCCAGCATGAAATTCTCGCTGTGGTTGTACCACATACTAAAGGTGATGTTGTTTTGGTGAAATTGGCGGAACCAAGGGTCCATGCTGAAGTAATCCAGCATATCGTGCATCCAGCCCATATTCCACTTCAAGTTAAAGCCCAGTCCGCCTGTGTAGGTGGGCCAAGATACCATTGGCCAAGAAGTGGATTCTTCCGCAATTGAGAGAATACCGGGGAAATAGCTAAAGATAATGTGATTTACCTGACGCAGAAAATCTGCTGCTTCTAGGTTTTCTCTGCCGCCGTACTGGTTGGGTAGCCATTCTCCTGGTTTGCGGCAATAGTCGTTATATAGCATCGAGGCAACAGCATCGACACGAATCCCGTCAATGTGGTATTTATCAAACCAAAAGAGAGCGTTTGCTGCGAGGAAATTACTAACTTCATGACGACCGTAGTTGAATACCAAAGTCCCCCATTCTTTATGTTCGCCTTTACGGGGGTCAGCGTGTTCGTACAGGTGGCTGCCATCAAAGAAAGCTAAACCATGTCCATCTTTGGGGAAGTGACCAGGAACCCAATCCACAATTACCCCTAGATCATTTTGGTGACATTTGTCAACAAAATACATAAAATCTTCGGGTCTGCCAAAACGCGAGGTAGGGGCATAGTAACCAGTTACTTGATAACCCCAAGAACCATCAAAGGGATGCTCCGCAATGGGTAGCATTTCTATGTGGGTGTATCCTAATTCTTTGACATAAGGAATGAGTCGGTCTGCCAGTTCCCGGTAAGTAAGAAAACGTGCGCCCGGTTTCAGTTCTGAAACTACAACTACAGGTTCCGTTTCACCATTGGGGAGTTTCGCTGGTTCTGCACTCGAAGCGTGTAACCAAGAGCCTAAATGCACTTCATAAACTGAAACTGGCTGAGTCAGCGGGTCACTACGACGCCGCTTTTCCATCCAGTCTTCATCACTCCAACTGTAAGTATCTAAATCAGTGACAATGGATGCCGTTTTTGGACGGGGTTCCTGTTGGAAACCGTAAGGATCGGATTTTTCGTAAATGTGTCCTTCAAAATTTTTGATTTCATATTTGTAAGACTCCCCTACACCAATTTCAGGAATAAACAATTCCCAAACTCCGGTGGGGCCTTTACGCATCTGGTTTTTACGTCCATCCCAGAGATTAAAATCTCCCAACAATGAAACATTACGAGCGTTAGGTGCCCAAACAGCAAAATAAACACCTTTAACGCCGTCTATTTCCGTGGGGTGTGCTCCCAGTTTTTCATATATCCGGTGATGGTTGCCTTCACCAAACAAATGCAAGTCAAAGTCTGTCAACCGGGGTGAACGGAAAGCGTAAGGGTCATAAATGACACGCTCATGTTCTCCTTCTTTTATCCGTAACTGGTAGTTTGCCAGTTCGGCAGTTTCAATGGTGCATTCAAAAAAGTGAGGATCGTGCACCGTTTGCATTGGATATTCTTTACGTTGTTCAGGAAGAACGACCCATGCTGCACTTGCATTTGGTAGGTAGGCCCGCACAGCCCAGACAGTTTTGCCGTCTTGTTCTATGGGATGAGAACCTAGTATTTCAAAGGGATCGTTATGCTGATTCCAAACGATGCTGTTAACCTGTTCAGGGGCGATCGTGGTCATGGACATGAAGCTACCTAAGTGAAATAACGTGATTGACTAAATCTACTTTTTTAAAATCTATATATATTCTTTACATTTATTTGCAATTTTGTCGCCACCGTTATCCTACATCAGAATGGGGCATTGAGCATGAGGCATTGGGCATAGGGCAAAACAGTTCCGGGTTCCGAGTGCTGAGTAGGAAATCTTACTTCTTTGCCCAGAACTAAGCACGGGCTAAACCCTAGCTATCCGCTAACATAAATGGCCACTATTGACGGATATTGGGCAGAGGATGAATGACTAATGACTAATGACAAATTTATCAAAAATTTAAAAATGGAAAAAACTGGAATAAGGTTTTACGTAAGCGAAGCAAGAAAATCTGTTCTCGAATTTTGGGGTCTAGTTTTGGTGGCGGGACTTCTCGCAGTTGGGCTTGCAATTGGATATACTCGGCAGCTGTTAGGGATTTTCCATCAATAGGCGATCGCGCTTCTATAATAATCTTTGTCCGTAATATTTCTTCTGGTGTATCTTCTGGTGGCGGTAATGCTATTGCTACCGATCTCCAATAGCTACTTAAAACAATCTGAGTTACAGTAATTACAATTAAGCTCAGTAACTTTATATATTTTCTCGTTTTAACTCTCCTCATCTCCTGAATTACCTTCACAACGCAGGATGAAAATCTGTTTTTTCCATGCCCAAATTTTCCCAATAAAAATCTGGCAACATCAAGGGAGATTACCAAGTCTTTCCTGATACGGAATAGACTACAGGAATGCTCTTGAGCAATTGCCAGCGATCGCGATAAATTATTTTACCCTCTCAAAACTCAGTAGTATAAGCAATTTAAAATGCCAAACGAGGGAAGTACTTGCCGACAAAATAGCTTAGATTGACTCAACTCTCTTGGACTAGTAACAAGGTTTGAGCGGGTGGGAATTTTAGAAGGACACTTGGTAGAGGACATAACCCTCTTTACCAGTGTCCTCTACTTACTGCCCTACTTAGTTGATATTTGAGCAAACTCTAGGCTCTGATAAACCAGCATAAAAATGAGGCTTTTCGCGAACCCAATTAATTCGAGCGATATTTCGAGCTATGTAGTGAGGAATGCTGTCACTAAGTAGTTCTGGGTGCGATTTAAACTAAAGTTTAAGATGCCTTATTTAGGAGTCGCTGCGGGAGTTGCTGGGGGAGTCGCTGCGGGAGTCGCTGCGGGGGTAGTCTTAACAGGTGCGTCAGTTGGTTCACCTGTAGCAGCTGGAGTAGCAGTACCACCACCTTCACCACCACCTTCACAGGCCCCAAGAATTGCAGCCAGACTTAACATTAAAGCAAAACCAAAGATTTTTGTTTTCATAACTCCTCTTTCACCAATTGTGGCTAGAACAATTTTTCGCCTGTTGAATACGATACCGTATTTATTGCTTTTTTTAAATTCTGCGAGATTACATACTTAAAAAAAACAATCCTTTGGGGTATTGTTTGTGGAATTACGTATCCTGATTAGTTTCTCTTAACTCAGGAGCAAAACGAGAATTACCAACTTATTTAGCAAACGGAGCTATGATAGCAAAAAATTTTATTTTTTTCACAGAGTATTGCATCTTGCTACGTGACGTTGCCATACTTTAGGTGCGATACCTAAAGGGTAAGCTGTCCAGTTTCTAATCGCTGATTGCAAACATTGCATATCTAGAGGATGCAAACATTGATACAGCTACCTCTCAGAAAAGTTAAAAGGGTATAGTCTGTTATGTGTGCTTGTTGCACAGAAGGTGATTTAAACCTGAGCCAAAACAGACAATCAATCTAAAGTGCAGTATTTTCCATCTAAAAAAATTTAAAAATTTATGGTAGTTGCTCGTAAATCTACTGTTTCTACAAGGGGTAATTGGTTTCGGCGAGATTCTATCCTTTCTTTAGGAAGGCGACGCTCTGCGCCTATGGAATCAGCAGCACAGAGCGCTTCTACACCAGTCTCGTCTCAAAAACAACAGCGTTCCTCAAAAAATTTAGCGGTTTCTCCCACAAATGAGGCAGTTATAGCTAAATCGGTGAAAGAGTCGGGTAGACAACAATTACCAAATCTCAACGAGCAGTTGAATACGAACTTAAAAAGTCCAGGGGAAGGTTTTCTTGGGCTTCCCACAATGCCTAACTCTGGAACTGCACCTTTGTGGTTGCTGCGCTTGTATACCTTTCATCGTTATTCGTCAGTTGTGGCGTTCTTGTTAGTAGCATCGACACTTGCTGTTTATGCTTGGACAGTCTATTCTCAAGAGCTTTGGGGTCAGTCATATCGCAGACTGCAAAACCTACAACGTCATGAACGGCTGCTAACGACAACCAACGCGACGCTGAAAAATAAAATGGCTAATGAAGCAGAACAACCAACAGCAGGGCTGGTATCGCCAACTCCTGAAGGAATGATTTTCTTGCCGCCAGCATCTGGGAGTCCTAAGTCAGCATCGCCTAACACAACGCCAAATTCTGAAACCCAACCGCAAACACTCTCGCCACTGGGATACTAATCGTAATTCGTCAGAACCCAATGCAGAAGTCACCAAGCAAAACAAAATTCAGAAAGTTTCGGAATTCAAAATTTACAGGGCGACACAAGGACAAGGGTGAGAAACGAGGGCTTTTGGGAAAATTAGCCTCTAGTATGCAAGACCAAACATCCAACACTAAGTCCAGACTGTTCATCGTCTGGGGAATATTAATGGTATCAGGGTTGGGGTTGACTATTAACTTGTATAATCTCCAAATTGTCAAGGGACCAAAGTTAACTGAGTACGCACGCAACCAGCAAATGGTGAATGTGCGACCTTTTATGCCCCGTCGCCCAGTGGTAGATCGCAATAGCGATTTGTTGGCTATTGACCGTCCTGTATATACTTTGTACGCTCATCCCAAGCTGTTTGATAAGTCTAATGAAGATATGGCAGAGCGACTTGCCCCAATTTTGGCAAAAGATACTGCTGAATTGGTGAAAACTTTTCAAAGCAAAAGAAGCGGAATTATCCTTGCGCCAGCTTTACCAGAAGAAATTATCGATCGCGTCATCTCTTTGCGTTTAAATGGTCTGGAGTGGGCTCAAAAATACTCCCGATTTTACCCGCCAGACGATTTGGTTGCTGATGTGGTGGGCTATGTGAATGTTGACCGCCGTGGTCAAGCTGGTGTGGAATACTCTCAAGAGAAGTTGCTAGAACGTCCCGTGCAAACGGTGCGCCTCAGTCGGTCGGGAAATGGGGTTTTGATGCCGGATCGTGCGCCCGAAGGTTTTTTGCATTTTGACGATTTGCGATTACAACTCACTATCGATAGCCGTCTACAACGAATTGCTCGGATTGCGCTCAAACAACAGATGGAGAAGTTTGACGCCAAACGTGGAGCGGTAATTGTCATGGATGCATTGGATGGTTCGTTACTTGCCCTCGTTTCTCAGCCTACTTATAATCCTAATGAATATGCTAAATCTGATATTTCACTATTTAAAAACTGGACAGTAGCGGATCTTTATGAACCAGGATCGACTTTTAAGCCGTTGAATGTGGCGATCGCTCTGGAAAATGGCATCATCAAACCAGATGATATGTTTAATGACTCTGGTAATATTCGAGTCGCTAACTACACCATCAAAAATGCGATGAATAATGGGAATGGGCGAATCAGCATTGCTCAGATTTTGCAATATTCTAGCAATATTGGCATGGTGCAAATTATTCAACGTTTAAAGCCTTCAATCTACTACAACTGGCTAGAACGCTTAGGGCTAGGACAAAAAGTTGATACAGATTTACCTTTTGAAGTCGGCGGACGGCTCAAAAGTCAAGAAGAATTTATCGCTTCGCCAATTGAACCAGCTACTACTTCCTTTGGACAAGGCTTTTCCATGACACCCTTGCAGCTAGTGCAAATGCACGGTGCTTTAGCTAATGGCGGTAAGTTAGTTACACCCCATGTAGTTCGCGGGTTGATTGATAGCAAAGGGCAGATGCATGATTCACCTGCTCACACCATTCCCCGCCAAATTTTCTCAACCGCAACAACTCAAAAGGTTGTGGAAATGATGGAAAGTGTTGTTACTCAAGGCAGCGGTAAGCCGGCACAAATTCCGGGATATCGCATTGCTGGTAAAACTGGTACAGCCCAAAAAGCTAGTCCCAATGGCGGATACATAAAGGGTGCAAGAATGACCAGTTTCGTGGCTATTTTACCCGTGGAATCTCCTCGCTATGTAGTGTTTGCACTGGTGGATGAGCCAAAAGGAGAAAGTGCCTATGGTTCTACTGTCGCCGCCCCAATTGTGAAGTCGGTGATCGAAGCACTTATTCCTCTTGAGCAGATTCCGCCCAGTAAGGCGATTGAGGAACAGAAGGGAGTGCCGTAGGGTTGGGGAGCAGGGGAAAAGGTTAAAGGTTAAAGGGAAAAGGAATAAATTTAATCTTTCCCCTTTTCCCCTTACCCCAAAACTTAATCTTTCTCTATAACCAGGGAAAGAGGTACAGAAAGCTACTGGTGTGGAAACTTAGATATTAGAGGTGAAAGTAATTTCTCACTTTTCCAAAGTACCGAAGATTCCATGCAAAGCAATTTAGTTATATTTTCTAAGACTGAGGCTGCGAAAAATAGCACGCAAACTAAAGAAAGAACAATTACTAAGTACGACCGTGCTGAGGAGCAATTTATAGAATTGCTAGCAATGGAAGATTTGGATAATAAATTGGATGCAAAACCTTCAATAGCTAGTGAGTTTGAACAGTCACTCTCTATGGCAATTGAGGCTGCTTATAAAAACGATCGCTCTGATGAACAGGCTCACCGTTTTCTGCAACGAATACTTTATCGAATTAATCGACTAAAGCTGTTTTGGTACGACGATTTGCGGCATTATATCAATGAGCGATCGCTATATTTGCACTCTTGTCGCGACCAAATTGAAGCTGCTTGGCAACAGTGGGAACTAGCACAAATCGATGTAGCCGCACTGCAACAATTGGATGTTAAACAAGCTTTAATTGAGCGTGCATCTGCCGATTTAAATCCGCCTTTGTCGGAGAATAGCCGCTATATTCGTGAGGAAATGACTGAAGCTGGTTATCGTCACTTGCTAGCGATCGGCTCCTTTGATGGTTTGGTGGAAGGTAGTCGCCTTTGCTACGTATTGGGTGGTGCTGCTAATGAAGTGCAATGTACGCTGGTGCGAGTACTATTAGAAGAATACGGCAATGGTCGTTTATCCCGCAAGCACTCGACATTTTTTGCTCAAATGTTGGCTGAGTTTGGGATGAACACTGAACCAGAAGGATATTTCGATTTAGTACCTTGGGAAGTCTTAGCTTGCGATAATCATAACTTTCTAACTACCGATCGCAAACGCTATTTTCTCCGTTACAATGGCGCGTTGACATATTTTGAGGTGGCTGGCCCTGCGGCTTACAAAAACTATCTAGCGGCGGCGCAACGATTGGGACTGTCAGAGGCGGCGATGGGTTATTGGGAACTACACATCAAGGAAGATGAACGCCACGGTCGTTGGATGTTAGATGATGTTGCTTTGTCTTTGGCAGAACGATATCCCAATGATGCGTGGGAACTCGTGCTTGGCTATGACCAAGAGAAACAAATGGGCGATCGCGCCGCTGGTGCTGTTGTGCGATCGATACGCGAAGCGGAATAAGCCGCTTTACTCCTATTAACAATCCCAAAAATTATAAATAGCAGGTTATTCTTAGCATTTTAATTTGACATTTTAAGTCATTTTATTGCTAATTCTCCTGCAAACAAATTTCTTTAGCAACCCTTTGCTAAAGGAACAGTTTTTTATTGCTTGAATGCAAGGTAATAAATAACCTCCTAATAGACTGATTATACCTTACACTTTGAATTTTCGTCAAATGAAAGATATCTTTTTTTGTCCTGAAGAATCTAATTTCTACTCAAATTGCTTAGAAAGTTTTGTGATCAGAAATTGCCAAAATTCCGAATCTATTGTGGAGTTTGGTTCAGGAGATGGCAGCCCTGTAATTAATTCGTTATTGAGAAATAAGTTTGATGGAGTCATCCAGGGATTTGAATTAAATACTTCTGCATGGAAAGTTGCAAATTCAACCATTGATGAATACAATCTCACTAATAAATACATCATTCACAACTCATCTTTGTTTAACTCTTCTCAACCCGATGCTGAGTATCTTGTAGCCAATCCGCCCTATCTCCCCGCACCAGATAACGATATTTATATGCCACTCTTATTTGGGGGTGTAGATGGAGCTACAGTTACCAATGAGCTTTTATCGTTAGGTTATGAAAATGTGTTGGTTTTAATATCTAGCTTTTCTAATCCAATCAATACGTTGAACATAGCAAAACAAAATGGTTATTATGTTCACAACTTCATGGTTTTACCTTTGCAGTTCGGCTACTATAGCTCTGACCCCAAGGTAAAGAAGCACATCGAAAAACTCCAAAAAAATCAGATGGCATTTTATTCTGGCGATTATTATTTTTTAGCTGGAGTTTTATTTAAAAAATACCGGGAGTCTGTAATTGATTTATCTAATCAATTAGCTCAGGTGATGACTAGTTTGTGAAAATCCAATACGGATCAGTTAAGGCTAAACTCTTTATCAAAGTCAATTTTTTTAACGAACCGCAGAGGCACAGAGGGAACAGAGAGAGGAAAACAATGCTTAACTGAACCGTATTGTGTGAAAATCAAGAACAACTTAAGTGATGTCATCCCTTGCCTAAAGTACAGATGTGTATCTGAGCCACGCTTCGAGACATATCTTCAAAGATTTTCAACGAGCATTTTTATAAATCCATATTCCCAAGTAATCATTTTGTCTGGCTGAAGTTATTGCATTAACTTCTTTGTTATATGACTGCACTTTTAGAATGAGGTTTGCGCTTAAATGCAGCAAATAAAATTACACCAGCGCCAAACGACAAAATAGGAACACCTGAAGTTGGTTCAGCTACAGAGACAGATGAGATTGGCGTCAACAGAAAGGCGTGTAATTCACCATTAACTGCACCACGACCGACAATTTGTCCCTTATTATTAATGGCAGATGCCGCTGTCAAGGTAAAGCCACTCTGTGAACTAGGAGCAATCAGGTTATTTAAGTCGTACAGAGTCTTATCACTATAAAGAAAAGCCCGTAAACCATTGCCATCTGCGGCAAAAAAGTTATTGTTAGTGCCAGAAAACCCGACTACTTCACCCAAATTATTAATCCCCAAACCAGTACTAAACAAATCTGTAGGACTTAACCTACCAAGGTCTTGGAGTCCCGTGCTAGAAGTGTACACAAAAGCACGACTATCATTTACGCCAGTCAGTCCCGAACTACCAACTACTTGTCCTAAGTCATTAACATCGTTTGCTTGACTGTAGCTGTCACCTGGCAAAGTTCCCAAGTTAGTAGTTTGTCCGTTTTCATACAGAAAAGCTCTTCCTGAATTGAGAATACCTACTGCTTGTCCCAAGTTATTTAAACCGTAAGCAACAGTACCAGGAGTTCCTATGCTGGTTGCTACACCATCACCGTACAAAAAAGGACCAAGTCCGCTCGCTCCCCCTACTACTTGGGTGCGATCGTTAATTGCATAAGGAATAGCATTTTGAATTGGAAGAGGTTGGGTGAGGCCATTGCTGTACAGGAAAGGGTTATTTCCAGTAAAGTTATTAATATTAACCGAATTACCAACTACTTGCCCCAAGTTATTGATACCAGTCACTGCAAGTTGATTATCACCAGGCAACGGACTAATTGTTTTGAGCGAACCATTGCTGTAAAAAAAAGACTTACCCAAAGTATTAATGGCTACCTCACCTGAGTCATTAATATCTGTAGCGTAACTGTAGGCTTCTCCCGTAAGAGCGCCTAAGTCAGTAACTGAGTATAAAGATACCGCCAATGCCGACTTAGATGCAGAAAGACTGATTGCGGTGAAGGTAATTGCTGCTATACAGGATTTCCACTTAAGTAAAACCATGTTACTTTTCTGTGATTTTGTATTACCCTACCAAATTACCACTGAAGAGTAGAGTGGCAAGCTGCCGTATCTGGGTAGTCGCTAAATACGCCATCAACACCTAAGCTGAAAAATAGTTCATATTCACCTTGGGGATTTCCTTGAAAATCCAGTGGCAAAAAACAGTCTTCATTGCGGAAAGTCCAGACATGAACCAACAAACCAGCCGCATGAGCATCTATCACTAAAGATGTAGGCGATCGCAATTTACCATTGTTGTCTCTCGGAACCAGTAAATTTTTATGAATTCCTATCGCTTGTGCATATTTGGCAATTTCTTCTAAACCTGATGCAGTAACTAAATCTGCATAAGTGCGATGCCTACGGCGGGCTTCTCTACGTTCGCGCAGCGTGTCGCAGACAGAGGCTACGCCAACGCCTACGCAACCACTAACGACAAAATCATAAGGTTTACCACTGTTATTCAGCAATTGCACTAGAGGTAAATCAGTCTTCGTGGATAAATCTTGTAAATTACCTACTTCAAAAGACTGAATAAAAATAGGTGCGTTAGCTCCCTGATAACCGTTGGCTGTTAAAGTTGCAAGTAGGGGTGCTTCTAAGGCTAACCCAATAGATTGAAAGTAAGTTGGATGCTTAGTTTCTGGGTAAATACCAATCGTCCGATTAATTTCGCCACTTTTAACCTTGACTAAATCGATTATTTCTTGCAGAGTGGGAATTTCAAAAAGTCCATCATAGGCGGTATTTTGAAAGCGCACTTGAGGAATTCGCTCTTTAGCTCGTAGTGTTTTCAGTTGTGTTAGGGTAAAGTCTTCCGTAAACCAGCCAGTTTTTGATTCGCCATCAATTATTTTAGTGGTTTGAAGATGAGCAAATTCTGGATGGCTTGCAACGTCGGTGGTTTCAGAAATCTCATTTTCGTGACGAGCAATTAAAATACCATCTTTAGTGGAAACTAAATCAGGTTCAATATAATCAGCCCCTAGTGCGATCGCTAATTCATAAGCAGCTAAAGTATGTTCGGGACGATAACCGCTAGCACCTCGGTGTGCAATGATAATTGGAGATGCATTTTGCAAAGTTGTAGTCATTACTTTACCCACCTAAGTAGGACGATGTAAACAATTAAAGGTTTGTAGTGAGGGCTTTAGCTCTACTTTCAGGGCTGTTCGCGTTCATCAAATGCTCTGCTAATTCTTTAACTATTCTGAATCCTGAGTTCTGACTCCTGAATTCTGACAATTATTTTTAACTTAGCTCTAAATAAGTTAAGACAAATAAAACTGTCTAAAGAGGGTTGTAATTTTTCATTGGTAAGAGTTTAAAGAGTCTTTACTTTAATCATATAGTTATGTTTATTCTCGCTGAATTACTTGTTAGCTGATAGGTTAATTATTCAAGAAATATTAGGTTAGTCAAACATACTGGGTTACTACACTAAGTCGATAAAGCTTTAGTGCTATTTGAAAAACTAATTATTGAACAACAAGTATTGCTATTAAATAATAAATCTGTCATATTTAAGAATCTTATTTGATCCCTCATTCAATCCGATTGTGTTTAACACATTCTATAGGAATCATATTTGGTTTTTTACAAAACTCAGTACATATCTATTTTTTTATTTCGTGTTCCCTACCTATGCAAGTAAATTCAAGAATCAAATCGGATTTCTAGATAATTAATTTTTTCATTAGACCTCTTGCATAAATCAAAAATAAGAAAGAACCCCACCCCGCCAAAGCTACGCTTTGTCTCCCCTCCCGAAGCGCGGGGAGGGGTTGGGGGTGGGTGTTAGAGACTTTTGCAAGAGGTTTATTGTTCTTTAACAACAACTTAGTTACACCATGAATAGTCTGCAATCTGCTAAACCTCCAAAACTTGATAATTGTAATAACCAAACGATCCTCGATTACTTTGAGAATGCTTGGCAACTGGAAGATATGTTATTGAAAAGTTTAGTTGGGGAAGAGACATTTTATCTCAACCCTGACCCTTTGAGAAATCCTCTAATTTTTTATCTGGGACATTCGGCAATTTTCTACATCAATAAATTAATTCAGGTGGAGTTATTAGAAAAACGCCTCAATCCAGAGTATGAAATTTTGTTTGAAATTGGAGTAGATCCAGAAAAACCAGAAGAGTTGAATGCAGCGATCGCGCATTTGGAATGGCCGCAAGTTGCACAAACTTGGGAATATCGAGAACGAGCATATTCCGTAATTTCCGAACTAATTAAGACAACCCAAATTACTCTACCAATTCATCCCAATCATCCCCTTTGGGCTTTAATGATGGGGATTGAACACCAACGTATTCACATTGAAACTTCTTCGATGTTAATTCGCCAACTACCAATTGAGAGAGTGAAACGTCCTCAAAATTGGCAATATGCCCCTTTTAATGGTTACACTCCTCAAAACGAAATGATAGAAGTTGCTGGTGGGGTAGTAAAACTCGGTAAAGCCTTAGATGATTCAACTTATGGATGGGATATTGATTATGGCGATCGCACTGTTGAAGTTGCACCCTTTTTCGCCAGCAAATATCTGATTACCAATGCTGATTTTATCTATTTTGTCAAGGCTGGTGGCTACGAAAATCAAGAATATTGGGATGAAGAATCTTGGAATTGGAAAACTCGATACAATATTCAATGTCCTAAATTTTGGTTACATGAAAATGGTAGCTACAAATATCGAGCTATGTTTGATGAAATCGACTTACCCTTAGATTGGCCTGTGGAAGTCAATCATTATGAAGCAATGGCTTATTGTCGTTGGCAAGGGAAAGATACTCGCTTAATGAGTGAACCAGAATACCATTTAGCAACTTATGGTAATAGTTTGTTAGATCGTGTAGAAAATTATAATCTCAATTTAAAATTTGGTTCACCTAGTCCCGTTGGGATGTTAGAAACAGCCAAAAGTTCTTTGGGATTGTATGATTTACGCGGCAATGTTTGGGAATGGTTGAGTAATAACTTAAACCCTCTTCCAGGATATCAACCTCATTTTCTTTATGAAGATAATTCTGCGATATTCTTTGATGATAAACATCAAATGATGTTAGGAGGATGTTGGATAACCAATGGTACAGAAGCTTTAAAATATTACCGCAACTGGTTCCGTCCAAATTTTTATCAGCACGCTGGTTTTCGGATTGTTCAAGATATCAAAGATTAATAGAATATGCCTCAGCCACATGACACTAAGAATTGACATAGGTCAGAGCATTGGCACTTTTATTTTAACGGCGATCGCAAATCTTAAAATTAACACAGCGAATGATACAATTTGGATTGGATTAATACGAACTTCCTTTACCTTTTAATTGCTATGTGGAAAAAGACATGAGATTATGAAAATACGATTAGTAGAACTTGTCCAAATAAAAATCCTAAATTCAGAAGGCGCTAACTGGACGCAAAAAAACTAATATTATTTATGCGATCGCATTCTCTATGGATGTAAAGAAACATTATTCAATCAATTATTTTGATGCAGACTGAAAATAACTTGCGTTTCAAGGGCATAATACTGCTTATTTTTGTTAATATAATTGGTTCTACAACTTTTCCATTGACCAAAGACATCGTTGGTAGCCTTTCACCAAGTGCATTGATTGCTACACGCTTTGTCATAGCCGCAGCAGTTTTCACTCTAAATTTACGTAATATTAACGCACTTTTATTTCGTGATGGTACAGTACTAGGACTTTTGCTTTTCTTTTTCTTAGCGATAGAAACAATTGCGCTCAAGACTATACCAGCAAACCGGGCGGCATTCATTGGCAGTTTGAATGCCTTGATTGTCCCGCTGCTGGGATGGCTGAGTGGTCAGCGCGTACCGTTGAAAACTTTCCTAGCCGCTGGAGTCGCTGTCATCGGTATTGGCGTGATGTTTTGGGAAGGGGGAGAACTAGGAATCGGCGATCTATTAATGTTCGTTGATGCTTTTGTCTATGCAGCCTACATACTTTTCCTAGAGCGAGTCGCCTCCCGTCACCCCACTTTAACGCTCACTAGCGTTCAACTTTTGTTCATTGCAACGATAGGGGTACTCTGGAGTAACACACAAATTATTAACCAATTTGAGGTAATTCGCCAGCACTGGGGAGCAATTCTTTACTTAGGGTTGTTGGCGACGGCTGCTGTCATCTGGCTTCAAACAATAGCACAGCAATGGGTTTCTTCTGACGAAGCTGCTTTACTTTTTACACTTGAGCCATTGTTCGCCACAATTTTTTCGTTTTGGCTACTTGGAGAACATCTGGGAATACGCGGTCTAATTGGCGCGATTCTTGTGTTAGTTGCTTTGGTTCTAAGTCAAAGCCCTCAAAAGATTGAGCCGGAAGCAAAAGTTGAGGTACAGAGCAGTTAACGGTTAGCTGTTTAAGCTAGGTGTATCCCACTTTTTATTTAGGTAAGTCGGCGCAATTAAAGCTAACTAGTGAAGTCCATCATTTGTCATTTGTCACTTGTACTGAGTTTCGACTGCGCGGTAATCGAGCGAAGTCGAGATTCAACTACCGCGTAGTCGTAAAGCCTGCGGCATAGCTTCGCTTCGGGCGTAGCCTCTGTCTGCGACACGCTGCGCGAACGCAGAGAAGTATTAATCATTTGTAAGGGTTTTAAGCTTGTTTATGTTTGTCAACATAACTTTGTTTATTTCCGCCGACTTACTTAGCGAGCAAAGATTAGATTAATCCATATTTACTACTTATTCAATCTTGCCTAAGCTTGTTGGTTCCTCAATTGGAGCATTTTTGTAGAGTATTTTAGCGATCGCACGACCATATTCAAACAAAAGTTAGTTTTCTTCTTCAGTCATAGTAGTTCTGGTAAATAATGATTGCTGTGATTATTCCTTCACCATCTCACATCTAATTTATATTTATCGGAAGAATAAAACTTGGATGCTCCCGTTTAAAGTTAGCTAAACAGGGAATTGACAAACATAATCATGCATTTGTCAATACGTAATTCCTGATAAATATTATGAAAACGTGCTTGACTTCTTTCAGTTAGTTATTAGATAATAGATAAAAGATTTGAACTGTTAAAAACATCTTACTACTTACATAAAAGATATTTGATATGCAGTTTACTAATTGAATTAGCCAAGCTTTGGAGTAATTGAATTAGCTAAAATCTTGATTTTACATTGAACCCAAGCATCAATGCTATTACTTAAATAAATAATTTTGATGCTTAAATTTATCATGATTTTGTAGTGAATATTGTGTATCATAACACTGCCAATTTTTTCAATGCTACTAAATATTCTCGTCTGAGCCGAGAAGCTGGAGCCTTATTACACAAAGAGTTTGCTCTCAACTGTTATGTAAAATTGCCGTTGTTTTTCAATGATGATTCATTTGCAATTTTGAAAACAGAAGTTCTCAGAATATTTGAGCAGCATTCTCGAAGAAGAGACTTCAACATGAAACATGAGCAAAATACTCCTAGACATCTTAGTACTGTTTCGGGAGTTGCTGTTGCTGAACACTCACAACTTATTCCGGCTTTGTACCGTGATTCTCACCTAATTGAGTTTCTCTGTGGTATTGCGGGAACTCAAGTTCACTTAGTACCAGATCCTTTTGATAGGCATGTAATCCATAGGCTTGACAAAATTGGAGATGTTCATGGGGGACATCTCGATACCTACGCTTTTGCTTTTGCTATTTTTATTGAAACCCCGCCAAAAAAAGCTGGAGGATGCCTAGAATTTGTTCCCCACAGTATGGAAATTAGCGATCTCGATACATCATTAGCTAAACGGGTTGGGCATCATGTTGGAGATTGCTACTTTATGAAAACGAACAAATCTGTTCATCGAGTTTTGCCTCTTTCGGAAGAAGTCAAGCGAACTAACCTAATCTTGACCTACGCTGATGATGAAACAATAAATATTGATATTTCTTACTCTAGTCAACCTCTTTACGGTTAACTAAAGGGAATACTGTCAGTAGACCAGAAATTTGTCTCTTCAAGTGGCTTGTAACTTTATTTTGGAACACTTTAAACAACGAGTGTTTGAATACACATACTCAATTTCCTATCAATGTGTAAGTTCTAATAAATACCCATTTCAAGGTGACTGATAAAATCTCTTTTTTCTCTGTTATCTCTGCGTCTGAAGCGCTCAGTACACTTATTTATTTAATCACAGAAGCACAGAGAATACAGAAATAAGAGGTTAAAGACGAATCTATTTGCGAAAATTTTTATCCACCTTGAAAGAGCTATTTTTAGTCAGGTGAACTGCAACTAAGCCAATTTTTAAAGTTTTAAATCCCAATCAATTTAAATCCACTGGGTCTTTATCTATGAATATACTAGAGTCGATTTCAGCTGCAAAGATCAATTCCCATATCACGATTCAAAAAACAGCAAAAGGACGAGGAGTTTTTGCTAGCAAAAAATTTGCCCAAGGAGAAACTGTCGTGGTGGGTATCCCCATTGAAGAAGTTCCTGAACGAACAATTTATTCCTTTCAGATAGATTTTAATTTGTATGTCAACCTAGACGAGCCTGCTGTCGTCATTAACCATTCTTGTGATCCAAATACTGGGGTAAGAAATAATCAGTTTGGAGGATATGACTTTGTTGCTTTGGGCGATATAGAAGCAGGTGAGGAAATTACCTGGGACTACGAAACCACTGAATATGAATCAATTGCTGTTTCTCGATGCTTGTGCGGATCTTTATCTTGTCGAGGGAAAACATTAGGATTCAAATTCCGCGAACAAATGTTGCGTGATACTTACGGAGAGTATGTTGCAGATTATCTTAAAACTCAAAGTAAATAGACATCTTCAGAAATTAAATATGCTGTAACCATAACCCTTGTAGAGACGTAGCAGTGCTACGTCTCTGCATTATTGCGTCTCTACATTCTTTTGCTTAAGCCTTTTTCAACCAGCTAAACATAGCGCGTAAATCTTTACCAACTTCTTCAATTTTGTGTTCAGCTTCTTTACGACGCATGGCGGTAAATCCTGGTTTACCAGATTGGTTTTCGAGAACAAATTCTCGTGCAAATTGCCCAGATTGAATTTCGCTGAGAATCTTCTGCATTTCAACCTTGGTTTGTTCGGTAACAATCCGCGGGCCACGGGTATAATCGCCATATTCAGCGGTGTTAGAAATGCTGTCGCGCATCTTGGCTAAACCACCTTCTACAACCAAGTCAACAATCAGCTTGACTTCATGCAGACATTCAAAATAAGCCAATTCTGGTTGATAACCAGCTTCTACCAAAGTTTCAAATCCGGCTTTGATTAAAGCACTCAAACCACCGCACAATACCGCTTGTTCGCCAAATAAATCGGTTTCGGTTTCTTCGCGGAAAGTAGTTTCGAGAACACCGGCGCGAGTACCACCGATACCTTTAGCATAAGACATGGCGCGATCGCGTGCCTGACCGCTAGCATCTTGATAAACTGCAAACAGCGCTGGCACGCCTTCCCCACCTTCATAAGTCCGCCGTACTAAATGCCCTGGCCCTTTTGGTGCTACCATCACCACATCGACATTATCTGGTGGTACAACTTGCCCAAAGTGAATATTGAAGCCGTGGGCAAAGGCTAAGACATTTCCTTCTTCTAGATTTGGTTCAATCTCGTTTTTGTAAATCGTTTTTTGGACTTCATCAGGTAACAAAATCATGATGAAATCAGCAGCATTAGCGGCATCTGCAACGTTTTTCACAGTTAACCCAGCTGCTTCAGCTTTTGCAACTGACTTACTACCCGGATATAGTCCCACAATCACATTCAAACCACTATCTTTGAGATTGAGAGCGTGGGCATGACCTTGGGAACCATAGCCGATGATAGCAATAGTTTTTCCAGCCAAAAGGTCTAAATTGGCATCTTCGTCATAATACATCCGGGCCATAGAAGCATCTCCTGTCAGCAAGCATCGTCATTAATTCGCAGGCTTACGATTGTACCTCAAATTGAGTAACCACAGATTAACTGTCAACCATTGAATTTATCTCTTTGAACTCAGGGGGAGTGTTTACGACGGCAATAATCGAGAAAAAAGCCAAGTTGATGAGCGATACTGCAATGGTGGCGATCGCCTTACCGAGAAAAAATGGCGCATTATTCTCAACAAAACCATCAACTGTAACGGTGCTGAACTAGCACGAATGGTAGAAAAAGCGGCGCGTGCATTATTTCATGAGGGAAAGGAAATTCATATTGGGTTGTCCGAACTGTTGGAGCAAAGAGAAATGATGGTGCCAATCTATGTCAGGGATACTGATAGAATACTGACTAGAGAAAATCGAGCTAAGTATATTTGTCAATCAGTATCGAAAAAAGACTCTTCGGTTTTCGCTCCAGCGATTACTACGTATTGGGGAGAACCTTGCGTTCATAGCATGGTAGAGCAAAGCAATATTGTTACTGCTCTCTAGGCGTTTTTTGACCTGTTCCTATACTCAATTCCTCTAATTTTTTGTACTTGATCAACAAAATAATCATGGTTAAAGGAATATATGACTAATCGATCTTCGTAAATTATATGTAAATGATTTTCATATCTTTTTGAACGGGGATATACTCTCCAACGAGCTGCTGACTCTGGTAAAGTAGTTAAAGTATCATCACTACACAAAACTATAAGAGAATCATCATACTCGATAATTACACCAAAGTAAGCTATTCCTCCACTCACAACATCTCCATGTGGTTTATCAAAATTAATTGATTCCAGTGGTTGAAAAGCATCACTTTCATTATTTGAATCTATCCTCTTTTGAGTATATTTAGCGACTTCAATAGTATTAGAATTAGCTAAATATATTTTTTCTTGAGAACCCCAACTAAAACCTTTTTTTTTAAAGATGTCCGAATCAGGTACTATTTTCTTAAATTTTCTTTGAAATGTTCCATTGTCTTGATGTTTATCCCAACCAAATGCTGCTAAGAAACCTGAATCAACATATGATGAACTGTATAAACTTGCAAAAGACCAGTCAACCATTGATGAATGGTGATTACTGATTTGATAAATTCTCTCATCAACTTTATTTGAATTTAATAAATTATCAGAATAATTATTAAGATGAAGCTCGAAAAGCCCTTCATCCCCTCCAGCCATAGCTAAAGATGTATGAGCAGCTTTTATAGAAATTAATGGGCAGTCCCATAGCTTCTTCGGACGTTGACTTATTCCAAATTTAGTATCTCTTCTATGAACAGATGCACTATAAACTCCTATGTCAGTTAGTGCAAATAGGGTATTATTATAAATACAAGTATCAGTAGGCAATTCTGGAATAGGATTATCTTGTTTAGAGTATTCAAACTTTCTTAACTTCTTCAAACTAACTGACAAATTTTTTTGAGAAGCTTTTATAAATTTCTTGAAAAGAGTTTGTTTAATCTCTGAATTCTTAAAAAGAGGTACTAGCATATCACCATAAAGATAGTCTCCTCTAGTAAAAGCAGACTGGAGAACTAGCTCATCAACTCTATCACTAAATGTTGTTTCTACTAATCTATCCCAATCATAAACACCAACAGAACCATCTGTATACCAGAGGTATAGCCTTCCTCTCAAAAGTGTTGAATGTTAAGAGAAATCCGATAAAAACAGCCCAAAATATGTTA
>NZ_JAVRCS010000043.1:0-51024 GCF_034530635.1 Nostoc sp. EspVER01
GCAAGGTCAGTACCAAGTTGAACGTTTTATGTTTAATTAGGTTGACCTACTTATCTTTAATTTCTCTGAGGATGATAAGTTGTTAGAAATGGTTATTTTATTGATTGATATTGGCAGCCATGATGAAGTTTATTAAATTGTAAGATAGAGGCTGAAGCTTGGGATTTAGAAATTAAAATTCTTTATCCCTAACTGCTCGATAGTTAAACTAAGTGATGTCTCATAACTAGATGCAAAGCGTCAACGCAGATAAAAAAATAGCACATCCTCAAGGATGGCTATTTGCAGAAATTGTCTAACTGTAATGTTAGTTATTAAATTGAATACACGCTCAACTACCAACTTTAGAAGGGGATATCATCTGGATCTGGTTCTTGCTCTTTCACTGCTGGATAAGTGGTTCGCTCATAATTTGTGGGTTGGGGTACGGGTTCGTAAGTTTTCGCTTGGGGAGCAACGCCAACAGGATTTGTAGCTGGGGTAGGCGCTGGAAGTGTTGACTCATAACTGGGAACGTCTTTTTGGGCAGGACGAGATGCTGGAGATGGTTGTCGTGGAGCAGTTTCAGTGAATGATGGAGTTACGGTTGCTGAGGGCGATGGATCGGTATTAAAACTACCTCCAACAGATTGAATTTGTTGCACCGTCAATTCAGCGCGTTTTTCTTTAAAACCTTCTTGACGCTCAACAGTATTCATAGTTAAACGTCCTACCAAGATGACGCGATCGCCTTGGTGGTAGTTTTGCTGAATTTCTGTCGCTAAATTCCCCCAGCCGACAACTTTCAGCGTGGCTGGCGGATCTTCTGGTTTCTGGGAATTGGGAAACTGCACTAGCATTTCCGTGACTCCCAAATTATCCGCTGTATAACGGAGTTGCGGCTCGTTAATAATTTCCGCCATTAAGACGCAGCTGTTCATTAAAATTACTCCTGACTGCAAAAAGTACTGATTGAAAAAGAGGGGTTTTTCTATGTAGTGCCAATTAATATCTAGATAGGTTTAATTGTTTGCATTTTTTAATAATGTTTGAACAAATTTTCTAACAGAATTCAGGAGTCAGAATTCAGGAGTCAGAAGAACACTTGATGAATGAATATACCAATCATACTAAACTGCTTATCAATTCTGACTTTTGACTCACCTCGGCTACGCTCGGCGACCACCTGGGTGCTGAATTCTTTTTAGTTATTTCTAGCATAAAAGCCAAGCGATTGCTTTGAACAGCATTGAATATACCGTTCGCCACCCTCGCTTGACTAAATTGAGCATTCAATTCTGCATAGAGTAGTATAATTGTACCACTCATTGATTAAATAGAAAAAATTCTTGCCAAAAATTAAGCCTTGACGTGAACTGGAAAAACACCCAAGGCGATCAACCTGGCTGGAAGGCCGCGCAAGACGGGTAAGCGCAAAAACGCAGGTGGTACAAAGGTGCGATTTGAGGTGATAACCGGGGCCAATACCCGCTTTTGGATCAAAGTTTGAAACGCCTGAATGATGCGTGTAGGCAACTCGCGTTGACGTTGTACTTTTGCTAAGTCGCTAAGTTGTACTTGTAGGGATAATGGGTTTTCAGATGACTAAAATCTGCGAATGTGACAGTATCTTGAGGAGTTTGAATACTAATTTGGCGCATTTTGGTATGGGGGAGTTTTAGCAAGCGATCGCTAAGTCCCAATTCCTCCATAATTTCCATCACCGACGGATGAATCGTATCGCCGCGAAAATCGCGATCGAAGTCTTTGTGTGCTTCCAGCAGCATCACCGAAATCCCTTGACGCGCTAACAACAGCGCCAATACTGCTCCTGCCGGGCCTCCACCCACAATGCAACAATCTGTGGTTTGTCGGTCTACAATGTCATGGACAGGATTAACGCTTGGGTCTTGAGAAAGATTTTTAGGTACATCGGTAGTCATAACAACACCTCCTGATAGCCCTAAAATTCAGGATAGTTTGCTTTTGATAGTGCAAGCTGTTTTTTTAACTTTTCGTATTTACCCTGAAGGTGTATTATGATGGGCGCTAAACTGTCATTGGTCATTAGTCATTAGTCATTAGTCCAAATCCAATGCCCAATGACGCCACTTGCTCCACTTGGGGAAACCCCAAGACCGCAGTGGCTCCCCCATGCCCAATGCCCAATCCCCAATGACAATAATTAGTTGTGTCTCAAGTTGTTTTAGAAAACGTTTATAAAAGTTTTTCCCCGCGTAAAGGGGAAAGTGTTACCTCACAAACGCAATCTCCCCTCACATCTGGGGAGAATGATGCAGCGCAGGAACGTGCGGGAAGTGTCAATGTCTTGCGGCGGATTAACCTGACGATCGCAGATGGTGAGTTTATGGTGCTGGTAGGCCCTTCTGGTTGTGGTAAAAGCACTCTACTGCGACTAATCGCCGGCTTAGAAGTGATGACTGGCGGTAATATCTGGATAGGCGATCGCTTAATCAATGACTTACCACCCAAGGAACGCGACATCGCAATGGTGTTTCAAAATTACGCCCTCTATCCTCACATGACGGTGTATGACAACATCGCTTTTGGGCTGCGGCGTAGGGGAAGCAGGGGAGCAGAGGAGCATACTTCGACTGCGCTCAGTAACCAGAGGAGCAGAGGAGAAAATACTCCCTATCTTCGGACGTGGGCGGAAAATCTTTTTGGGGGGGCGACAAGAAAGTTACCTAAAGGATTGCGCTACACTTCTGACAAAGAACGGGCGGTGGATCAGCAGGTGCGTAGTGTTGCCCAACTGTTGCAAATCGAAACCTTGCTGAATCGCTTACCCAAACAGCTATCTGGGGGACAAAGACAACGGGTTGCATTGGGACGAGCGATCGCACGTGACCCCCAAGTATTCTTAATGGATGAACCGCTTTCTAACTTAGATGCCAAACTGCGGGCGGAAACCCGCGCCCAAATTGTGAAATTGCAGCGCCAATTGGGGACAACGACAATTTACGTTACCCACGATCAAACAGAAGCGATGACAATGGGCGATCGCATTGCAATTATGTCTGAGGGTAAAATTCAGCAAGTTGCTTCTCCCTTAGAACTTTACAACCGTCCTGCTAATCTTTTTGTAGCAGAATTCATTGGTTCACCACCGATGAATTTTATTCCTGTAGAATTTCATGCCCCGCAGTTGATTACTCATTCCCAGTTGCGTTTCACTCTGCCAGAAATTTGGGGAAAAGCTTTACAAAAATATGATCGGAAAACTCTAATTTTAGGTATTCGTCCAGAACACTTAAACTTGAGTATGCCTGCTACCAAAAATCTACCAGTGCAAGTGGATTTGGTAGAGAATCTCGGCAACGATTCTTTTCTCGCTGTTAAGATTGCCGAACCAGGATCTCAACCTGCTACTACAGCCAATTCCCTACAAGTGCGAATACCACCAGACCGATTTGTACAACCTGGCGAGCAACTTTGGTTATCTCTAACTCCAGAGAAAATTCACTTTTTTGACCCGGAAACTGAGTTAGCGATATTTCCCTAGAATCAATCTAAAATCTAAAATCTAAAATCCAAAATTGTGTCACCTATTCCCCATAATGTGTGTCTGCAACTTTCCCTCGAAACACAATGTAATTGTAGATGTTGTAGAACAACATAATGGGAATCAGAAATCCAATGAAGATAATCATAAACACTAACGCGCTAGGTGCTGCGGCTGCCTGATAAATTGTGATACCTGGGGGAATAATATAGGGAAAAACAACTAATCCTAACCCAACAAAGGTAAGTAGAAAAAGCAGCACTGTCCAAACGAGGGGAGTAGTTTCTGCTTTGCGGTTCAGGCTTTGAATCAATAACCAAATCAGCAGCACACCTAACACTGGAATGATTGAAAATAGATACACTTCTGGCTGATGAAATAACTTTGCTCTGGCATTTTCATACACAACAGGGGTAGCGATCGTGATCAAGATTGCACCTAAAAGCGTTGTCCAGGCAGCGAGTTTGGCTGTGCGGTAATGGGACGCTTGTAGTTCTCCCTCAGTTTTTAAGATGAGATAGGTGGAGCCAATCAATACATAACCCTGGATTAATGTCAAGGCAACCAGGAGCGATCGCCAATCGAACCAATCCCACATACCGCCGATAAAGTGACCCGCTGCATCCACCTTGATGCCTTCCAAAATCGTGCCCAAGGCGAATCCTTGAAATAGCGCCGCCATGAAACTACCGACTCCAAACGCTACATTCCAAAACACTTTGTTTGTAGAATGCTCTCGAAATTCAAAGGCCACAGCCCGAAAAATCAAGCCAAAGATCATCCCAAAAATAGGAATGTAGAGCGCATTTAAAATAGTGCCATAAGCCAGAGGAAATGCCCCAAACAACGCACCCCCCATCAACACCAACCAGGTTTCATTGGCATCCCAAACATTACCCAAACTCGTCATTAAGATGTCGCGTCGGTCGTCATTGGAACTTGTTAGTGATAGGATGCCTACGCCTAGATCAAACCCGTCTAACATGACGTAGAGAAATAAAAACAGAGCTAAAATGACAAACCAAACCTGCGCTAAAAAGTGTTCCAGATTCTCCATACAGTTACCTATGATTTACCATACTCAGCACTCTTCATTACGAATTACGAATTGCGAATTACGAATTACGAATTACGAATTGCGAATTGATTTCATTGCTCTGCTTCTACAGGACGTTGATCTGGAACAAATTCAGCCGGAGTAGTTTCTGCGACAGGTTCGGTGTCAACGCCTGGAAGCGGAAGTTCCAGATTCGGGCCTTGACGAATGATGCGACTACCAAAGAATAAAGCACAAATAAACAGGGTTGTATAAATTCCAGTAAAAATGATCAAGGATGTTAACACCTCACTAGCAGGTAGGTGAGAAACTCCGTCTGCGGTGCGAATTTGCCCATAAAGCACCCAAGGTTGCCGCCCAACACAACGCACAATCCAGCCTGATTCGACGGCGATGTAGCCCAATGGAGCCGCCAAAATCCAGATTCGCAGTAGCCATTTCTGCGAGGCGATCGCTTCTGGTGAGAGTTTTCCCCGCAACCACTGAATCACACTGAGTCCCATCAATCCAGCCAAGAAGAAGCCAATGCCGCTCATAATACGGAAAGAATAATAAATCAAACCCACCATCCGGGGGCGATCTTCAGGCTTCCAATGTTTCAGTCCAAGAACGGGTTTAGAGAGGTTCTTTTTAAATTCCAAAATATAGCCTAAGCCGTTGGGAATTGAGATTTCCCAATCATTTTGCTCAGTCTGATTATTGGGTAATGCCACCACACTCCAAGGCGCGGGCTGTCCGGCTGGAGAGGTTTCCCACTTGGCCTCCATCGCCGCGAGTTTGGTAGGTTGATAATCAGCTACTTGTTCGGCGCTGAGGTGTCCGACATAGATTTGTAATGGGGTGACTGCGATCGCAGTTGCTAAGACAATTTTAAGCGATCGCGCAAAGAAAGCCTGATGACGTTTGTTGAGAATATACCAAGCGCTAATTCCCCCAATCACAAACAGCGAAGTTTCCAGCGTCGCCAAAAACATGTGCGAGACACTGTTGAGCATGAAGGGATTTAAAATTGCCTGAAAGTAATCATCCACAACAAACTTCCCATTCACCATTTCTCCGCCAGCAGGAGTCTGTAACCAAGAGTTGGCCGCTAAAATCCAGAAGGTAGATAGGTTTGCGCCAAAGGCAACCATAATCGTGGCGAAATAGTGAATCACTGGGTTGACTCGTTCCCAGCCAAACAGCATAATCCCCAGAAATCCAGCTTCTAGCATGAATGCCATCGAAGCCTCAAAGCCTAAAATGCTGCCAAAAAAGTCGCCTACCGCTTCGGAAAACGGTGCCCAGTTCGTGCCAAATTGAAACTCCATCGGCAAACCGGATGCTACACCAATACCGAAGTTCAACACATATAGCTTTGCCCAGAAACGAGCATGGTGATAGTAATCGGGATTGCGTGTTTTGAGCCACATTCCTTCGACTATGACTAGATAAATCCCCATCCCAGTGGTGAGAACAGGCCATAGCATGTGAAAGATCGCCGTCAGTGCAAACTGCATCCGCGATAAGGCAACGGTATCCGAGAGAAAATCCATGAACTAACCTCTGAATTCGTTTAAATCTTTACTTGCACAGCATCTTTGGGTTATAGCCGAATGCATTAAAGATACCACTGGGAACACAAGAGGAGTACGAAAATTTTCTCCGTTGTAACTCAGTCTGCCTACACAAGCATTTTGTGAGACTTTAATTAGCGATCGCTGCACTAAATTTCACAAGTGCGTAGCCGTAAGGTTTGTCCTCAGACATTGCACTCTGAAAGTTATTAACTTGTAGAAGTGCTAAAAGATAGTGCAGATGCTTCCAGTAGATGCGGATGGTGGCGTTCCCAAAAACTCAAAATCTGTTCGCCAACCTGTTGAGGATAGAAGTAGTGAAAAAAATGATACCCTTGTGGGCATTCCCAGAGCTTATCTTCTGGCTTGAACCAATTCAACCAGTCATGTAATGCAGTTGGGTTGACTACCGGATCGCTCTTGCTACCACATACCATCATTGGCATAGAAACTCCACCCTTGGGTAAATAAACCAACTTAAATAAAGAGTGTGATGATGGAGATTGTTCTAAATCTTTATCTAAGGCAGCTACTAACTTTTTAGTGGTATGAGCTGGTTGATTTCCAAATAGACTGCGAACGCTGCTTGCCAAAACTAACTCACGGCTAATGCTAAAAAGTTGTCGTTGAAAGTAATAGTGAGCTTGCCAATTGTTTGCAGGTTGAGCTGCTACAGCCAGCAGAGTTAGCGATCGCACTTTTTGCGGAAATCGCCGCGCAAAGGTTAAGGCGATCGCACCACCCATAGCATGTCCTGCTAAATGCACAGGGCGATCGCGCCATTCTAAAAACTCATATAGCAACTCCACAGCTTGATCTATGGAACTGGCTTCATCTTTGGTTTGCTGGTATTCCCACTGGGCGACATTTATATACCTAGATAAATATTCAAGTAATGGTTTATCAAAACGCTGCAAAACAGGACTGGCACTTAACCATAAAATATCAAATGAATCAGACATAAATACCTATAACTTCTAAATTATCAACTTCAACAAAGGCGCACAGCTAGCTGTGCGCCCCAAATCTCTACAAACCAAACTCTGTCTTCAACTGAGCAACCCAAGTTTTAATTCGCTCATCTGTTAAATCAGATTGACTACCTTCATCAAGTGCCAATCCGACAAACTTGCCATTTCTCAAAGCTCTAGATTGATCGAATTCATACCCCTCAGTTGGCCAGTAACCAACGGTTTTACCACCCCGTTGGGAAATTTTTTCTTCCAGAATTCCAATTGCATCCTGGAAGTTATCGCTATAGCCATATTGGTCTCCATCACCAAAATAGGCAACCAGCTTACCACTAAAATCTATTTCATCTAGATCGGAGAAAAAGCCTTCCCAATCGCTCTGAAGTTGACCAATATCCCAAGTAGGAGAGCCAATAATTAGCAAGTCATACTCATCAAAAGTGCTGCTATCCGCTTCGTAAATGGGATGCAATGTCACAATATCATCACCAAACTCATCCCGAATTTTTTCAGCATCAGATTCAGTGTTGCCAGTTTGAGTACCGTAAAACAAACCAATTTTTTTTGACATATTGACACCTGATAAATAAATAGTTGTGTGTTCTGCTGAAAAGTCGCCCTGAGAGGTTGGTTAATCCAGCGTTCTCTGCCCATCAAGACATCGACTCAAGTGTTTGAACAGCCACGCAAGTCAAAAGCGTTATCTTTTTAGACAGTTTGCAAATAGCTGAAATACATGACTTCCTTAATGAGTATTAATCTCAATAACTCTGAAGATATAGTACCAGGCTTATTGAGAGTTTTTTTCATTTATATCAGTAAAGTTTTGTTAAGTATTTCAGCAAAAAAACCGAAAACTAGACGAGGCAGCAAGAATTCTCGTACCTTAATTGGTCAGAAACCTCGCACTTACGAGTCGTAATGCGTAAAGCCCCCGGAATAAACCGAGACTTGATCTTGGAAGGTCCCGTTAATTTTTGCGTTAACGTTCTTTGTAGATTAATCGCTTACAGCAGTTTTGTTTTAGTTTTGTTTTATATGAAGTACAAAGCTACGGGTTTTGAGGCAGGAGCAAGGAAGTAGAAACTTGATGGGCAAGTCCTGCTGTACCTCATTTACTTGAAAACAGCTGTAATACCATTTCACGAAATGCTTGATACCAATGATTTATCTCTAACTCTTTCCCCCTCTGACCCCGTTCGGGTAGGCTACCTCGGCTCCGGTTCCATCGAGCGACTTGTACTGAGCGTAGTCGAAGTAAGTAGAGATGATCGGCACAAGTCACGGCAAGCCTACTCCCCTGCTGCTTATTTGTATCAACCTTAAAGTGAAAAAGAATATAGAGACGAGCAGCACTAAGTCCCTATTAGGGTTCTGTATAACGCATATTTAATTTCTGGAAATGTCTTTTTAGCTTGATGAAGTCCGCTTATGCGGACTTCGCTTGTATAGCCTAGTCATTCCCAGAAATTACGCAACTGGCACAAAGTTAAATATGTGATTAAATCAGGTTGCAGTCAACGACTGAAAAGATATTTTACGTAATACGCATTATGGTTATCTCGTATTATGCAGAAGTTCTAAGTGTAATATACTTCCGCAGAAAAAATTTGGGTATTATTACTGAATCTTTATCAGTATTTTCACTGTATTATCTTCAGTTAAAGAGCCAAACCAATAGATTATTAAGAAAGTCTAAAGGTATGGATTAATACGTAGAATGTAGTTTAAAACATCCATTAACTCAATCAAAATTTAAGAGATACAAAGATATGTCAAATAAAGTCGCTAAGGAATTGGCTGATTTTCTGCTGCAAATAGAACAGCGATCGCAGCTTCATGCAGGCTATCCATATAATTTAAGTTGTGATTACAGTGCGATCTCTAAATTTTTCAATCTTCTGTTAAATAATGCTGGAGATCCATATATTGAACCAGATTTTGGTCTCCATTCTCGTAAGTTTGAGCAAGAAGTATTATCTTTTTTTGCCCAACTCTATAAAATTCCAGAAAATGAGTTTTGGGGTTATGTTACTGCTGGCGGAACTGAAGGTAATTTATATGGAATATTCTTAGCAAGAGAAATCTATCCCGATGGCATTCTTTACTCATCACAAGACTCTCATTACTCTATACCAAAAGCAGCAAAACTATTCCGCATTCAACATAATGTTGTTAACTCACAAATTAATGGAGAGATGAATTATGAACATTTTGAACAACTCATTAGCGAAAATCGCAATTATCCTGCGATCGTCAATTTGAATATTGGGACTACTGTCAAAGGCGCAATTGATAACTTAGACAAAGTTCTCGAAATCTTAGAACGCAATCAGATTAAAGATTACTACATTCATTGTGATGCCGCCCTTTCAGGATTAATATTACCCTTTCTAGATGGCGCTCCACAAGTTAACTTTCAAAAACCCATAGATAGTATAGCTATTTCTGCTAAATTCATTGGTTCTCCCTTGCCTTGCGGTGTAGTTTTAACTAAGAAAAAATGGGTAGAAAAAGTTGAAACAGCAATTGAATATATTGGTTCATCAGATACAACAATCCTCGGTTCTAGAAACGGTCATACCCCTCTGATTCTCTGGTATGCAATAAAAACCAGAGGTTATGATGGATTAGCCAAAGAAGCAAAGACTTGTATAGATAATGCGCAATATCTTTTCCAACAACTTAAAATCAGAGAATATCCATGTATGCTCAATAAATTTTCTAATACCGTAGTGTTTCAAAAACCTTCTCAAAGGTTAATTAAAAAGTGGCAGTTAGCAATTTATGAAAATTGGGTACACATTGTAGTCATGCAAAATATCGATCGGCACAAAATAGATACTTTTGTTAACGAGCTTTTGTTAGAAGAAGGGTTGCTCGATAAGGTAGACAATTTCCAACTACAATCATCCCGACACTAAGAAGAGATTGTCAAGTGAAATTTATTGCCCAGTTTGACAAAGTGTTTCTCTAAACAGAATTTGCTCCCAAAATTTTATCTTTTTAAAAAGTTTTTTCCGCACAAATTAGCAGCAAGTAGTATTTCTACTTCTGCCTGTTCCATAGGTGGTAAGAAAAAATACCCTTGCCCATAATCACATTGTAAAGCCTTCAATTGTGCTAATTGGTCTACAGTTTCTATGCCTTCTGCTGTTACAGACATATTTAAATTATGGGCTAATGTCACAATCGCTCGAATAATTTCTAAGTTTTCTCCTCGACTACCTATACTGGTGACAAAAGAGCGGTCAATTTTAATGGTTTTGATTGGTAGGCGATGTAGATAACTCAAGGATGAATAGCCAGTTCCAAAATCATCCATGTGCATTTCAACATTCAGCGCTGTTAACTGGGAAAGCACAGTGGTAGCTAATTCAAAATTATCCATCAACAAGCTTTCAGTAATCTCCAATTTCAAACAGCATGGCTCCAGCCCAGTTTGCTGCAAAATATGTTTAACCTGTTTAAACACATCAGGTTGCGTAATTTGTTTACCAGAAAAATTTACGCTAATCGTCAGAGGTTGTGAGGTAGGAAATTGTTGATGCCATTTGTGCATTTGGTAACAGGCTTCATAAAGCACCCATTGACCAATACTAATAATCATTCCAGTTTCCTCAGCCAAAGGAATAAAATCTTGAGGGGAAATAAGTCCTCGTTCTGGATGATACCAACGTATCAGTGCCTCAAATCCAATAATTTTGCCTGTTGTTAGTGAAACAATTGGTTGATAATCAAGGCGAAATTCTTCTTGCTTGAGCAGCGCATTTCGCAGAGCAGTTTCTAACTCTAAGAGCAAAGCTGCACCCTCGTGCATCTTTGGATCAAAAACCTCATAACGTGCCTTACCAAGTGATTTTGCACAATACATTGCCACATCAGCATCGCGTAAAATCTGCGCTGCTTGCTCATAATCTGCTCTACTTAAAGCAATGCCAATACTAACATTAGTAAACACCCGATGCTCATTTAATTGAAATGGCAAAGCTAACACCTTTTTAATTCGCTCGGCAACCTGTATTGCGGTGTTGACATCCTCAATTTCCTCAATTAAGATTGTGAACTCATCTCCGCCAAAACGGGCAACTATGTCTCCACCTCGCAGAACTGACTTTAGCCGATGAGAAATTGCAATCAAAAGTTGGTTTCCTAGTAGATGTCCAAGGCTGTCATTAACTACTTTAAAGCGGTCTAGGTCTAAGAAGAGTACAGCAAATAAATAATTATTTTGCTGTTGAGCTTGTTCTATTGCCTGTTGCACCCGCTCCATAAATAATCGTTGATTAGGTAATCCAGTTAGCCCATCATGAAGGCTATTGTGCAGTAATTGTTCTTGTGCTTCTTGACGTTTAAGAATGTCTTGTTGAAGTTGTTGATTAACTCTAATAAGTTCAATGGTGCGTTCTAGCACCAACTGCTCAAGCTGATAACGATACTGGACTAATTCTTCCTCTGCTAGCTTCCGCTTAGTGATGTCACGAACAATAACAATATACTCCCGTAGCAGAGAATTAAATGGCTGAGAAATCGTCGATTCAACAATTCGCAAACCTTGGTTAATTTTCAAGCTTTGCTCGCTTCTAGTAGACCATTGCTCCGGTTTGCCGCGATAGCATATTAGAAGTTGATTCAAGTTTTGCCCAAGTAACTCCTGAATACTTGTTTGAAATAATTCTTCAGCAGCTGCATTTGTCTGAGAAATTTTTCCGTCTTCATCTAATACTAAAACAGTATCTGGAACCGTATCTAGAGTAGTGATAAATAGGTTTCTTGCTTGTTTGCGCGCTTCATCAATAGCAATGATTTGTGGTAAAGTTGTCCAGCAAGCGATCGCAACTCCCGTAAAAGAAAGCGTCACTAATAAAATTGCAAGGAAAGAATTTTGAGGATTATTAGAAAGTCTATCTAAAAAATCACGAATAACCCAACTGATTGTGGCAGTAATACAAATCAATGATACTAAAACAATCACTTGTAATACTACAAAATCTGGATTATTTCTAATAGACTTAGTATCGTAACGCTGTGTCCACCAATTTGGATGTAATGGCGCAAATCTTAAGCGACGTAGCACTAAATCTCCGCTCATCAAAATAATGGGTAATAATAATCCCGCTAAGAAATCTCTCCAGTTCCAAGCTAAACCTCCCACTATTAAAACTACCGCCTCTACCAAGAAAAAACTAAGTGACCACCAAGGCCATAACACGTATGCTTTGCCACGACACATCCATAATCCCAGATGTAGACCCATAATAGACATGAGATAACAGGTGCCTGCTACTGTGACAAGTTGAGGTACATTTCCCAAATTTAGACAAAGCAAACTGAGGAGAAAGGTAACTAAAATAGCAGGACCAAGGACACCTTGACGGGAAACTAATGTAAATATCGGAGCAAGCTGTCTGTCTAAGGCAAGCTGGTATAATATCCGAGGAGAGTTAGAAACTGCTGTAGCAGAACTTAGAAGGCAAGATATAGTAATCAGAAGTGTTACTAGAAAGGGGGCAAATTCACCCCAAAAAGGCTTAGAAGCTGCTACTAGATTTAAGAACGCATCGTCACCTATTCTAGGATTGGGAGCCGAACACATTAATACCCAAGAACCACCTAGAAACACCGGAGGAATTAACCAAGCAGCTACGGTTAAAAACTTTAAAGTTTTATATGGATGGCGACTATCAGCAATAAAAGAAGAAGTGGTTTCACAAGCATAAATTGAATAGCTAGCTAGAAAAAACCACTTTGTCCATTCTTCAAAGCTTAGGCTATGTGTGCTAGTTGGGGAAAATTGAAAACTAGGAGATGAAAAGGCTAACCATAATACACCTTGAACACAAAACAATAACAGTAATAAAATCGCTGGGAATACAAAAAATAAATGTAGAAGCGCCAAAGCACGGGTGCCACTGAAGGCTAAAATAAATGGAATCGCTGTAAATAAGACTTTTAAGAAAGTTTCTGGACAAGAAATACCTAATGTTTCAAAATTGACTTTAATTAGGTTGGTTAGAATAATTGCATACAGTGCTGGTGCTGCTGCCCAGCTAAAAAAGTATCCTAATGCTACGTAACGGCCTAAGCCAGGGAAGTTCTTTAATAGCCTTGTGGTATAGTTTGGTGTTCCTCCGGCAACATCTGACCAATGTTTACCTAGACTTTGTACCTGCAAGTTAAGCAAGAAAGAAATAATCGTGCCAAAAAACCAAACTAAGATAGCTTTCGGCCCTAACGCTGCATGAATGATGGGGGCAGTACCAATCCATCCAACATGACCAGTTAACCCGAAGCCCCAGGTTTCGAGATAACTTAGAGTCCGTGGTAGGCGCATTAGCAAGTGCTGATTGTTGTCCGCCCGTGCAGAATCGTTACTAACCATTGTTTCTTAGTGAGATTTACTGACCTTTTCACTCAATAGCTGAATCTCACCGATTATAGCTTCCGTATAACTGCTGAACTTTAGAAAAGGATAACTCATTTGTCACTGAATTGGTAATTTTAGATTTTAGATTTTAGATTTTAGATTTACTCCATACCTAAAGTATTTTTCTTCAAGAAAGAATTTTAACTTTGAAATTTGAGATTTGTTCCACGTAGCTTGTTTATCGAGGAGTAAATAGAAATTCTCTTTCTTCAGACCTTTGTAAAAATCGAAAGGTTCAGATTTCCAACCTAATTTAATAGACATCTAGAAATTAATTATTTATTGCCTGAAACCCTTGTGAAGACGTAGCACTGCTACGTCTTTACATTCATATCTCTAATTTCATAAATCAGAAATCATGTTGTTCATCAATGATTAACTAGAGCTATAGCTTTTGCAACAACTCCTGAGTTAATTGCAAGAAAGCTTTTGAACCTGCTGATTGAGGAGCATTTAAAACAGCTGGCATAAAACTATCAACAGCTTTAGCAACATTGACATCAACCGGTATTTGTACCTTACAAATTTTATCGACACCAAAATCTTCGACAACGCGGTGCATTACTTGTTTATAGTATCTACCAGTGAGCAGGTTAGCACTGGACATACTAAATACAATTCCCAACATTTTTATATCTATCTTGGTTTCATGTCCGTGACTATCTTTTAATTGGGCAATTCGTCTTTCTAGCAGTTGAATACCCACTACAGATAATGGTTCGGGTTTAGCAGGAAGTATGTAGAAATCGCTGGCGGCTAAAGCACTACGAGTCAATAGATTATAGCCAGGGGCGCAATCGAGAAGGATAAAATCATATTCTTGACGTACTGGTTTTAAGATGTTATTGATTAAGACCCTTTCAAAGCGATTCCAAATCGTTTCAAAGTCCTGTTCGCCTAAAGCAGTTGCTTGCTGATGCAGCATTTCTGAAACAACAAATTCATCATATAAATCGATGTCTCCGGGTAATAAATCTAGTCCAGGAAGATTACAAACCTGGGATTGAACAATATCCTGAATTGTGAATTTTGCTTGGGGATCTGGATTGATAACTTCGTCTATCAGATACCTAAATGTCTTACTTTGTTTACGAAGCTTGGCAAAATCTAAAGGCGACATCAAACTGAGTGTGGCGCTAATTTGGCTGTCTAAATCAAGAACCAGCACCCGCTTGCCATGATTTTTAGCTAAACAGGTAGCTAAGTTGACCGTGAGGGTGGTTTTACCAACACCACCTTTCATATTGGCAGTAGCAATTACATATCCCATTGATTGAGTCCTCTATTGACGCATTCCCACTGTCTGTCAAGAAATAATTGAGGGGTGCGGATTGTTTTCTAGTTAACGCTAAAGCACAAACTACGAACCGATCAAATCAAACTTGACAGACTACTAGGTAGCGTACACCCCTGCTAATATCTTAAATCTTCCATTAAATTTAATATTTTTGGAAATTCAAAATATTGATTTCAGCGATGTTGACTCGATGAGGCAGCAATATGTAGTTGGGTTTTTAGCTGGAATTGTTCTAGGAGAATCCTTTGCTCCATAATGATAATGTTTGGCTTAATGTCGTAAGAGCGATCGCTCTCATTAAAGCAATTATAGAGGTATTGACAAATACAGTAGCCTTAAATCAATTGTGAGAAAATAATAGTGTTGTGAATATCACTAAGTATTGGGTGCAAAATGTGGATGCATTTGCTAATTGAATTGAACGAAGCCGATCGATAATTTCGTGAAATCAAAGGCGCATTTACACACAAACTTATAAGGTAATTAAAATGACTTACGATTCAGAAGATGTAGAACAAATACTGCAAAAAGCACTCACTCGTAAAGACAAAGGTGAATTTTCACGAGAACAGCTTTTAGAAATGGCATCTGAGTTAGGTATTTCTTCTAATATTTTGGAAGCAACTGAACAAAAGTGGTTGGCTCAACAAGAAGAGGAACGTTTACGACACAGATTTAATACTTTCCGACGCAGAGCCTTTTGGACACACTTTGTTTCTTTCCTAGCAGTGAATTTATTCCTCATTCTCTTAAATTTAATCACTAGTCCTAGTTATTTTTGGGCTATTTTCCCAGTATTAGGATGGGGGTTAGGATTATTTTTTCATTGGTGGAGTGTTTATCAGAGTAAATCAGAGGATTACGAAATCGCTTTTCAGGAATGGCGTACACAAATTTAACTTCTCCTTGAACGATCAATCTTAGATATTCAGCGATCGCTGTTGTCTAAATTTGTGCCTCCTTCTAGATAAAATCTTCTCATGAACTACTCACATTCACTGCCAGGGGTGAGTGTGAGATTTGTAATTTATAGGGAATTGCCTCTGACATCGCAAAATAGGTAAATTTGGGCAACCTTAAACTTAAGGAGTTGTGTAATCACGCCCTTTGATCCTTATCCTTGTGCTTGCCAATTTGCCAAAATAAAGCTGTAGGCTAGAATAACTACGCTTTAAAAAGCTTGATTGCCTAAACTCAGGAGCAAGGGTCGGCTGGTTAATAAGATAAAAGGAAGGGAATATGGACAATAACAACTGGTTGCAACAGCTAATGATGGTGGGTCTTGGTACAACGTCTATAGTCGCAGAAAAACTGCGGCAAGTCAGCGATGATTTAGTCAAAGACGGTAAGCTCAATCCTGAGCAAGCCAAGGCGGTAATAGATGATATTGCCCAGCAGTTAAAGTCGGAACAGGGAAACTTCGATGTGCAAATGCAACGGCAAATGCGAAATATGATGCAGGATTTGGGGGTGGCTCGCCAGTCAGAAGTGGACGAGCTGAGGGGTAGAATAGACCGTTTAGAGCGGCAATTGCGCGATTTAGAAAATAAGCTTTGGCGTTAGAATGTCCTTTGTGATTTAAACTAAATGTGTCCTGTTGGTAATCTTTTTGCCAGGATACCTAAGTAAGGAGAACTGATTTTGAAACCAATTTTCCTCAGCGTGGCGTTCATGCTGGTGTGTGTTGTGCTTTTGGTTGTGGGGCAAGTAGGAAGTAAACAGAATACTGCCATTGCTGCCGAGTTAACCCAAACGCCGCCAGTATCCACAACTGTAACTGAAAACAATATCTTAATTGCGAGTAATACTATGTCTGATGCTAATGCCGTAACCACTCCCTCTGGATTAAAGTATGTGGAGTTAAAAGAGGGGACTGGGGCAACTCCTAAACCTGGACAAACGGTTGAAGTTCACTATGTCGGCACTTTAGAAAATGGTACTCAGTTTGATAGTTCACGCGATCGCGGTCAACCCTTCAGCTTTAAAATCGGTGCTGGACAGGTAATCAAAGGTTGGGATGAAGGACTTAGCACCATGAAAGTAGGCGGTCTTCGTAAGTTAATCATCCCATCTGATTTAGGCTATGGCGCTCGTGGTGCTGGTGGCGTGATTCCACCCAATGCAACTCTAATCTTTGAAGTGGAATTGCTGGGAGTTAAATAGGGATTGGGGCATTGGGCATTGGTTTCTCCCAGTTCCCAGTCCCCAATTCAATGGCTAAATTTTTAAATTTTGAAACTTTGTAAACTGTGGATTGAACAAAAGTTTCGCTGTACCCGTAGGCCCGTTGCGGTGTTTAGCTATAATAACTTCTGCAATACCGCGATCGGGAGTATCGGGAGAGTAGTACTCGTCGCGGTATAACATTATTACTAAATCCGCGTCCTGTTCGATCGAATTGTGAACTATGATGTTATTCGCAACAAAGTTATGCAAACCAGGAACCGTAAGATCAAAGACTTCTTCCTCGCCGCTATATTCAATTGAAATTATTTCGTCCCAATAAACATCACTTTTGGCAAGAGTAACGAGTTTAGATGATTGAACAACTTTGCCGACTTTTAAAGCTCTTTCCCGACTTAAATTTACTTTGTAAAGAGTAGAGCCACAATACGAAATTCCAATAGAGGCTTGCAATATCCGTGTGGTGAAGCCAATAGCCTGCATTGCAGGTACAACCTCTATTTTCCAAACATCCTTCGGAATTATATCTCTATTAGGGTTGTGAATACTGTTTTCAAGGTGTTGGAAAATATCTTGGAGTGAACGTAGCTTATATTCTCCAACTGCTCCAACATGAATAATAAACAACTGGAGATCGGGCTTACCAGTGATTATTACATGATGTTGATTTCTGCCTTTCCCAACTTGAGGAACTGTCCTTAGTGTTGCGTTAATGCCAAGTCTTAATAAAAGTGTCTGTATATCAAAAGCTAGTCTCTGGCTACTCGTTGCATAATATGCAATAGGTCTTAAGTTTTTTCCTGCAACCAATTTTATACAGCCATCTGTACTCCAAAGGTGTCTTAAAAAGCAACTTATTAACTCTTGAGGTTGTGAGAACAATTCTTGAGGTACAAATTTTTCATAAGACCTTAAACCAAAAACACCGAGAGAGTCTAGCCATTTGGCTATTGGATTTCTTACATGATGAGTTAGATTCTGTGCTGCGGATAAGTAAACTTGATACCACCCACGTTCAGGTGAAATTCTAGGAACAATTGAATCTCCAAAAACTTCTGTTGCCAAGAAAGCAACATTCTGAGCTAAATCTATCTCTCTGGTAGTGTACTGTATGGCATGACGTGGTAATGTACAACCGTCGCCAATTAAATGTCCTAATAATGCAACTTCCGCATAAGTCATGGTTTGTTTACCAGAACTAGGAAGATGTCTTGGTAAACATAGATGTTGTTTAGGAGTTAATTCATCAAGTCTTTTCCAGCCATTAATTGTTAAAAATTTGTGATTACCTGTGGCACGGATTTTTCGACCCAATCGAGTTGTTAAAGTAAACAGAGGCTTTACACCAGTAGAAAAAGCATTGCTAACAATTGCTTTTTCTAGCTGCATTGTAGCTTCGTTCAACGCCCAAACTGCAAAACCAGATTTACCTGCTAATTCCTTAATTGGTACTTGCAGTCCGTCTGGAGCTAATGTTACCAAAGTATCACCTGCCAAACAACCGGATTCTCTCAAATCAGATAACATTGGACGCTTGTTTGTGCGTGCTTCCACTCCTCGACTCAACTGAGATAAGGCAATAACTGGAACAGATAATTCCCGCGCTAAACCTTTGAGTTGACGCGTAATTTTTGATAATTCTTGTACGCGATTATCACCTGCTCCTTCCATCAATTGCAAGTAATCTATTACAATTAATCCTAATTCAGTGCCAATTTCAGCTTGCAGTCTTCTTGATTGACTACGCATTTGTGTAACTGTAATATTCGGCGTGTCATCAATATAAATTGGCATCTCGGAGAGGATACCAATAGCGCGGCTTAAAGGTTCCCACTGCGTTTGACTCAGGCGACCAGTTCGCAAATAACTACTTTCAATTTGCGCTTCACTAGCTAATAGACGTTGCGTCAGTTGCTCTTTGGACATTTCCAAGCTAAAAAAAGCAACTGGTAATTTATAAGAAGCAGCGATATTATGAGCTAGATTCAGACAGAACGCGGTATTGTGAACACAGATATCATTGGCGACAAAATTGTGTGTTTCTGGGATTGTTAAGTCATAAACTTGTTTGCATCCCATCGATTCAATCGAAACTATTTCATCCCAGTACACATCACTCGCTGCTAACTGTTGAAGTGGCGAATTTTCTAAAGTACTTGCTAATATCCAAAGCCTTTCTCGTGTTAAAGCACGTTTCCCAACATGGATATTTGAATACCCTTGAATTCCGGCACGTTGAGCTAAAAAAGTCCAAGGTTCATTACCTTTAGCTGTTGTTATCTGTTCCCAAATTTCTATTGGAATGAGGTCACGATTTGTTTGATATCTCTTTTTAGCTATTGCATCTGCGACTTTAGTTAATGCCTCTTCTTTGCCAAAAATACCAATTTCTGAGATAAAATTTTTGATGCTCTGGGCATCAGTAATATCTAATTGCCAAGCTTGTCTGCGAGTGTCTTTATATTTCACAGAGCGTTTTTTCAGACTGGCAATAATTCCAAATCGCAATAACAAATGTTGTATTTGTCTAGCTAATTTTTCGCTGACAGTACAGTAGCCTAACTGCGATTGACCGCTTGTAAGTACTGTAGCCCATCCATCGGTTGCAAATAAACGATTGAGGAATAAGGAAACTTGCGATCGCTCCAATTTAAAAATAGCTTGCGGAATGATTTTGGCATCAGCTTTTTTGCCCCATAGTCCTATGTTTTCCAACCATGTTGTTAAAGGATTCTTTTGCCCTTGAGACATAGCTGCATAGAGTATTGGGGTGCGTTCACTCCTAATTTCTATCCTAACTTTCAACTTGGGTGAAAAGCTGATAACAGCGTCTGTGAAATCATTTTGGATGCGAGAGTTAATATTAGTAAATTCTGGTGTTGAATCTGTTAAGCATCCATCACCTATGAAATATGCCAATAATTTAACTTCACACTCGCGGATAGTTTCTGTACCAAATACATTAAGTTTACGAGCTACAGCAATTTTATCCCCTACTCTTAATTCTGAAAGTTGTCGCCATCCATTGATGGTTAAATAAGGATGGGTGATAGTACTTTCAATATATCGTCCTAAGCGAGTAGTAACACTAAAAACTGGTTTAATGCCGTCATTAACAAAGGCTGAAGCTTGAGTTAAATGAAACTTCCAATCATTTCCTAAAGTTATTAACTCAGCTTGCCGACGATGATATATTTCTTTAATAGTTGAGATACTCCCGTCACTCAAAAGTATTTCCACATTTTCATGCAAACATTTCCCCATTGATGGGCGGCCCGCGATAATAATCAAATCAGAACGCTGAAAGCCGCTAGTCATGGCATCTAAATCGTAAAATCCGCAGGGAATTCCAGGTAAGGCGATGCCTTGATTTCGATCTTCAATATCCTGAAAATTATTAATTAGAGTATCAGAAATGTGAACTAAACCCGATTGGGGACGCTCTTGAGTAACGCCGAATACTTTCTGTTCTGCTTGATCTAAAACCTGTGGTAACTCGGTTTCTGTCTCGTAACCAAGATGTACAATTTCATTGCCAGCTTTAATTAACTGTCGCCGCAGGTATTTTTCCATCACCAACCCGGCTAACCCGTCGATGTTCACCGCTGACACTGTGCGGTCTACCAGAGTTGCTAATTTATTTCTGCCACCAATGCGGGCAAGCAAATCATGGTCAGTCAACCAACTTGTGACTGAGAGCAAATCTGTGGGTTTACCTTGGGCATGGAGCCTCACAGCTGCTTGATAAATATCTTTGTGAGCGCTAATGTAAAAAGCTTCAGGAAGAAGGCGATCGCTAACTCGACTAATCGCTTCTGGATCTAGCAAAATACCACCCAAAATCGCTTCTTCCGCCTCAATATTTTGTGGTGGGAGGCGATTGCTACCATCGCCTTGAAAACTCAATTCTTCAGCCATAAACGATTTTAGTTTTGAGATTTTGCTAGAGACGCGATTAATCGCGTCTGTACAGGAGTTTGGAGTTTGTATTTACCCTTACTTTCCCTGCTTCCTATGCTCCCACTGCTGTCTCCTAGCTAGCAACGACTTGAATATCGACTTGCGCCGCTACTTCCGAATGCAGCTTAATTTCGGCTTGATAAGTACCAAGGTGGTTAATATCGGGGATGGTAATTCCACGCCGATCGATTTCCTGACCGGTGGCTGCCTTAATTGCATCTACAACATCTTGGGTGGTGATAGTACCGAAAATTGCTTCGTTTTCACCAACTGGCTTGGCAATTGTCAAGCTGCCAACTTTTTCTAAAGATTCTTTTTGCTCAAGAGCTTGTTGTCTAAGTTCTAATTGCCGTTGACGCTCTTGCTCGCGACGACGCTCTACTTGCTTGAGAATACCAGGAGTGGCATTGGTTGCCAATTTCTGGGGAATCAGATAGTTACGAGCGTAGCCAGGAGCTACTTCCACTAAGTCGCCAGATTTTCCCAGCTTGCTGATATCTTGATTTAAAACTAACTGCACGCGTTTCGCCATCGTTTTTCGTTTTTCCTGTAAAATCTGATTAATTTGGGTGGTTTTGGGCAGCATTGCTCACTAAAACAGTGCTGTTAGCAGTAGCGGGGCCTTGAGCCAGTGCTGTTGCAGTAGCAGGGCGTTGTAGCCAGTGCTGAGTAAAGAGTCCTGAATAACTAGTGTTTTTTCAGAACTTAGAACTCCTGAAATGAGTATATTTTCCCAAGTAGCTTTGCCCATACCCTAAAGCTTACAGATCCTAGCGAAAGGAAGGGTGCGATCGCAACTATTCGCGCTAGAAAGTTGGAGGCAGGGGAGGCAGGGGAGGCAGAGGAAAAGGTTAAAGGGAAAAGGGAAAAGGGAAAAGGAATAAATTTAATCTTACCCCTTTTCCCCTTACCCCTTTTCCTTTCCCCATTCCCAATGCCCAATGCCCAATATCTAAAAGTTATTTTTCATTTCTCGTATTCGCGCAAAGGTTTGCACTCCATCACTACCTTTAACGGTTGATTGTAATGATGGCTGATCCCAACGTAAAAAGGGATTAGTTCGCTTTTCCATTCCCAGCAGCGAGGGTATGGTAGCTTCTCCTCGACTACGGTAAGTTTTCACTTCGTTGAAACGTCTTTGTAAGTCGGCATTGTCGCCATCCACAGTTAGGGCAAATTGCAGATTTCCTAAAGTGTATTCGTGGGCACACCAAATCCGCGTATCATCTGGTAAAGAGCGTAATTTGCTTAAAGAATCTACCATTTGGGTTGGTGTTCCTTCAAATAAGCGACCGCAACCGCCAGAAAATAAGGTATCACCGCAAAATAAATCGCCTGTCTCACCAGATTTTTCGGGGGGAAAGTAGTAAGCGATGTGAGCGCGGGTATGTCCGGGAACAAAAATAACTTCAGCTGTGCGATCTGCAAACTGGACGCGATCGCCTTGTTGCAAAAACACCTGCTGTCCGGGAATTCGCCCGCGATCTTCGACGCCACCGTAGACTGTTAGTTGCGGGAAGTGTTCTATTAATTGCTGATTGCCACCTACATGGTCATTGTGGTGGTGTGTGTTGAAAATTGCCACCAACTCAACTTTTAACTGTGCAAGTTGCTTTAGTACTGGTTCAGCCTCTGCTGGATCGACAACAGCAGCAATTTCTTGCTGGCGATCCACCAGCAAAAATATGTAGTTATCTGAGAGTGCCTCAAGCCTGATTACTTGCATTACTTAATATCTCCGTTTCCAGTAAATACTTTGGAATCTATCAGCAATCTTAAATATCTCAGTGAGAAAAGGTTGAGAAAGCCCATGAATACTATGATAGTATACAACCGTAATAATACTTAAAATACACTAAGTAACTATAAATTATAATCTGGGCATATCAGTAAAATTTCTCTGGAAGGAAGTGTAAAAGCTAAGTTAGATTTATTCTGTTCTTTTTGTCCTAAATTATCTTTTTTACTCAAAAACACAAAATAAGCTATCGATTTTTTTTTGTACATACTAATTATTAATACGGAATCTTATAGATTCACTTTGTATTCTTTATAAAAGATAGATGTTAATAACGATAAATATAGCAATCAATCATGGTAAAAAAAGATGAGCTTTCCAATTTTTTCTTTGCAGGTTCATAAATGAAGCTAATCCATACAACTAGCTGGTATTTTCCAGATACATCAGCCGGTGCTGAAGTATACTTAGATTCACTACTGCATGGCTTACAAGTACATGGACTAGAAAGTATTGTTGCTGCTCCTAAACAGGGTACAGAAGAAGATACCTACGAATACAATGGCATCTCAGTTTATCGTTATCCTGTTTTTCCCAACCCCAGCAAGATACAGGTACACAAGCAGCTACCCCACGGCGGCTTTGAAACTTTTGCTAATTGGCTAGAAAACAATCGAGCCGATGTCTACCATCAACACTCATGGCGATTTGACTGCGGTTTACATCATCTTGCTCTCGCCCGCCAGTTAGGGATGGCTACTGTAGTCACCGTCCACATACCTGAGCCTATATGTCTGCGTGGTACGATGATGCGCTGGGGTGAAGAACCTTGCAATGGGTTGATTGACTCTGTTAATTGTAGTCAATGTTTGGGAGTAGCAAAGCAAGTATCGCCTTGGATGCTCAAGGCTTTAGGTCAAGTTCCCTTAGATGTTGGCATCGCAGCAGAAACAAAATTACTTACCTCTAAAAATTTCAAGCTGCGTCTACTTGGTAAAACTCTTGGTATTCCTACCCTAGTGTCTCAACATAGACGCAATTTGATGCAACTAGCAAAACTAGCCGATCGCATTGTTGTAACGAGTAATTGGCAATACAATGCTTTTGTTGCAAACAAGGTTCCTCCCGAAAAACTTACTGTCTCTCGCCAAGGTGTTGCTAACACTTTTAAACGTGAAGTAACACCAAACAAACTACAAAACTCTACATTAAAAATTGGCTTTTTGGGCCGCTGGCAAGAAACTAAAGGGGTACAAGTTTTAGTAGAAGCCGTACATAGTCTACCGAATGATGTACCTGTAGAGTTAATTCTTCATGCTACTCATCCGGGAAAATACGGTGCTGCCAATCGTGAAAAAGTTATGGCGATCGCATCTCGCGATCGCCGGATTCGGATTGCTGAACCACTTTCACGCGAAGCAGTACCAGAGGCATTAGCAGGTTTCGATATACTAGCAATACCGTCGCAGTGGTTAGAAACTGGCCCCATAGTTGCTTTAGAAGCACAAGCTATGGGCATTCCCGTACTAGGTTCAAATTTAGGAGGAATTGCTGAGTTAGTCCGCCACGGCATCGATGGTTGGTTAGTTCCAGCCAAAGATGTCCAAGCATGGGCACAAGCGATCGCAACTTTAGCCAAAGACGCCGATTTACTAGCTAAATTACGTCAAGGTATCCAACCAGTACGTACAATGGATACTGTTGCCTCAGAGATGTTGGCACTTTACCATGAAATCTTAAAAATTCCTCAGAAAAATTTTGTATCTTGATGGATTGACAACTAATTTATTTAGTTGCTCCAACTCCGACAAAACAAATTAAATTACTATTTGCAGATTTATCAACAGCTGACAAATCCTGGGAAAACTAAATAAAAATAAGTATAAAAATAGTGAGAAAATTTTCTAAAATATCCTTGTTGGTTTCAGATTTATCAAGTGCAGCGATTCTGCGTGCATACTTGATAGCAAAAGCTCTCAATCAGTTAGGATATGAAGTTGAAATTATGGGTTTTTTATTTGGAAAGAACTTCTATTTAAATTTACCATCCGAATTCAACGTTTATAACTTACCAGGCAAAGATTTTCCAGAGTTTTTTGGAGAAATTCAAAAGTTTTTACCAAAAATCAATGGCGATATAATTTATGCTGTCAAACCCCAAATAGCAAGTTTTGGAGTTGGACTATTAAGGAAAATATTCACTAGAAAGCCATTAATTTTAGACATAGATGATTGGGAACTCAGCTGGCATGGCGGTGATAACTGGCATTATCATCCTACACCCAAAGAATTAGCTAGGGACTTATTGAAACCACAGGGCGCACTCAAAAATCCTCATCATACTTTATATGTGAAATGGATGGAAGGTTTGGTAAGTCACGCTGATGCTGTGACAGTGCATACTAAATTTTTGCAGCAGCGTTTTGGTGGTACATTTGTTCCGAATGGTAAAGATGTTTCTTTATTCGATCCCGCTCAATATGATGCTGAATCCAGTAGGGATCGTTATGGTTTATCTGAATATCGGATTTTAATGTTTCCCGGTGCGCCAAGACCTTATAAAGGTTTAGAAGATGTTCTCATCGCGCTCGATAAACTTAATCAACCAGACTTGAGACTAGTAATTGTAGGTGGTAGTCCTTATGATGATTATGATAAACAACTTCAACAAAAGTGGGGACGTTGGATTATCAAATTACCTAAGTATCCAGCCGACGTTATGCCTGACTTGGTAGCAGCTGCTCACATTGTAGTTGTTCCCCAGCGAGATACTCCAGAAACTCGCGCTCAATTTCCCTTGAAGTTGACAGATGGGATGGCAATGGCTAAACCTGTATTATCAACGCGTGTTGGAGATATTCCCCAACTTTTAGGTGATACTGGTTATTTAGTCGAGCCTGGTTGTCCTGAGCAAATTGCTGAACAAATTCAATTGATTTTTCAGAATTTAGAGTCAGCAAGCCAGAAAGGTATCAAGGCAAGAGAAAGATGTGTCGAACACTATAGCATAGAGGCTATGGCTTCTACGCTCAAGTCAGTAATTGCTCAGTTGTGAATAATATTAATAATTAAGTTAAATTGGCATAAAAATACCCAATGTCTACCAGAAAACTAATACTAAGATTCGCCAAACCCTATCCAGGTTTAATTTTCCTAACAATGCTGTTGGGATTTTCTGGTGCTTTATTTAATGGTGTCGGTGTGACTTTGATTGTGCCAGTAATTTTGAGAATTGTTGGACAACCAGTAGATTTAACTGGTTTTCCTCCGATTCTGAAAGCTGTGATGTTCCCATTTGATAATCTTCCCGAAAATTATCGGAATTTGGGAATGGCTGGAACAATTATATTTATAATTTTATTAAAAAATTTATCTAGTTATTTTAGTATTTTAACATCGAGTGTTTTCACTCGGAAATTAAATGCGGATATTCGGGAAGCTAGCTTAGAGTTATTGCTAGATATTGATATAGACTATTATTCAAAAACGAAAGTAGGCGATATTATTAATCGCCTTGGTTCGGAAACTGCCCGCACGTCTAGCGCTATCGGGAGTATTATCAATTTAATTATTTTAATAATTACAATTTTAGTTTTCGTTGGTTTATTATTAGCAATTTCTTGGCAGCTAACAATCGCAGCAACAATTCTGTTGGGTTTTATAACATTAATCAATCAATACACAATTAGTAGAGCGAAAAAATTTGGTCAACAACTATCAGAAATGTCTACATCTTATTCCATCAGTGTTTTAGAAACATTGAATGGAATTCGTCTGGTAAAGTCAACTGCCAATGAAGACAGAGAATATCAAAAGATTACCAAATTAATCCGCGATCGCGAAAAAGCAGATTTTCAATCTCAGGTAAACTCCCAAGCGATCGGGCCGATAAGTGAGGTAATGGGAGTAGTAGCCTTACTTCTAATTGTATTCTTGAGTAAAGCTTTCTTTGCCAACCAGGTTTCTTTCCTTTCAACGGTACTACTGACATATTTATTAGTATTACTGCGACTGCTGCCTTTGGTATCTCAGTTAAATAGTCTTCGTAGTAGCTTTGCCAATAGTTCTACTAGCGTAGAAATAGTGAGTGAGTTTTTAAGTCGCGATCGCAAGCCGTTTATGAAAAACGGTAATATTCTATACAAAGAATTAAAAGAAGGAATACGTTTTAATTCACTTACCTTTGCCTACCCTAGTCATGAAAAGTTAGTACTCAAAGATGTAAATTTATTTTTACCCCGTGCTACAACTCTCGCTTTGGTAGGCGGTTCTGGTGCTGGTAAATCCACCTTGGCTGACCTCTTACCGAGATTTTACGATCCGATATCTGGCAGTATCTCTATCGATGGCACAGACCTGCGTGATTTTGATATCAAATCTCTCAGAACACACATGGGAATTGTCAGTCAAGATACATTTCTCTTTAATGACTCGGTGCGAAATAACATTGCTTATGGAAGACCTGAAGCTACAGAAGATGAAATTATCTCAGCAGCCAAACGAGCAAATGCTTATGAATTTATTGATAAATTACCTCAAGGATTAGACAGCCAAATTGGCGATCGCGGCGTCATGTTGTCTGGTGGACAAAGGCAAAGATTAGCGATCGCTCGCGCCCTGCTGCAAAATCCCGAAATTTTGATTTTAGATGAAGCCACCAGCGCTTTAGATACCGTTTCCGAACGCTTAGTACAAGCTGCACTCGACGATCTGAGTCGCGATCGTACAACCCTGGTAATTGCTCACCGCCTTTCCACAGTCCAAAAAGCCGATCAAATTGCCGTATTAGATCAAGGACAGGTGGTAGAAGTGGGAACCCATGAAGCACTTTTACAAAAAGGTGGTTACTACTCACGCCTCTACTCAATGCAATTTGCCGATCAGACTGAAGTTTCCACCAAAACTAATCCCAGCTTTAACCGCATTTCTCACGAACTGCGTACAAGGCTTAATTCAATGATTGGTTTCCTGGGACTATTAGTTGACGATCTAGTAGACAATTCCCAAGAACGCCAAGAATTAATTGACCAATCATACAACTCAGCTTTAAGAGTTCTCAACGCCATCGATCTCTTCAGCGATGTAGTTAACTTGAAAATTAACTGGCAGTTATCGTCAGATATAGACCAAAATCAAGATGAACATAACCAGTATCAAAACTTTAGTCATATCTCAGATGAGTTTCGCACGCGTCTCTATCCTCTGATTAGCTCTTTGCACTTGCTAGCCGATAAATTAGAATCCGAACCCCAAAAACAAAATCTATTAATTGCAGAATCTTATCAATCTGCTATTTACCTATTAGATATATTAAAAGTTTTTGAAAATAAAATTTAATTTTAGTTAATGTCAGGAACAAAAATACTTATACCACAATCTTGAAAAACCTATCATCCCCAAAAAAAATGATAAATTCTTCCAAGAAAAATCAATATATTTTTTACACCGGAGAGCTATCATTAAAGCCGGATACAGCACACGAAATTCATGATGTTCTTTGTGCTAACGCCGCAGCTAACTTAGGCTACTCCTCAGTTTTAATTTATCAAGATAAAAAAAATTCTTCTGTTAATCTATTATCGTTATTTTATCCTTATCAACCCAAAAAACCCGGCAGAGAATTTATTGAATTTTACGATGTGCAAGAAAAGCTCAAAGTCGCAGCATTGCCAATGCCTTGGCCTATCGATCAAATAGGTGGTAAATTTACCAATTCTAGTACAGTAGTAACGAAATATTATTTACCAATTCATATTCTACCTCATACTAAAGTTGTCCATACACGAGATTGGAACTTTGTGAAAGCCGCAGTCAAAAATAAAGTTCCTACAATCTATGAGCGTCACTACTTTCAAGACCGAAAATTTGAACAAGATATCATCCACAGTCCCTATTTTAAAATAGCCATAACTCAGTCAGAACCCATCCGGCAAAGCCTAATAGAAAATGGAATGCCACCGGAAAAAGTAGTTTGGCTACATAACGGATTCAATCAATCATTTTCAATCAGACAGCCCCAAGAAGCCGAAAGGTGGCGGCAAGAATTACTTATAAATGGACGGAAGCATTTAGTTGTCTATTCAGGCGCTTTGTATCCTTTCAAAGGAGTCGATCTCTTAATTGATTCTGCTAAAGAATTGCCAGAAATTCAGTTTGTAATCACAGGAGGAACAGAAGCACAAGTACAAGCATATCAACAAATAGCCAGAGATAAAAATGTCGAAAACGTTAAATTTTTAGGCTGGATACTTCCACGAGAACGATTAGTCAGCTTGTTTCAAGCAGCTGATATTTTGGTTCATCCTCACTGCGCTGGAAAATCAGCAGATTTCACGAATCCAGTTAAGTTTTTTCAGTATATGGCTGCTGGCACTCCTATAGTTGTAACTGAGATTCCACCTTTAATGGAATTCAAAACATCACCTTTGATTGCCAGTTGGTGTACACCAGATAACCCGCATAAACTTGCCCAATCTATTCAACATACTTTAGAAAAGTATCCCAGACAAATAGAGGGTTATGCAGCTAGTATAGATTTTGCCCAGCAATTTTCTTGGGAGAATAGAATTACCAAAATATTAAGCTACGTAGAAGAAGATCAACGTCCACCAATTTTAGGATAACGGTACAAAAATAACCGAATAAATACGATTTATGACTATTAAAACTGTTGGCATGATTAGCAGCTATTCAGGTCTTGCTAAAAATAAAGATTGGTTATGGCAACAAACTCCGCACTACTTTGGTGTTTGGAAGAATATGCAAATGTTGAAAATGGCACAAAAGCCAGATTTTATGTTGCTATATCAATTTGATTTTCCCCAAGCATCGCCGCAAAAATCTTGGTTAGATAGTTTTCGCAAACAGCAGCAAAAACCAGTAGTAAATGTTGAATCTCTACTGCGTGGTGTCAACAAAGAGCGAATTATTTATTTGCTCAGAGAACCGCCTTTAGATGAGGTTGTAAAAATAACTAATCATAATTATCAAGAAGCCCAGAAGTATTGCGGCTACGTTTCTGGGCCTGATGATTTTGCTCCCATTCCTGACTATATGCCTGCTATTTGGTATCACTCAAATTCATTTCAAGATTTAAATGAAATGCCACCGCCCCCAAAAGTTGCCCCTTGTAGTTGGATTACTTCGGGAATTAGCCGCACGGCCAACCATCGCCAGCGTTTAGATTTTTTACAATCTTTGCAATCTAGTGGCATGAAATTTGATTTGTATGGGCGTAACTTACCAGAATGGGCGAACAGTTCAGGAGAACTAGGTAACAAATGGTATGGCATGGCACCATACTATTACAATTTGGCAATTGAAAACTATGCTGATAATAATTGGTATGTGAGTGAGAAACTTTGGGATAGTTTACTTGCTTGGTGTTTACCAATTTACTATGGTGGCCCGGCTGCTGATAAATTATTGCCACCGGGTAGTTTTTTGCGGTTGCCCAGTTTAGATGAAAAAGGCATTGCCTACATCCAAGAAGTGACAGCTACACCTGATGCTTGGTATGCTGCCAAAGATGCGATCGCAGAAGCACGTCAAATCATTTTACACAAATTAAACTTGCTGAACTGGTTATCAAACTTTGTCGATCAACACTCATAAATTATGAATGGTATTTGTACCCTTGGCAATGATTATGTTTTCGATCAACTGGTGGCTTTGCTCAACAGTATTGATATTATCTTAGGTCCAGAAACTCCTGTTTGTATCTATCCTTTTGACGACCGCACACAACGGATTGCTGACGAAATAGCTAAACGCCCAAATGTATTTCTTTACGATGACCAAGAATCAATCGACCGCTGGGATCAATTTATGTTGGCAGCAGCACCAGAACGATTGAATCGGAGTAAATCTCGTCTTTATGGCGCTCACCGTCGTTTTTGCGCTTTTGATGGGCCATTCGAGAAGTTTATCTATTTAGATGCAGACACTTTGGTAATGAAGTCACTTGCAGGAGTGTTTGAAAAGCTAGATAGTTATGATTTTGTGGTCTACGATTTTCAATTTACAGACGTTAGTAAAATATATAATGTTAATTCTCCCAAATTACTAAAAGTTTTTGAGCAAAAACGCATTGATTCCGAAATATTTTGCTCAGGCTTTTATGGCGCAAAAAAAGGGCTATTTGACTCAGAAAAAAGAGATTGGTTAATATCACATTTACAAAATGGCGAGTCAGAAATTTTGTATGGCGGTGCTGGCGAACAACCATTAATCAACTATATGGTAATGAGGTCTAATCTTTCTATTTATAACTTTGCTTGCCAACTGCCAGATAATCAAAAAACAGGATGTTCTGCTAGTTCTAAACACTTCGAGGAACGAGAACATATTCTTTACGATCGCGGTAATCAACTAACTTATCTCCATTACATTGGGATTCCTCCTAATATCAATCAAGCAGTCTGTGCGGGAGAAAATATTCAGTTTCCCTATCGAGATTTATTTCTCTATTATCGTTACTTACACGAACCAGAAAAGCGTCCAGTATTTACCAATCCTCCTAAAAATTATAATGACGCTCCAGCACCAAATTTGCTTACCAGAGCTTTGCAAAAACTTAAGTTAATTAACCAAGGATAATTTATGAGTAGGGGCATTTATATAGTTGCCAATGACCGCGTTATCGATAATGCTATTGCTCTACTCAATAGCATTCGTTACTATGACCCAGAAGTTACTATTTATCTCATACCTTTTAATGACAATTATCACAAGGTAGCAGAACAGCTTGCTACCTTACACAACGTCCAAGTTTTCCCAGATTTAGAACTTATTGATACCTTTACCAAACGCATCGGAGAAATTTTTGACCGAGATTTCCTCGCCTTACCCAACAAAATGCGAAAACTGGTGGCGTGGTTTGGGCCTTTAGATGAATTTATTTATATTGATACGGATATTGTCGTTTTTGAAAAAATTGCCGACAATTTGGACAAACTTGCAGAAGTCGATTTCTTCTGCTGTGATTACCATCATGCTAATGAAAAGCTGCGAAATATTTTTTCCCCATTTGTGAAAGAACAGCAAATTTTTTCCGATGCCCAACTTCAAGATGTTTTCAACAGTGGTTTTTGGGCTTCGAGGAAAGGAGCTATTACCGAACAACAAATGGATGAAGCTTTACGCGAGTGTGCAGCACATCGCGAATATTTCGATTTTTCGGAAGGAGTTACAGACCAACCTATTTTAAATTATCTTGTTCTCAAACTAATTTCTAAACGTGGAAATCTCGTTAAAATTCCTGGAGGAGGGCCTGGTAGTTGGGCAGGTTCACGAAATTTTCAACAGCAAGATTACGCCCTCTATGACCGAGGACAACGACTCAAATATCTCCACTGGGCTGGTACGCGGATGAAAACTGGTAGTCCCTATTGGCAAGTGTGGGAACACTATCGCTATCTTCATGAGGGTAAATTTGCCTTCATCCCCAAACTGACTCGCCGTTTATTTCCCTTTGTTTCTGCGCGTACTTAATGTTAGGAGTATTACAATGATTGATGGTATTTACACCTTAGCGAATGATGTTGTCTATGACCAACTAGTTGCTTTGCTCAACAGCATAGAAGCTAATGCTGGTAGAGAAATTCCTGTTTGTGTAATTCCATATAATGACCAGCTAGAGAAAGTAAAGGCAGAAATTGCATCTAGAGATAATGTTACTTTGTTTGAAAATTCTGATTCTATAGCCTATTGGGAGGACTTTGGCTCTCGGATCTGGAAAGCTCACCCAAGGGCGTTAAAGCTATGGCGAGAATATGGTTTGCCAGATAATTATCGCATAGAAAGACATCGAAAGCTCTGCTGTCTAGATGGCCCATTTGACAAGTTTATCTTTTTTGATGGAGATACCTTGTTGATGCAATCACTCGATGATGTTTATCAAAAGTTGGATGAATATGATTGGATTACAAATGACTTTCAATATAGATCCGATTTGAATTATATTTTCAACTGGACAGAAGATAAGCTAGCAGAGATTTTTCCTATAGAAGATATTAGGAATCAAATTTTTTGTTCTGGTTGGTTTGCTTCTAAAAAAGGTGTTTTTGACGATGCTAAGTTAGCAAATCTACTAGCAAACTTAGAAGCAGGTGAAGCTGATGCACTGGCATGGGCAGATTCCGATCAAACAGTTCTCAACTATTTAGTTTTACGTAGTGGAATTTATTACTACAATTACGCCTATCACGGTAAAGCGACTGGTTGCCATTGGACTTCTAAATTTGATGTTGTAGATAATATTCTTTACGACCAAGGGCAGAAATTGACATACTTACACTATATGAGTGTATCTTCTTCAGCTTTTACGAGGCTTTGTGGGGGTGAAGATGTTGATATTGCTTACCGCGATGTTTTCTTATATTATCGCTATTTAAAATCACCTGAAAAACGTCCTCAAAGCTTTAAGCGCCCAAGCAAGCTAACACTTCTGCAAAAGTCCACTAGTAGCTTTATTCAGCAAAGAATAAACAATATTAAGCTAAAGTATCGCAACTTCAAGCATAGAATTGCTCATTAAAAATTAAAGAGAGTCTGAAACTCTCTTTAATTTTAAAATATTAATTTCCTACTCTTTTCTAAGAAAAAGAATCTAAATCTAAAGATTGCATACCTTCACGTTCTATAAAGGTCATCATACTTCCCAGCTGCAACCAAACTAATAAGCAAGTAAACAGACTAATTGGTAGACCGACTCCTAAAGCCAAGGATGAGGGAAAGCCAAATATCTCTAAACCTGAAGACATAAATAGACAAGTACCGCCTGTTATGCCGATAAATGGTACAAGTAATTGTTTCAGTGAGGAACGTGGCTGAGTATTTTCTGCTCGTTCGTTTGGCCAGTTCTGCACAATTACTTTCAAAGTGCCAGATAATGCCAAACCAGATGTTAATGCTATCAAAAAGCCAACAAGTAAGAGAAAGTAAGGCGGTTGCTCAGGAAAATAATACATGAAAACTCCTAATTTATATTCAAGATTTTTTACTTTTTATTTGTTGACTGGTTCTCAGCAAAAGACCCAATTAATGTCGTTTTTGGCAGGATAGCGGCTGCCCCTTCTCTGGATAACTCTGTTAAAATCTCGATCGCTACATTTAATAAACGATCCGGTTTTAAGTCATCTTTAACCAGGTTCCACAGGCGTTGGACATCTTCGGTGTGCAAGCGGTCATCTTCGGTAAGAGCAAGCACCAACTGTCGGCGAAGAAACTTGCCTTCTTCCGACATTAAGTATTGGAAGCCCATCTGGGCTGTGGGCAATACATCAAAGTTGTTATCGGTACGAGCGATCGCAATCAAATTCTCTAAGCGCTGCCACTGAAATTTACCATCTTTGAACAACACATTCAATAATCGTCGTCTTAATTCCGGCGATTCTCCTGTCAGCAACCGCCGTGCTATGTAGGGATAACCCACTTCAACAATTTTGAAATCGGGGTTAAGGCTAAGGGCAATACCTTCTTGGGTAACTAGAGAACGAATAATCAAAGCAAACTTTGCCGGAACTCGGAAAGGATATTCGTACATCAGTTCCGAAAATTCATCGGTAATAGTTTTGAAGTTAAAATCCTTGACATTTTTGCCAATAGCGTTTCCTAGCACTGCTTCTAATGCTGGCACTATCGGGCAAATATTCGTATCTGGAGTCAGAAACCCTAATTTTACAAAGTCTTCGGCTAAGTCGGTATAGTCTTTATTTACCAAATGCACTAGCGCATCTACCAGCGTTTCTTTGGTGCTTTCTTCCAACTGATCCATCATGCCGAAGTCAATATAAGCCATACGACCATCGGCTACAGCAAACAAATTGCCAGGATGAGGGTCAGCATGGAAGAAACCATATTCTAAAAGCTGTTGCAATCCTGATGTTACACCAATTTGGATAATCGCTTCTGGGTCTAAACCTGCTTCGCGGATGCGTTGAGTATCCGTTAGCTTGAAGCCGTCAATCCATTCCAGGGTTAAAACGTGGGTATTGGTATAACGCCAGTAAATACTTGGAACTTTTACTTGTGGGTCATTGTGGAAGTTGCTAGCAAATTTCTCGGCGTTGCGGCCTTCATTAATATAGTCAATTTCTTCAAATAACTTTGTGCCAAACTCGTCCACAATTAAAGTTAGGTCGTGACCGAGATTTAAAGGCAACCAAGGAGCTAGCCAGCCTGCTGCCCAACGCATCAGATATAGGTCGCGTGTAATCACCGGGTGTAAGTTAGGGCGTTGCACCTTCACGGCGACTTCTTCACCGCTAACCAAACGACCGCGGTAAACTTGACCCAAGCTAGCAGCAGCGACTGGGTGAGGTGACAGTTCGCTAAAACTTTCGTGAATTGGACGGCCTAGTTCACTTTCGATAATCTGGTAAGCGATCGCATTATCGAAAGGTGGTAACTGGTCTTGTAACTTGATTAGTTCTTCTAAGAAATCTTTGCGTATCAGGTCAGGCCTAGTAGAGAGGGCTTGACCAACTTTAATAAAAGTCGGGCCGAGGCGGGTGAGCAGTTCTCGCAACTGGATAGCTCGTTTACCCTTGTTCTGCTCAACTTTATCTTGCCACTCGTCCCACTTCAGACCGAATATAAATCCTGCAAAGGAGGAGATAATTCTCAGCACTCGCCCCCAAGCTAGCCAAGGACGGTAACTATAGTAGCGAGCGATCGCATCTGGATTATAGAGTTTTAGTTGAGCAGGTTGATACTGACCCACGCCTTTTTTTGCCTCTTCAACTGAAAAATTTACAATGATTGTTTTTCTCCTAACCCACAAGTTAGTTGCAAGTTCAGGATAGCGGTAGTCTTTTATCTAAAACAACTAGAACTCTATCCTTTGGGGATAGTGTTCGAGGCGATTTTAGCATCTGTTACTGCCTACATTTGTTTATCTTTTTCTTAATTATACTTTATAAAACTACAACTACTTATCCATCTTTTTGATGATTTTATCTTTTCTTAACTTTAATTTATATAAATATAAATATGTACCTATATATGCAAATTGAAACTCAGTAACCGCTTACAACATAAAGATCCCCGGCTTCTAATAGAAGCCGGGGATCTTCGTACTATGTTTATTTATACCTGTAATTTAAGTGGAAAATAAAATTACAGCATCAACTAAAACCGTGGTAATTGGTAATAGCTTTGCCACAATTACCAATTACCTACTTTTAATTGTCATGTATTGCTATTTAGATTTGGCCTCCAAGTTTTCTAAACGGCTTCTCAATTCCTGATTTTGTTGTTTGAGTTGGTCGAAATCTTCACGCAGTTGACGCAGGGTTTTTTCTGAACCAATGTTCTTTTGCACCTTGGAAATTTCTTCTTCAGCAGAGCGACGTACACGCCCATCAGCTGTTTGTTCAGCTAGCGATCGCAAAATTCCCACTGCTTTAGGTGTTTCCATTTGTCCTAATGCTGCGGCTACGGCTACTTGTGTTAAAAAGAAGCTTTCTTTGGCTAGTTCCGTTAATTTGTCTAAAATCCGTTCCAAATTAGCCGGACTTTGACCGACAGAAATCTTTCCTAAAGCGCGAATTGTGGCTAAACGTAGAGGTTGTGGCACACCGAGTTTGGTGTATTCTAACAGCAGATTTAAAGCTGCTTCCGAAGTTTTGAATTCAGCTAAACCGGCGATCGCACCACTCCGCACTACTTCATTCCAACCCGCCTTTTCTTCTAAAACAGATTTCAGCAGCTTTAATACTTTGTCTTCCTTGGGTTTTTCTTCCAAGTTGGCCGATGCGATCGCTCCAATCACACGAGAAGCTGCTGCTTCCACGTAGTAGCTGGGATCGCCTTTTTGCAACAGCCCTTTCACAACTTTATAGCTTTCAGCAGTTTTGATTTGAGTAAGTGCTTCCACTACAGATCGTCGCACGTAAGCATTTTTATCTTTTAAGCCAGCAACTAAGCCATCAAAGGCTTGATCTAAATTAATTTTGGCTAGTTGTTTCGCCGCTTCCACACGCACACCCCACAATGGGTCATTTTTTAGCGATGCAGACAGTGCAACGATCGCTTCTAACCCACCTTTTTTCGCCAAAGCTGCTGCTGCATAACTACGCGAAATCGGGTCGGTATCGAATTCTAACTGTGCTTTTAACTCCGCGATTGGATATTCCAAAGCTACTGTTTTTAGGTAATTATTTCCAACATCAAAGCTAATAAATTGGGGCTTATTTTCTAGGGGAAAGTAGAAGCTTTGTTCGCGTTCATTCACCCGGACAGTAAAAATTTTGAGTTGTGAGTTAGGAGTTATGAGTTTAGAATTATTTTTAACTCCTAACTCCTCACTTTTCACTTTTTCTTGTTGCGTATAGCCAAAACCAATAGGTATTTTTAAATCAAACAAATCCTTACTGCCATTTATACCTTCATCAGCTTGGATTTGAGTGACTGTAATTTTTGCTAAATTAGCATCTCCATCCCAAGAGTAAGCTACTTTAAAATCGGGATGACCACCACGATAAACGTATTGGTCAAACAGGAACAAAAGATTACGTCCGGTTGCCTTTTCAATCGCCCTGAGTAAGTCTACTGTTTCTACGGTTTTGTGGGCATTATCTTGGACAAATGTTTGAATTGCCTGCCAAAATAACTCATCTCCCAATTGAGTCCGAATCATGTGATAGACACAAGATCCTTTTTCGTAGATGTGGCGATCGTAAAGTTCAATAGCTTCTCGGTAAACGTGCGTTACCATTGGACGACGATAACGGCTGCTATCTTCACTTAAGTAACGACGAGCTTCCAATAAACGATAGTAAGCTGCTTCTTCTAGACTATATTCCTGTTCTGTCCACATGACCTCAGAGTAAGAAGCCATCCCTTCTTTAATCCAAGCATGAGACCAATGCTTAATCACTACCAAATCACCAAACCACTGGTGCGCGAGTTCGTGGACGACCAAACTTTCAGTGTTACGGTTATCTAAGGCGGCGCGTTCATCCAGCAAACATCTGTCTGTTAACAGTGTTGTGGAAGTGTTTTCCATGCCGCCAAAGATGAAGTCATCAACGCAAACTTGGGCATATTTCGGAAAAGGATATGGATAGCCATACTTTTGGCTCAAAAATTCGATCATCCTGGGAGTTTTGCCCATGCTGCGTTTAGCATCCTCCTCCCGTCCCTTTTCGACATAGTAGGTGACAGCTTTCCCGTTCCACTCATCTCGAATTTCAGCAAAATCACCTACTGCTAAAGTCATCAAGTAGGTAGGATGAACTTGTTGCTGTAACCAATGATAGACTTTGTAATCACCATCTTCTGTGGTGTCAATTAATTCACCATTGGAAATTGCTACGAGAGGGTTGGGAACGCGGACACGAATTTCCGAAGTAGATAGTTGTCCTGGATAGTCAAAGCAGGGGAACCAAAAGCGAGAGTCTTCGTCTTCGCCTTGAGTCCAAACTTGAGTAGGCTTGTTTGGGTAGTGCTTATCTGGTTGAATAAAATAAATACCGCGTTGTGGTTTTGCTACCGAGTAGGCGATCGCAATCAGCAAGCGTTTACCAATCTGGGTTGGCTGAGAAAGTTCGATGGAAAGCTGTTCGCCGTCATAGTTAAAATTTTGTGGCACTTCGTCCACCTGCACAGACTCGATATTTAGGTTGACAGCATCCAAAGTCAAACGATCAATACCATTACGGATTGGCAAGAGGCGAATGCTACAACTGCCCTGATAGCTTTGCTTGGGGATATCCAAGCTGAGATCGAGAAAAATATGCTCTACCTGTCCGGGGCGATCGGGGTTGTAGTGTGGTCTTGCTCCCGGTAACTCAAAAGGTTTGTGTCCGTTATTATCTGTATCAAAATAAGACTGCGACATTGATGCTTACTGACCTTGTAATCCTGAAAAGTCTGGCTTGGTTGGATGTAGTTAAGTAAAATAGCGGTATCTGATGTATTTCCCTCAACAGGGCATTATGAAGGTGACTTCTCACCTTTGGGATTGGGAGATTGAAATTAATCTCACCCGAACTTCCAAAGATCGACTACTGATCTTGGGATTTTTTCCATATCCCTGCCGCATTTACTTTTGCTGATGTTCTTCTGCACTTTTTTGGTATTGAGTCAAGAGTCTCTTGCACCTCTATAGATTCTCATTAAGTACAAATACTCCTAATTATTTTTATAACTTTAGGATAGCTTGCTGCTGAACACGCTATTTTGTTTAAAATGAACAGCATATCATTTGCAGATTCGCTCCTCATCTGGTTGAAGTATTTTTGAGAGTAATTTTAGACCGCTAATTTGTGGGATTACTAATTTTATCAGTAAATACCAACTGGAGTTGAAACTAAATGCAGGATACCAGTTGTGTGAGAGTACAATAACAGATTTCTGTCTCCGTAAAAACTCCCATACTGGCGAGTGCATGTAAAAGTCCCTCAGAGGTAATGCTTGTAGATTGACGTTGCGCTTGTCAAATCCTCTTCACTTCTTTAACAAATCGGCGTAGGCGTAGCCCGCACTTCTTTACGAGACGCTGCGCGAACGGCTGCGCCCTTCTCTACGAGAGGCTGCGCCAACGGCTACGCTCAGGACAGGCTCAGTGACCATCGTAGACATCGCTAGCTTGTTTGCTGTATAGATGGACTGCGAGATCCAAGTGTTATAGCAATCTGAAATCATTCGTAAACAATGAGATTCTCAACTTATTAGAGAAGTCGAGAATCTTACCCTTGCAATTTTTACAAATCAGATAGGATTGCTATGTATTTAATTTACAGAAACACCATTTGTGGTGAAAAATCACTTTTAAGTTGCATGTTTGCTAATTGAGACATGAGATTTAACTGAGAATTTTTATGATTAATATCCAATTAATTATGGATGTCAAAAGCTTATGGATGTCAAAAGCAACAATTTTCAGCAAAGAGGGGGTAGACGTGCAGCTTGCCAACGAGTGTGCGGCTGAATCCTTTTGTCATGGGTTAGTCTAGCGATGGATTAGCGGAAATATTATAAATCCGAAAACTCTACAGTGACACTTGTATAAATCTCGGTGACAATCTGAGCAAAAGAGGATAACACAATGCCTGAAAGTAAATCAAAATTTCTCATTCCTGCTGTTGGTGCTGCCGTCGTTGTCGTAGGAAGTATAGCGGCTTATACGTACTTTAAAGGCTCACCAGTAGGTACATCAGACGCTCTAGGTAGTGCGAAAGTAGTGCCTTCAACAGCACTGATGGCAACTTATATTACTAATGACTCTGAAGCCTGGGCAAAATTACAGCAGTTTGGCACTCCAGAAGCACAAAAGTTAGTAGCAAAAGGTCTGGAAGATTTCAATAAGCAAATGTTCAGTGACAGTAACATTTCTTATGAAAAAGATATAAAGCCTTGGGCTGGTGGTGTCATGATTGCTGTATTGCCACCAAATTCTGTAAAACCGGCACAGTTAAACGTACCCTCTGGGACACCTAATGTACCAACAAATTTACAGCAGGAATCAAATATCCTGATAGTAGTGGGAATCAAGGACAAACTCAGCGCCTTGAATTTTGCTAACAAATTGAAGTCACAAAAAGGGGTGAAATTACAGGAATCTGACTATCAAGGTCAAAAAATTGTTGAAACTACACAAAATGGCAAGCCGACCTATAGCGTAGTTTTAAATGATAGTCAGTTGGTATTAGCCCCTGAAAAGCAAGCTGTAGAAAAAGCAATTGATACGTTTAAGGGGCAGTCTTCTTTTGCCAGTAAAGAAGGTGCTAGCAGCATTCTTAAAGGAGTGGATGTTAAAAACAGCCTCGCCCAAATTTATGTACCAGACTATGCCGAAATGATACAGCAATTAACTGCTGGAAATCCGCAGGCAAAGCAGTTACCTCCACAAACCCTGACGCAATTGAAGCAGATAAAATCTGTGGTAGCGGGTGTTGGAGTTGATGATGCGGGAGTGAGGGTAAAAGCGATCGCTAATTTAGATCCGCAATTAAATAAATTTCAGTATCAATCAAGTCCTGGGAATATAGTCGGGCAATTTCCTGCCGAGACCTTTGCTCTGATTAGCGGAAATGGCATCAGCCGTGGTTGGGAAGTGCTAGTAGAGCAGTCAAAAGATTATCCAGAAATGAAGCAAGCTCTGGAACAAGCGCGAGGACAACTGAAATTCGCCAATATAGACCTAGATAAGGATATTTTTGGCTGGATGAATGGGGAATTTGCCTTTGGTGCGATTCCATCAAATCAAGGAGTATTAGCGAGTGTTGGTTTTGGAGGTGCTTTAGTATTTGATACTAGCGATCGCAAAACTGCCGAAGCCACCTTGACAAAATTGGATACCCTTGCCAAAACCCAACAAATCAACGTTGCCAATAGAAATATCGGTGGTAAAAACGTAACTGAATGGCAAATTCCCCGACAAGGAGCTTTATTAGCACATGGTTGGCTAGATCAAGATACTGTATTTGTAGCTCTTGGTGGCCCAATTGCAGACGCAGTTAGCGATCGCAAAAATCCATCTCTTGACACTAGCGACGCTTTCAAAGCCGTGACTGGTTCTTTGCAAAAGCCCAATGGCGGCTATTTCTACCTGGATATGGATAAAACTAAAACTGTGCCCCTAATCAATAGTTTTGTATCATCTAACGCCGATACTATCACCATCCTGAATTCCATTCGTGGTCTTGGTTTTACCGCTATTAGCCCAGATAAATCCACCAGTGAATTAGAGATGTTATTAGCTCTTAAGCCTAGTGCAAAATAGGGTATGAAGCATGGAGATTAGGTGACAGGTTACAGGTGATATCATGTCCGCCAAATTACCCATAATAAAATAACCCCACCCCCAACCCCTTTCAAGGGCAGGCTTTTAGGCTTTCGATAAATAGTTGAGAATGTTCTCAATTATTGAACGTAGTTTTAAGTTCTCAGACAATGGTTTTGGTTTTAAAATCCCAAAAATTTGTCTAATCAAAAAAACCTGCCCCAGAAAGACCCCCAACCCCTCCCCGCCTGCGGGGAGGGGCGGGGTGGGGTTCTTCGGGTTTAATAAGCAATCAAGCGGACATGATATGATAGGAAATAACCTTTTGGATGCGAGATGGGGAAACTGTTTTAGGTTACAGATGATAGAGAATAACCTTTACTCTCTACCCTATAACCTGTAACCTATTCCCTTCTTCACTCCCCATTCCCCAGAATGTTTTTCAATTTGCATCTAGACTGGCCTCCAGCAACTATGTCATAAGTAGAAAAGGCTGTTAAATGCAAACTAATTTATGACTGCTGCTGTAAACACTAATCCTGGTTTAGCTTCTCGCTTGGTGAATGGCATACTGGCAATCCAGCCTTTAGCTAACCTAGCCAAGCATCAAGCTAGACAAATGATGATTAAACGTGCTGAGAGAATTGGTGTGCCTTGGACGCAAGAAGTCGAAACATTACAAGCGCGTGATTGGAAGGACGATCTTGCTCAAGTACAAAATCCTCAGCTTTCCTACCCCAATTACTACGTCACCTCATTCCATGCTTACGAAACCGGAAATCTCAGTTGGCAAGCTGCTTTTGAAGTAGAACCTGCTGCTTACGCTGTCCACGCTAAGATTTGGCAGGGTTCTGAAGAAGCGCAGGGCGATCCGATGTTGCGCCAAAGTTACCACAATATCCTGAAAAGTCAAATTCCTAATGAGCCGCAAGACATCTTGGATGTAGGATGTAGTGTGGGCTTGAGTAGTTTTGCCCTACAAGAAATTTATCCCCATACCAAAATTACAGGCTTAGACTTATCTCCCTACTTCTTAGCAGTTGCCAATTACCGCGCTGGGCAACGTCAAACTAAAATTAACTGGCTTCATGCCCAAGCTGAATCTACCGGGCTACCTGATGCCTCCTTTGATTTAGTTTCCATTTTCCTCATGTGCCACGAATTACCCCAATCAGCAACCCGACAGATTTTAGCTGAAATGCGGCGCGTGTTGCGTCCGGGTGGCTACTTGGCAATCATGGATATGAATCCCAAATCTGAAGTTTACAAGAAAATGCCAGCCTATATTTTGACTTTGCTCAAAAGTACCGAACCATATTTAGATGAATATTTTGCTTTGGACATTGAGCAAGCGATTGTTGAGGCGGGTTTCCAAGCTCCCACTATCACCAACAATACCCACCGTCACCGTACAGTAATTGCTCAGGTGAGTGGTTGATTTATCTCTAGTGTTGTGGGCAGCCATACCACCATTGCTGCTGCTATGCTACTACTACTGTCGAGTACCATTTGCCCCACCTCTGTTAAAGTTACTGATGTTCTTTATCATTGGGGCAATATCTGGTGTTTTAGCCTTTAGACTCGAATGGGATTTTGAAACTGTAGCCAACTGGTTTGTAGACTGGCAGCAGATGAAACGTTGGCTTCCTGGTACAGCCTTGCGGCAGCTTGTAGAAATAGGCCCAATTGAAGAAGGCTGCAAGTTGGCTGCGGTTGTTATCCCAACTTACTATCTGCAACGCAAGTATCGATTACTTCACTCTACGGTTTTTCTCTTCGCCATAGCCGTTTCCCTTGGATTTACTGCCGAAGAGAACTGGATTTACTTTTTCCACGGTACAGCATCAGTTTTTGAACGTACTATCGGCACGCCAGTCCATGCGATGTTCTCTGCGCCTTGGGGATATGCATTAGGAACCTATATTTCTTCTAAAAATCGCTTAAATCGAGACAAAAAGTTTATTTTTAGGGCTTGGCTAAATTCTGTAATCTGTCATGCCTTAGTGAATGTCCTATCTAGTACTTGGGGTTATTCATTACCCATACGTTTTCTAAGTTACGGTTTATTTCCGTTTTTGTTATGGATGTTTTGGCGACTAGAACAATTACTACGAAAAGTGCAAGGTAAACCTCTAATTACCCTGATTTCAGAACGTACACCCCAGCGCTGTTACTGGCAGAGGAGTTTAGTGTTGTTTGCCCTCGTGCTGGGTGGAAATGCTATTTTCGGGCTGTTTCTCTTAGTCAGGAAAATTAGTCCTTTGAGTCCGTCAAAGCTTTTTGACACTGATATTTTGTGGTTTATATTTAGTCGTTTTTTACTAAATCTCTTTTTTGGAGTTTTAGCTTGGGGCATTTATCGCTATTTACGACATTCCGCCCGCCGTCGGTATTTTTAAAATATGATTTAGGAAAAGGCTAGGGGGTTTCTAAGGCTGTATTAAAATTAGCAGCTACCTTATTTAGTCAAGATGGACTGACAAGTCCTTTGCTACCTAGTTTTAATTGCTTAGTAAGTAAACTTTTCTAGCTGGGCATGGGCATGGGGATGAGATAAATTCCCTATGTCCTATGCCTAATTTGCAATTAGCTAAACTTGTGCTAATACTGGCTGATTCACGGATGCGCTGACAGAATCTGATTCAGACTCCGTACAGTAGATTTCGCAGGAGTTATTAGGACTTTCAATCAATTTTACTTTGTAAAGTTTAGCTCCCAATTCCTGAATGGGCGATCGCAGTAAATTACTAATGTAAAGTGCGATATTTTCAGCAGTGGGTACAACTTCGGCAAAGTAGGGAATATCTTTGTTTAAAAATGTGTGATCGAATGGATCTAACACATAATCTTCTACCACTTGATTCAGGGCACCTAAATCAATAATCATGCCAGTACGCGGGTCAATTTTTCCTTTGACAGTGACTTCTAAATGGTAGTTGTGTCCGTGACCGTTGGGACGAGCGCACTTACCATAAATCTCAGTGTTTTCTTCGTTACTGAGTTTAGGATGAGCTAGCCGATGGGCGGCGCTAAAGTGAGTACTGATGGTGAGGTAAGCTTCCATTGCGTTTCCCATATAATCTGCCCAAAGTTCAGGATGTTCAAATAACTGCACACGGACTAGAGGCAAATGAGGTGCTAGCCGTTGCCAGATAATCCGTGCAATATTCTCAGTGGTAGGCAGAGTTTGTTGAAATTCTGCCCATACATCATTGAGATAAGAGAAGTCCAATTGACTGGTAACTTCCCGTTTAATTACGTGTTTCACATCAGACAAGTTCAGCACCATACCATATTCATCCAATTCCCCGGCTAGGGAGATGAATAAGACATAGTTATGCCCGTGTCCTGGAAATCTAGAACCAGCACCAAATTTCTCAATATTCTCGGCTTCACTCAGTTCTGGTAACCAATAACGATGACTTGCTGCAAACTGGGCGCGGCGATTAACAATACATGGCATGAGTACACTATGAGCAGAATTTAAACTTTCTTAATCTTTTTCTGCTTCCAGCATAAACTAAATTCTTCGTCATTAGTCGTTTGTCCTTGGTCATTTATCCTTTGATATCAAGCGATATTGACCCATGCCCAATGCCCAATGCCCAATAACTATGTAACAGACGCTTGTGCTTCACAGTGCAATCTCGAAGCTATACGGAATAGTTCATGACCTGTGTGTAAATAACGCTCATCGTAGTTCAAAGGAAAATAACCTAATTCATCGAGTCCATCTGCTACTTGATCGAGGCTGTAGTAAAGGTGAGCCGCCGTTCTTGCGAGACTAGGGGGATTTGGCAGGGAGCGAAAAGTAGTTTGTGCCTGCTTGAGGTCATCTCGACAGGTTTTTAAGTATTCCTGAAATTCATCTAACAACTCATCATCAAAGGGATCGGCAGCTAATTGCTCCATTTGTTCTTCTAACGAATAAAGAATTGTACAAAGCAAGCGATTTACTGGTTGGTAAACTTGGCGCAGCCATTCTTCAACTTGCTCGTCAACATCCCGTCCAGTTTTTCGTCTTGTCTGGTAATGGTTTTGGGCTGATGCTGTACGTTGTTGGCGATCGCTATTTAATTTTTGGGAGTCATGTTGCAGTTCTTGGTCATAATTGCGGCGATTTTGGTTGTCGCCTAAAACTTCATAAGCTGCATTGATGCGGATAATTTGCTCGCGATCGGCTGTTTCCTGATTACTGTCAGGATGAAACAATTTAACCAAGCGGCGATAAGCTTGCTTAATCTCCGCAAGGCTTGCACTTGGACTAACTTTGAGAGTTTCGTAATGGTTAGAAACGTGCTTAGAATTGACCATTAATTCAATGTATCGTTAACTGACGCTAGTGGCTAACCTTGCGTCCAGGTCTTGGAACAACGGTGTACTCAAATACCTCTCACCAAAGCTAGGCTGAATCATCACAATTAAACGTCCCTTATTTTCTTGACGTTGGGCGACGCGAATTGCTGCACATAAAGCTGCTCCACTGGAAATGCCAGATAATAGCCCTTCTTCTTTTGCCAAACGCCGACTATAAGCGATCGCATCTTCATCGGTGACAGTAATCACTTCATCAATCAATTTTATCTTTAATACTTGGGGAATAAACCCAGCACCAATTCCCTGGATTTTGTGGGGTCCTGGTCGTCCCCCAGATAAAACTGGGCTATTGGCTGGTTCAACTGCGATCGCCTTGGAATTAGGCTTGCGTGCTTTAATCACTTCTGCTACACCAGTGATCGTACCACCTGTACCCACTCCCGCCACAATGATATCAACTTGTCCATCGGTATCTTCCCAGATTTCAAGCGCTGTAGTTTCCCGATGCACTTTTGCATTAGCTGGATTGCGGAACTGCTGCAACATATAGGTATTTGGTGTAGTATTAACTATTTGCTGCGCTCGTTGAATTGCCCCACTCATGCCTTCCATTCCTGGTGTTAGTTCCAGTTCTGCTCCATAAGCTCGCAACATTGCCCGACGCTCTCCACTCATCGTTTCTGGCATTGTCAAAATTAATTGATAACCCTTAGCGGCTGCTGCCATTGCTAGGGCAATACCGGTGTTTCCAGAAGTGGGTTCTACCAATACTGTCTTCCCAGGAGTAATTAGCCCCTCCTCCTCTGCGGCGTTAATCATACTTACCCCAATCCGGTCTTTAACTGATGCCGATGGGTTCATACTTTCCAGTTTCACCACAATATCCGCAACACATCCTTCTGTTTGAGGAATGCGGTTCAACTGTACTAGGGGTGTACGACCAACAAGTTCTGTAATGTTACGAGCTATTCGCATAAATTGGTCCTTAATTATTAATTATTTGTTATTGGTCATTAGTCATCAGCAAATGACAAATGACTCTTGACTAAATGTAGTACATGATATCTAATTGGCGCCGCGAATCTCGTTTTTCACAAAGATCCTGGAGCGTATATTTTTGCAAGACTGAATTTGCCGCGCGACTTGCTTCTTGCCAAATTTCTTCTATAACTGAACTGTCTATGCTTTTGGAATTAACGTTTTCTTCACCAGCCCGCGCTTCTAACCCTTCTAAACATTCTAAAATTTCAAAAAGGATGATTTTTCGAGGTTCTCGCGTTAATAGATAGCCACCTTTTGATCCACGCTGACTTTTAACTATACCGCCACGCCTCAAGGTTGCTAGTAGCTGTTCCAGATAGCGATCGGGTATGTTTTGTTGTGCTGCAATTTGTCGAATTTGCAGCGGTTCGCCGCTTTCGTAATGAGCAGCCATCTCTAATAAGGCGAGAATTGCGTATTCTGATTTACAGGATAGTTCCACAAGCAGCAATTAAGTTAGGGGTAGAAATTAGGAGTTAGGAGTCATTCAATTTGGATTTGAGATTTCGGCGTGAGCGCTCAGTCGAACGCTTTTTCCTTCAATCTCAAATCCAAAATTCAAAATCTCAAATTGGTAGAATTAAGATACTACGCAATATGTAGCTTTATACCGCCAACTTCTACTAAAAAAGCTCGCTCATAAAAAGCTGCTTGCGGCGTAAGTCACTTGTAGAGTGGGTATTACTCTGGTCTATTCATCTCAAACCCGCCATAACTCATAACTTCTAACTCCTAACTTTTCTATTATACTCCGGTTAACTACTGGGGTTTATCCATTATTATTATCGAAAACAAAAAACCCCACCTAATGGCGGGGAGAAATAGAGTTCAAATTTGTCAGCAGATAATCAACACTCTAGAAGGTGAAAGTAGTTCTGAGCGTACCGATAATAGCATCATCATTATCGCTGTTTTGACCAGGAGAGGTCAACCAGATTACACCAGGAGTTACAGAGATGTTATCCGACACACGATACTTGTAGAAGCCTTCAAAGTGGTAGGGTATATCATTGTTGCCACCAAAACCTGGGCGGTTAAAGGAATAAGGTTCTGCACCAGCAAAAACACCTAAAACGTTACCTTTTTTACCGAAATCAGGTAAGGCTACCCCTAAACCGTAGCTCCAAGCTTGATAATCATCACCTGCACCGACACCTGTAACGTCATGGTAAGAGACGAATCCACTAATGGATAGTTTGTCGCTAGGTCTAAACGCAGCCGACACACCGTAGGAGTTGCTGCTAGCTGGGGTTGCTACACCTCCTGCTAGACCGGCTGCATTACCTAAAAAGTTAGCTTGTCCAGTACCTACATCAAAACCTCCAGTTGTTCCGTCTGTACCAGAGTCGAATAAAGCACCACTGGCACTATATCCGTGGACGTAGGTAGCAGCTAAAGCTACGCGATCGCCTACACTAAAGTTCAACTGTCCTAAAGCGGCATAGTCGCCGTTGGTCAGACCTGAACTAAGAGCAGGATCGTTAGCTTGTGATGCCAAGTAACCCGCAGTGATTGAGCTATTTCCTAAAATACCACCACCTTTACCAAGGGGCAGATTGAGCGCTATACCAGCACCGCCACCAATCCTATAGATGGGACTTTCAGAAGCAAAGGTAGATAAAGCACCGTTACCACCGTCAGTATTATCAAAAAAGTAAGGATTGTTGACAGCAGCATAATGGCTGTGTCGTCCACCACTAGCTGCGAGGTAAACTTGGGCTGGGCCTACGGGAGCTTCATAAGTCAAGCGGTCTATCTTGACACTGTTGTTACCATCGCCGATACCAGCTTGAAATGTTTGTGTGCCTTCAGCAGTATTGAGTGGATTATTAGCGTTGTCAAATTGTGTAAAGGCTGTTGCATTACCAGCTGCGAGACGAGTATGTAAAACGTCTTTACCAGTGAAGCTGGTTTGCAAGTCTAAACGTACTCTGTTTTGGAAGACAGTATTGTTGTTGTCACCAGTGTTACCTCCAAACACATCAGTAACACCAAAAATGGCTTCACCGACTAGTTTTGTGGTGGTGGAGAACTGATTCGCTTCCAATTCAGCAGTCCGCGCTTCTAAGGAATCTACACGACCACGTAGGGTTGCCAATTCTGCGGAAAATTCTTCTTGCAACCGTTGTAAGGTGGCTAAATCTTGTTTTGTTACCAAGTCAGCGGTTGCTGTGGCAATCAATTCGTTAACCCGATCCAAACAGGCATTTAAACCAGCGGCAAATTCATAACGGGTCAAAGCACGATTACCGCGATAAGTCGCATTTGGATAACCTGCAATACAACCATAGCGTTCAACCAAGGACTGCAATGCTTGGAATGCCCAGTCAGTAGGTTGTACATCGGAAAATTGAGAAACCGATGTTACTTGAGACTGAGAATTACCTTGGTTGCCTTCACTGCTGTAGCGATTAACTTGATCTATGGTTGTTTGAGCCAATATTTCTGGCTGTTGGGCAACTTCGGTTACACCTAGTTGTTTGGCTGCTGATACTTGTGTGGTTGGGTTTGGGGCCGCCATTGCTGTTGCCGAAACTAACAATGTTGCTCCCAAAACTGCTGGGCTAACCACTAAGGATTTCCATAATAGATTAGACATTTTCACTTTACTCCTCACACCTTGTTTAGATAATTGGTTTCGTTACACCTAATTCTCGAAAATGCGACATCTCATTGAAACCTATGGATGAGGCATAGTTGTCACTACTACAATTCTAGTTTTTGCAAAGCTAATAAACGATTAACTTTGGGTTAAAAACTGATGTGATTAACTTATGCAAAAACATATCTTTATATCATAACATTATAAAACATCTGATCTAGATGGCAAGATTGCAGCGATCGCCTTAATAACTGTCACACAGACTTATCTAAATATCTAAGCAGGGAGTAGGGTTTGGGTCATTCACTCTCTATGCAGGCTAAATTGCTGAAAGCCTAAGACATTTAGCAGTTTGCCATCAAAAATCACTTCTTCCACTGACCTATGGTATAAATTTCATGCCAGTTAGAACACACTAGCTCGGCTATATAAACCGTATATCGCAGTGACTTTCTGTAGTCTGGTGCAAGATGTTAGAAGAAATCAGTTAGTTGATCTGGGAAATCACCCGTGCTACATCAAAGTCTGACTGCGTCAATCCGCCTGCATCATGTGTTGTAAGTGTAATCTTCACTTTATTGTAGGAAATTTCTATATTTGGATGATGTCCCGCTGATTCAGCCGGCTCAACCAGCTTATTGACAAACTCAATTGCTGCAATAAAATCTTTGAATGTGCGGGTAATCTGCAACTTGGAGTCTTTAACAGTCCAATCTGACAGAATCTTTGCCTGTTCTTGAATTTCCGCTTCGGTGAGTAGTTGTGGCATATCAAGAAATTCCTACTTATATATTTGTTACAACATTTTGCATCTGACAAAGCAAACTGCTTTTATTCTCCACACACAAAGTATGGGAGGATAAATTAAGCCACAATTCGTGTGTCTAGATTTAAATAGGGCTTGGTAGATAGACGCTATTTCTCACATTTGGTCATATACTCCAAGGTTAAAGGCAAGATATTTATGCTTTTTAAGAAAACTTAAATCGGTTGCCTTTGTTCACGGCAGCCATCGCTATCTATTTTTTAAAAGCAACCATTGAAAAAACAAAAATCACCCCTAAAAAACTATCCGCCCTGATTTAGATCAGACGATCTAAATCAGAGCGGTCTAGCGGGTCTTCAGGTTGCAACCAGACTGCCGGAAGGAACTCCGAGCTTGCCTAGCTACTTGAGCTAACTTAGTATCTCAAAGATAACTAAGGCTAACTTTTAGAGAACAGCCCCGGCGCGCAGCCGGCTAACTGCAACCTGATGACCCATGCATTTACTACTTTCTATCATGGGCATCACCTCCTTATTGCCTAAGCGGTCTTAGTTTCAAAAGGGCAGAGAATTTACTCTGGGTTCATAACCTTCACCTAACATAACATATAAATTTAGAGATATTAACCATATATAGAAGAAAAATCTCCCACCTCTTTGATGGGAGATTACTGGAGAATAGTGAAAATTGACACTTTATTGGCTGATTAAAAGGAGATTATTTTATCTAGGTCTGTCAATTTTCGCCAACCACAACCCTAATTCAGGTCATGGTCAAATTTGAATTCTTAGAGAGCGTTACCGCGAGGTAGAACTTCTTCAGGGAATACAAATTGTTCGTGGGGTTGATCTTGAGGAGCCATCCAAGCGCGGA